>JAFGEJ010000083.1 GCA_016931655.1 Phycisphaerae bacterium
GCGGTTTTGCGGGCCGGGTCGTTCACGCGCTTCGGGGAAAACCAGATCATCAGCACGCCCGCGCAGATCGGCAGAAGGAAACGCTCCCAGAATCCCCCGAGAACCAGTTTGGGCAGCAGGCTCAGCAGGTCGGCCTGCTTCGTTCGTGCGTGTTCCATCGCAATCGACAGCGTGCGCGGGTGCGTCATTCGGCCGTCCGCGTCGCTGAGGCAAAGGTATTCCCCGCCGGCCGCGGCGATTCCCTGTTGCAGAGCGTGGGTCTTGCCCGCCCAGCCGGGGGGAAGCTCCGTGACCCGCAGCAGGCGGATGCGTCCGTCCCGCCGGCTCATCGCTTCGATAATCTCGCCCGTCCGGTCGGAGCTGCGGTCGTCGACGGCGAGAATCTCAAAATTCGGATAGTCCTGCCCCAACAGCGACGCAAGGCACGCGCCAATGTGCGATTCCTCGTCCCGTGCGGGCACAACAACGCTCAGAAGCGGCGGTTTTTCCGCGGCGGAATATCCCGGACTTTCGGGCGTGATGTGAAAGACGCGCCGCCAGACGTGCAGTGCGAAGCAGTTCCGCAGCAGCCACTCCAGGCCGATCAGCCCCCCCAGAACCGTCAGGATGAGCGTCGCAGCCGTCACGGCGCCTCGGCCCCTTCGCGGCGGGCGCGGTTCGACTCCGCCGTACTCGGAGAAGGATAGCTGATCCCTCCGGCTGGGTATACCGCCACGCGCTGCGGGCCTTCGCCGAGGACCTTTTGGGCGCGGGCGACGGCCTCCTCCACCGTTCCGAAGATCGCCACGCCGGGGAACGTCACGCCGTCGGATTTGAGCTTCGGAGAAACCAGGTAAATCCAGTTCCGTTCCAGTAGTTGCGACGCCAGACGGATAAACCATTGCGAATCGCCGGCCAATTGTTTGACGATGCGGTCTATGAGGGAACTGATCGTGTGCGGGCCCAGCAGGCGAACCAGGCGGCGCGTCGCACCGGGACTGAAAGGCCACCACATCCGCTTCATTTCGTTGAGTCCCAGTTCGCAGCGGGCCAGGCAGATCACCACGCCGTTGGGACGGGCGGCCCAGCAGGTGTTGGGAATGCACTTGAACGCCTGCCAGAGGTCGTGATCGCGCGGGTAGGCGTTGGCGATAACGACGTCGGCGGCGCCTTCGGGCATCACCCCGCAGGACAGGGCGCACTGCTTGGCGACCATGCGATGGGCGGGAATGGTTTCGCCCGCGGCTGCGTGGGCCGGAAGATTCTCGCCGTCCAGAACGTATTGCACGCTGAAGGTCACGCCGTGACGGGCGTCCACGAGCGCCCCGGCCTGGTCGATCACGCGACGCATGGGATTGTCTTCGGCGCTGGTGCCGACCAGTTGCCCCTGCCCCCGACGGCAAATGCCCACGCGATGCAGCAGGCGAATGTTCCGCTGCAATCCGCAGCCGGGGAACAGCATCTTGTATCCCCCGCCGAACCCGGCCTGCAGATGCGGCGAAACGGAAGACACGAGAATCCGCAGGTCGGCCTCGGCGACGCCGCGATCCACCCGCACCTCCACGCCCCCGGCCCGGCCTAGGTTTACATACGCCTTCTCGTCGTGCCACGGGTTGAAGCGGCAGGCGATTCCCTCGGCCGCGGGGCCAAGTTTCGCGCGAATTTCCTCCCTCGCCGGCGGGGGATGCATGCCCGATGCGATTACGATCTCCAATCGCTCGTCGGGCACGCCGGCGTGGCGGACTTCACGAAGAATTACATCGAGAATGCGCCCCAGCGGGCTGTGGCGCGTCAGATCCTCCACGATCAGGACGACGTTCCCGCCCCGGACGGCTTCGAGACGTTCGCGCAGGGACGGGCCGGCCACCGGTTTGCTCAGTGCCATCGCCAGGCGGTCTTCCCAGTCGCTCGGAGCAGCCGGGAACTCCGGCTGGGCGACCTGCTGAAGGCGCCAATTCGCGGGCAGGTGGATGGGAAGCTCCGCCTGGCCCCAGGGAACCTGAACGTCGGCCATGACTATGCAATCCCTTTCCTGGCGGCGGATTTTGTCCCGACGACCACGGTATACACGCCCAAAGGCTCCGGGAAATGCCGGAATTCCCCGAATCCCGCCGGTTTCAAAAGCGCCTCGATCTGTTCCGGCGAGCGGTGGTGCATGTGCAGCCCGAAAACGTTGCGGAAAAACCGGTCCGTTCCGTGGCGGTCCGAAATGCTGTTGAACACCACAGCCGTCCCGGGGTCCATCATGGTCCCCAGCGCCTGGACGATCGAAACGATATGCTCGTCGTCGAGATATTCACAGATGCCGATCAGTTCCACCAGATCGACGGGGCGGTCCAGCATTTGTTTCACGTCGCGGACGTCGGCCTGGATGTATTTCACGCGGTCCGCCAGTCCCCGCCGTTTCGCCTCGGCCTGGCCGTAGTCGAAGGCGTCGGAGCTGATATCCACCAGCGTGGCGAAGCTGTTTTTCTTCGCGGCCTGCATGGCGTCCATGATCGTCAGGCCCGGCCCGGCGCCCAGGCACATCGCGTGGGCCGGGTCGTGACCGGCCTGGTCGATCAGGCGGGCGCACAGGCGGGCGGTTAACCGCCGGCGGTTCCGCAACGCCATCGGGACCGTTCCGCCCTTCACGAGCATCCTGTCCCAGGTTTTTTCGGGGTTTCCCTCGTAGCTGATGACCATGCTCCGCCAGCCGCCCGGATCGTTCCAGTTCGCCAGCGCCAGTTCGCTTTGCCCCTCGCGCAGCCAGGTCCGCCACCACTGGGCCGGTAAGTGATTCGCCAGGGGATTGAAGATGAATTTCTTCACCAGCCGCATCAGCGGGCCGATCCGCTCGAATTCGATGTCCGCGGTCCAGTTTTCCATGCCCTCAGGCCTAGCCTTTCGTATATGAGACCTCTGAAAAAAGGATATTTTTACCACAGAGACACAGAGAGCACAGAGAAAACCTTAAGAAATAATGTCTTTCTCTGTGACCTCTGTGTCTCTGTGGTAGGTTTTTCAGAATTCTCATATGGGAGGACCATCATAGCGATTGTGATTGCTCCCGCAAGTCCCGGATGCTACCATCATACCAGTGACGCCCACCGATTACACGTGCTGCATTTGCGGGAAAACCCCTCCCGCGGATTCACCCCCCGAACTCGCCGCCGTCCGTTCCAACGTTCGGCGATTCATGCACGAGCAGTTTCCCCTTTGGCGCTGTGCGAGTTGCGGAAGCATTCACGCCGGGCGCGAGGTGGACCTGACGGAGTATTATCGCTATTACCCCTACTTCCAGCAGGAGTTGGACGCGGTTCTCCGCTGGGCGTATCGCCGGCTGACACGTCGTCTCCGCCGCGTTGGACTGGATAGACATCATAGAGTCCTGGACTACGGATGCGGCAGTGGGCTGCTTGTAACCTACCTCCGCGAAAAAGGATACAACGCCGTCGGCTACGACCCCTACAACGAAAACCACGGCGATGAAACCGCCCTGGAACAGAAATACGACCTTCTGATCGCCCAGGACGTTGTGGAACATTCCGAAGACCCGCTGGGGGTTCTGCAAACCCTCAACAGCCTGTGCGTTCCCGGAGGATTCATCGCTATCGGAACGCCCAACGCAGCCGGCATCGACCTTCGACGGGCGGAAAAATACGTTCATCCCCTCCATCAACCTTACCATCGGCACATTTTCTCCCTGCCGGCCCTGCGCCAGGCCGGGGAGAACCTTGGCTGGCGGCTGGAGAAATACTACCTCGCTCCGTACACCAACATGCCCATCCTCAGCCTGCCGTTTCTCCACTATTACATGCGGCGTTTCGACGGGACGATGGACGTGCTTTTCGACCGCCCCCTGGGAAGCTGGAGGCTCTGGCTGAGTCCGGAAACGCTGTTCTGGCTGGTGTTGGGGTATTTTCTCTGCGACCAGGCCGACGTCGTAGCCATCTTCCAGACGAAAGGTTCCCAAAACGTAGTCGGTAGCCAGTAGCCGGTAGTCAGTGACCGGAAAGACCAAGGCTTACGCATCAAAATTTTTTCCCAGCCCAACGGGCTGAAACATACCAGCCCAGGGCGAAGCCCTGGGAAAATGGGGAATAATAAACCAAGCCCTGTAAGGGCGTGACATAATGTCTCGCCCTTTCAGGGCTCTGCTTCATGCAAAATCACTCTCCCAGGGCTTCGCCCTGGGCTGATATGTATACGCCTTTCAGGCGAAAGATATGAAAAACACAAAGAATTCAGATGCGTAGACCCTGCCGGAAAGACCCGACTACCGGCTACTGACTACCAACTACCAAAATTAAAGCGACCGCGAGAGTTTCGGGATATCCCCGACCCGGCTGGGTTTGGAATTCGGGGCGGTGTTTGACTTGGCCGGCGGTTCGGACTCGGCGGGGTTCGTGGTCGGCTGGGTGGTCGGGGCGGCGTCCGAGGGGGCGGTTTGCAGATCGGAGAGTTTTTCTCCCGCCAGGCGCGAAGCGACTGGAAGGGCGAGTTTCACTTGGTGCATTTCCAGCGTTGTGCCCGTCAGGCGGTTCAGGTCAAGCATGGCGGTGTTGTATTCCACCACCGCCTGCAATTGGGCGCTTTCGGCGCTGGCGACGTCGGCCTGGGCCTGGAGCTTGAGGTTCAGAAATTCCGGCGTGAGCTGCCCACGGATGTTTTCCAGATCGTCCAGCGCCTCGAGTTGGGCCCGCGTGGCGGCCAGGGCCTCGGTCTGCACCTTGTATTCCTCGTAGCGGGACTGAATCTGTCGAATCCGTTCGCGGATCGCCTGGGCGACCTGGTCGGCGACGCTCTGCATCTGCGTGACGACCTGTTTGCGTTCCAGGCGCGCCTGGGCGAGAAGCGCGATCCGTTCGCGGTTGCCGATGGGATACTCGAAGGTCAACTGGGCGCTGTAGCTGATGAAATGTCCGGACCAGACGTCGTCCCAGACGACGTGCCGGCTGGCGCGCGATCCGCCGTTGATGTCCGCGCCGGCCGAGACGTTCAACGAAGGCAGCGTGCCGTTTTTCGCGACCTTCACGTTGATATCCGCCTGTTGAATCGCCAGGCGGGCCTGTTCGAGGTCCGGGTTGTGGGCCAGGGCGGCGTGGAACTGGTCCATCTCGTCCACCCGCACCGGCGCGTCGCTCATGCGCGTCACGGGAATAATTTCGTAGTCCTGCAGAAGATTGATCTGCTGATCGCTCAGCAGGCGCACGAGGGCGTCCTGCGTATCCTGGCGGGTTTTGA
>JAFGEJ010000084.1 GCA_016931655.1 Phycisphaerae bacterium
ATCTTGGCCGCGAAGAACAAGGCCATTCCGAGAGCAAGATGCTCTCGGCACGCGCGGGCCGGAGGCCCGCGACACGTTTTCATACAGGCTTTAAGAAGAATGTTGTTCTCTGTGTTCTCTGAGTCTCTGTGGTGAAAATTCCGAAGCAGGAGTCAAGCATGCCGACCTTTCAGTACGAAGCGATGAACAACGTCGGCCAGGCCGTCAAGGGCACGGTCGACGCCGCCACGAGCGAAGAAGCCATCGCCAAGGTTCGCTCGATGGGCAATTTTCCCACGAAAATCCGCGAGCGCTCCGGCAAGAGCGGCGCGAAAAAACCCCGCGCCGGCGCCGCAGCCGCCCCCGCCGCCGGCGGACAACGCCGTCGACGCGTCGGAAAAGTTTCCCCCAAGCTCCTGACGCAGTTCACGCGACAGCTCTCCACGCTTCAGGACGCCGGCCTGCCGATTCTCCGCTCCCTGCGCATCCTCCAGGAGCAGCAGAAGCCCGGCATGCTGCGCGTGGGTCTGCGCCTCGTCGCCGACGACGTGGAAGGCGGCAAGAGCCTTTCCGACGCGATGGCCATGCACCCGAAGGCCTTCGACCGCCTGTATACCAACATGGTCCGGGCGGGCGAACTGGGCGGCGTGCTCGACGTGATCCTCCAGCGCCTCGCGGACTTCATGGAAAAATCGCAGGCCCTGCGCCGCAAGATCATCGGCGCGATGATCTACCCCGTCGCCGTCATCACCTTCGCCATTCTGATCGTCGCCGGCCTGCTGGTCTTTATCGTACCGCAGTTCCAGTCGATTTTCGGCGAAATGGGCGCGAGCCTCCCCGGCCCGACGCTCATGCTGCTGGGCCTGAGCAAGTGGATGACCGAGGGCGGATACCTGCACATCCTGCTGGTCCCGGTGACGTTTTTCCTCCTGACGCGCATTTTGCGGAAGTCCGACGCCGGCTCGATGCTCCTGGACCGCACCAAACTGGGCATTCCCATCATGGGCAAGATCATCGGCAAGTCCGCCGTCGCCCGCTTCAGCCGGACGCTCGGCACGCTGCTGGCCGCCGGCGTGCCGATCCTGGACGCGCTGACGATCACCGCCGACACCGCCGGCAACGAAGTCTACACCCGCGCACTGCGAAACGTCCGCGAGAGCATCCGCGAGGGCGAGAGCATCGCCAAGCCGCTCCGGCAGGCCAAGGTCGTCGATCCCATGGTCGTCAACATGATCGACGTCGGCGAGGAGACCGGCGAACTGGACAAGATGCTCGAAAAGGTCGCCGACACCTACGAGGACGAGGTCGAAACCCTCGTCGCCGGCATGGTCAGCCTGCTCGAGCCGGTCATGGTCATCACGCTGGGCGTGATCGTCGGCTTTATCGTGGTCGCCCTGTTCATGCCCATGGTCGCCATGCTCCAGACCATGCAGGGATAAAGGAAAAGAAACATGAACGAACTTCAAAGAAATCAGAAGTCAGGAGTCAGGAGTCAGAAGTCAGAAGTCCGGAATCCCGGCTACCGGCTCCAACGGGGCAGGCTACCGACTACCGGCGACCGACTACCGGCGACCGCCTTCTCCCTCATCGAACTGCTGGTGGTCATCAGCGTGATCGTCCTGCTGGTGGGCATTCTCCTGCCGAGCATTCTCCGCGCCAAGGCGCTGGCCTACCGCGCCACGACGAAGGCCTACATCATGCAGCTCGAATCCGGCGCCCTGCGATACCAGCAGGAACACCAATACTTCCCGGGACAGGAAAATCCCAGCTGGCTGGGGACCGGCGCCACGAAATACACGGGCAGCCAAATTCTCGCCGCGGCTGTGTTCGATCTTGCCCCCAACGGCAGCGGAGCCTTTGGCAATGCTCCCACCTCCGCATACGTGGACTATAAGGAAGATCGGGTGATTCATACGAATGTGAATACACCTGAGAATCCACACGATTACCCATTATATACCCCCATTGACCTATTCCCCGGCGATGAAGCCCAGGCTCTTCTTTACTATCCCTCCCGCTTGGGAAACAGCGGTTCCTATTCGACGGCGCCGATCGCGTTTGATTTCGGCGACAACGCTTCCTATACCGGCTCCGATTCAGGTACGCAAACTGCATTTAACAATATCATCCACGATACACGTTTTGATCCATCGGGAACTTTAGATCAGGCCTACAACTCCGACACGTTTTTGATTTTCGGCCAGGGATTGGACAATCGCGGAAGCAGCAATCCTGCCAGTTGGTTCGACGAGCAAAGCCCGAGGAATTTTTAAGCATTATGCACCTTATTTGTCATCCTGAGCGAAGGACCGAGCGACGCGAGGTCCGAAGTCGAAGGACCTCACGGATGGTTGTAGTTGCAGGGCGTGCAACTTGTTGCACGCGGGAAAAAGGAAATAAATGAAGATTGCGCGTGCAACAAGTTGCACGCCCTACGAATCCAGGCAATAGGCAGCAGATGAATACAGATAAAACATTCCGAAATTCATTGAACCCTGACTACCGGCGACCGGCTACTGGTAATCGTCCGCGGAGGAATCCGGGCCTTAACAGGCCCGGCTCGTTACCGACTACCGGCTGCCGGCTGCCGGCTACCAACAGGACGGCCTTCAGCCTCGTGGAGATCCTGGTGATCGTGGCGATTGTCCTGCTGCTGGCGGGGATTCTGCTGCCGGCCTTCGATCTGATCCGCGCCGAAATCCGCGCCCGCCTGAGCCAGACCCACATCAACCTCATCGCCGCCGCCTGCGATATGTACGCCGACGACTTCGACGGTGACTATCCGCCCAGCACGTCTTCATCGAATGCGTACTTTACCGTCAACAACGATAGGGTCGGAAAAAAGCTCATTGTTCTCCTGTTAACCGGATATGCAAATAATCCGGGCACAAAGGGCACGCCGGGCGCCACTATGTCCGATGACGACGGCAAGGACGGTTTTGGCTTCCGCCTTGTTGCGAAGGGCAAGGTCTACGGCCCATACAACGGCACGGAAAAAATCCCGACGGTCGAAGACAGCGACTCGCCTGTCTTCGCCGATGCCTTCGGAAACCCCGTTTTGTACTACCGCCTTTCCGAAGGTGGAAGCTTTATCAAAGACCATAATCCCGAAACAATTCCCTATATCACGGAAAATGATCCGGACAGTACAAGTCATCCCGGATTGTATGACGGAAGAAACATGCCGTTCCTTCTTATCACTCCCGGTAAAAACGGCGACTGGGACAAAGATAACGACGACAACGACGACCTGGTGAATCCATAGCCTTTATACGTGGCTTGGGCATCTTGCCCAAGATTTCAAATTTCAATTTCATCACGGCCAAGATGGCCGTGTGACGCTTGGGCAAGATGCCCAAGCCACAGCGATGCGATTACGGAACGAAACAACCCGGCCGGTGGCACAGGTTTTCAACCTGTGCACTCGTCACAGCTTGCAAAGCTGTGCCACCAGACTCCGCAACGCCTTCACCTTCGTGGAGATGCTGATCGTGTTGTTGATCGTGGCGGTGGGATTTCTGCTCGCGACGGGCGTGGGCTCGTCGGTGCAGGCCGACGCCCGCGCGCGGCAGACGCGCCACACGCAGGCCGTCGTGCTGGCTGCGCTGGAGGCCTATCACTCCGCCCGCCACGCCTATCCGCCCGGCGACGGCGGGCCGGACAGCACCGTCGCCCTGCTGCGGACCCTGCGAAGCACCCCCGCCTGCCGGGCCGACCTGCAACGCCTCGCCCGCGGCGCGATCTACCAGGACGAAAACGGAAACGAGTTTCTCGTGGACGGCTTCGCCGGGCCGCTGCTGTACGACCCCGCCGGCGGACTGGGCGGAAAGCGTCCCCGCCTGCTGTCCCAGGGCCGAGACGCCAACGACGCCACCGACGATATCGCCGGAGAATAGACTAGAAGAAGGCAATAGGGAATAGGCAGCAGGCAATAGGAAGAAGGCAGCAGGAAACAAAAAGATGAAACACGAATTCCGAAATCCGCACCGGCTACTGACTACTGGCTACCGACTACCGGCTACCGGTTTCACCCTCGTGGAACTCCTGATCGTCATTGCGATCATCGTCCTGCTGGCCGCCATCGGCATCGGCGTGGGATACAGACTCACCTCCGCCGCCGACGTCGAAAAAACCAAGGCCAACATGGCCATCATCATGACCGCCGTGAATGACTACTACGACCAGACGGGAGAATATCCCGGCAATAAAGATACAGACCCCGGAAGTGGCGAAATCTACGAACTTCGTATTCGACGAGAATCCGGAGGAGCCGTTTTGGCTTCGTATACTCGGTTTGTGGAAAAAGTTGGTTCTTTGGATACGAAAGCCTTTAACAAAGACAATCCAACAGAGCCTGATCCTGGCAATAATGATTTTACAATTTTCCATTTCGTTGATCCTTCCGGCCGAGTGATTCAATATTTCCCCAGTGGCGGTTTGGGTAATGCGCCCATTCTCGTCGCGCCGGGCGACGACGGCCTGTACGGCACGGATGACGACCTCCGCTCGGATAAATGATGGAAGGAAGAAGGCAACAGGGAATAGGCAGCAGGGAGCAGGAAGCAGGCAGCAGGAAGATGAAATCCGAAATACAAATTCCGAGTTCCGGGATACGAAAAGGCCGATTCCCAGCCACTGGCTACCGGCTCCCGGCTACTGACTACCGACTACCAACTACCGCCTTCACCCTCATCGAACTGATGGTGGTCATTTCGATCATCGTCCTGATCACAGCGACGGCCCTGCCGACGCTCACGAGCCTGTTCACCGCCGGGGCCGACCAGCAGGCCTTCAACGTCCTCTCGGCGCAGCTCTCCGCCGCCCGCGCCCTGGCCATCACCAAGGGAACCTACGCCGGCGTACACGTCCAGATGTCCGACAATCCGGATTACCACATCGGCCCCAACCTGCCCCGCTGCTACGCCGCCATTATCTGGGACGACCCGTCGACAACAAGCGGAACCACAGCCAACAGCTTCGACCTCGCCCCCGGCTATCAGCCCCGGCCCATGCCCGGCTCGATGGCCTTCGGACGAATCAGCGACTACTTCCTTAGTGCAAGCGGAGATGCATACGATAACCTGGATTCAGCAAGTGAAAGTACACGAAAAGAGATGCTTCGGCTTTTCACAACCTTTACGATTATTTTCAATCCCGCCGGGGAAGTGGTCACTTATTGCAGAGACGGTAACAGTATAACTTACCCAAGCAATTCAGTTGTTTTTTCTAATCCCGGCACAACACCTTCCGATACCCTGCTTTGGGAGAATTTTGCCGCCGGATATTCCAGCAGTACCGATCCGAGAAAAATCATGCTGCAGAAAGGCGTGCTGGCGGTAACGCTGTTTGATTACAAGGTTCTCGAGGCTCGTCAAGCCGCGGGATCTGCCGAAGATTACCTGAACGAATACGGCCAGTTCCTGGCCCTGAACTTATACACGGGCAAGTTTTTCGCCAGAGAATAGGACTTGGTTACAGGAAAAATGTCATATAGCTGTCATCCTGAGCGAAGGACCGAGCAAAGCGAGGTCCGAAGTCGAAGGACCTTACATATACGTTGACGCGAGGCCCTTCGACTCCGCTGCGCTCCGCTCAGGGTGACAATTATGGAACTTTTTCCGTGTTACACGGTAGTAGGCAATAGGAAGATGAAATTCGAGAATCATATTTCGAGATACGAATTCCGAGCCTGCCTGCCGGTAGGCAAGGTTCCGAGCCTGCTTGCCGGTAGGCAAGGTTCCGAGATACGAAAAGGCCGCAAGGCCTTCACGCTGATGGAGCTTTTGATTGCCATTGGCATTCTTGCCGTCGGCGGGGCGATGGCAGCCGCCCTGTTCCCCGCAGCCATCAAGGAAAACCAGTCCTCCTACAACGACACGCTCGGTTCCATCATCTGCCAAAACGGCCTGGCGACGATTAAGGCGAGGACGTATGCAACATTACCAGCAACGTCTAGTTTTACCATCGGCCCCACAACACTTGGCGAAGCGGATACACCCTATCCACAACCCTATTTACCAAAACCTACAACGGTATCGGAGAATGATCCGGACTGGGTAAATGATTCAGGAACAATACGCCCGAAATCAACACTTGGTTTTGTTTCACTATGGCGCGAAGACGGAGAGGCTGTCGGAATCATAATCGTGGCTTATAAAAAACAGAATACACCTACTGTCTACAGTGACATCGTCAAACCGTTGCCGATGACTACAATAAATGCCGGGAATGATAATTTCACAATTTCCGCAGTCATACCTGCGGCGCACAGATCCAAACTTCTTCATTCCTACGTCGTTGCTACAAATACCGGTGAATATCGAAAAATCACGGGTGTTCAAGGAAGTACGGCCTATCTTGACGAACCTTTTTCCTCAAATGCTGTAAATCCTTGGGTATTTATGCAATACGAAAGCACGGGCACAACTCCTGTAGGTGTATACAGTCCCGTTATAAACATTCTTTCCGCGCGGACGGCGCTTCGGCCGTAGCGCGGAGGTGATTGGGAATATGGCAATATATCGATGTCATCCTGAGCGAAGGGGCGAGCAACGCGAGCCCCGAAGTCGAAGGACCTCACGGGTCTGATACATATAAGATTCTTCGACTTCGCTTCGCTCCGCTCAGAATGACAAATTGCAGGATTTGCTGAAACGCGAAACACATGATGGAACAAAGAACACATTTCGGGACTGGGGACTCGGGACTCGGGACTGGGAACCGGGGACTCGGGGCTGGGGCGTCTTCCGCGAGTTGCGCGTGCACTTCGGCCTCGCCGAGGCCTCGCCGTGCCTGCGATAAGTCGCACGCCCTACAGACCGGCGGAGCAACGTGGCTTGGGCCTCCCTTGGGGACAGGTCCGGCCCAAGCGTGGCATGGACGTCCCGTCCATGATTTTCCTTTTGGCACGGCCAGGATGGCCGTGCAACGCTTGGCCCAGAGGGCCAAGCCACACTTGGGCAAGATGCCCAAGCCACCACGCGGGTTTACGCTCGCGGAACTGCTCATCGCCGTGGTCGTCATGGTCCTCATGATGCTCGCCTTCGGCATGATCGCACGCGAGGCCAAGCGAACCGTCGCACTCTCCCAGAACCGCAGCCGCGGAAACAACACAGCCGACGCCATCGCTCGTACCATACGTAACGACCTGGCTAAAATCACGAAAAACGGATTCCTGTGTATTACGCGATTAGACCCTGAAGGAGATGCTAACGAAGATCGTCCTTATCTTCTTTTCACAACAAGTGGAATTACACAAAGTCGAACCGGAAACTACAGATCGCTTGCTGGAATCAGTATCTATGGTTTTGCCGATCCCGATACCGATACCCAGAGTGGATACACGCTTACTCGAAATCTGTTCTTTCGTGTACCTTGGTTATGCTGGCAATCTCAAGGAGGAACACAGCTTTACGATTCCGTCCACATCGATCTTGACGATGATGGATCAAATGATGATGAAATTGATGTGCTTTACTGCGGTTTGGAAAATATCCAAACTATGTCCAGGGAAAATATCAATACCTACATAACAAATCTATACATCAATGGGCGTGTCCCGCGTGACAACGAGATTGCCTATCCTCCGGCGACACTTATCGATGTGACAAATTCATGGAAAATTCTCACGTCAGAGATTGTGTATTTGGGAATCCAATGGACAGATGGAACTGTTAGTGGTGGTAATATAAATTGGTTTGGTGTGAGCTCATCATATAGTGCTGATAGTAAACATACAGTAACCGGTTTACCCAGCAAACAATGGTCACAGGACTCTCCTTACAAAGATGGTTATGCAGATAATCTTTTAGAATTCAAAGAAATTGGGCATGGCTACCGTGCCTTATGGACGCATCACAACCAGAACAACTGGCCGACGGCGATTCGCGTGCGGTTTACGATTTATGACCCGGAATTTGAGGCGGCTGCCGGCGGCTCGGCAGTGTATGAAGTCATCGTACCGATTAACTAGGGAAGAGGGGGACCAGGGACTCGGGACTGGGGACTGGGTAATAGGAAATTTGTAGGGCGTGCAACTTGCCGAAGGCCCGGCGAAGCCTTGGCGAAGCCGGGTTGCACGCGGGAAAAATTGAATAACGGTTGCGCGTATCCCCCAAGGGCACGTCCTATGGAACTACAGCCCGGCGGGCTGAGACATACCAGCCCAGGGCAACGCCCTGGGGATACGGCAACGAGATCATCCCAAGCCCTGTAAGGGCGTGACAGGGTGTTTCGCCCCTACAGGGCTCCGAAGACGGGAATCCGCCCACCCAGGGCGTTGCCCTGGGCTGGTATGCCAATGCCTTTCAGGCAAAAAGGCAAGGCGCGTCCCCTGGGGAGGCGCCCCGCGGCAGGAAAGAGGCAGTACAATGAAAGATGTATGGCAGAATTCGGGTTCCGGGCTTGTGGCACCTTCAAGAATCGTGCGTTTCAATGAAACGCCCGATTCTTGTGGGTGCTCTTGTCGCGGGAAAAGCACCCACAAGCTCGTTTTTTCAAAAAACTCGCTTGAACGAAGAAGCACCCACAAGCTCGTTTTTTCAAAAAACTCGCTTGAAGGTGCCACAAGAAAATTTCATCGCGGTTCGGTGCTGGTGATGGTGGTCGGACTGCTGACGATGATCGCGATGCTGGGCGCGACGTTTCTGCTGATTTCGCACATGGAGCGTCGGACGGCTGAGGCGCTGGCGAAGCAGACGCCGGCCGACCCCGTCGCGCAGGGCCTCGTCTCGCAAATCCAGGCCAAACTGCGGGAAGATTTGTATATCGATGCAACCGGGGTTTACCACGCGGCAACGACTGTCGAAGAATACACCGACTATCCCAGCGACGGCATCGATTCCTGGCTGGCAAGCACGGAAAATACGACGGGCACGGGAACCGTCCTCGTCGGGCATATCACAAACGACCTTATCGAGGATTTCGATCTACTTGACGGAACGCCCAATAACCACGTTGAAACCACAAATGTGACGTTCACAAAAACGGGAGATCAATGGAACCTTTTCCATAACCGCAGGCCCGTTGATACGGACGGCGACGATTATGCCGACGCGTTACTTTCTCCCACCGGTGTGACGAACGCCGCCGGGCAGGAGTATCACGCAGCCGTGCGCGTGATCGACCTCAGCGCCCTGATCAACGTCAACACCGCCGGCACGGACACGGGCACGCTGCCGGCCTTCACATCTCCCGTCCACGTGGAGTTGCAACAATTCCTCGTGGATAAACTGAATGCACCTCCCGGCGCAGGAGGCCCCTGTTGGACTGCACTGAACACGACGAGAGGATCCGACCCAGCCGACCTGGAAACGTACTACAACCAATGCGCCAGCCAGCTGTATAGCCCCACGGCCACTACGTATCTGCCCTTCGCCATCGGCGATGAAGTATATCTGCGCTGGGGGCTTGGAAACGTCAGTTCCCCGCCGCCGTTCCAGATCGGCCGGCTTTTCGACGCGCTGACCTACCAGACAAGTTTCCGCCAAAACCTCACAACGTTCAACTGCACGCGGAATCTCCTTCGCCGGGCGAACGCTACTCTGACCAAGCGCATCCCGCTGCGGGAGACAACAAACGGCACTATTGATTTCATGGCGCTAAGTGACACCGATCCCGATGGGGCAAATAAGCGAAATGGTTTATACACCATTCTCGCCGAGGCATTGGGAAATACGGACGCCGCGAGAATCACAGCCGCTCATTTTGTAGCCAACCTCTGGGCGTACATGGATGGACAGGATCCAGACAAGGCCTACGAATTTGAAGTCACCGGACACAGCGCCGCGCCCGATCCAAAAGTTTACGGTGTTGTTCCCCAGCCGTTCATTGTTGAAGCATATGCATATAATTTACAGGATTCACCACTCACCCCTCCTCCAGAAGATCATGGATGGGCATTTGCTATTGAACTCTATAATCCCTCAACCAATCCAATCACGCTGGGAGGAAAATACAAGCTTGTACAAGGCGCAAACGAAGAGATATTTCCGGGCAGCGTTTCCATTTCAGCCGGTGGACGTTATACCATTTACACGTTTGGCGGAAAATTTGATCCAGGAACAGGATTACGAGGTGATGCAGCAGAAGCTGACTTTGGGTTCGATACAATCGGCTCCTCAGAAAAACATCGTTGGGATAGTTTGGATTTTGTTTCTGGAGATCCAGTTCGTCTGGTTCGGATACCATTAGGTAATGATCCTGGGGACCCAAAAATTGAAATCGACTCAGTTAGCAAAAGTGATTTCGGATACGTCACCAACGATGTCATAAACGACGACACCTTTGTTGCCAACGGCCGAAGAGACGATGATACGGGCACAACGATTTCACCAGACACCAGACGTCATCGTTATGCCCTTCAAGCAATGGCGAAATGGAGAGATGGGGTTCCCGTGGGAACAACGGCCCCTGTTGGCGCTGCGGTTAAAAATCATACCCTTGGTAGTCCCAATGGAGATTACTATAGTTGGCCTGCTTTACCTGCGGGCAATCAACAAAATGAGGTTTCTTTTAGCACGTATTACGGCGGTTTTTCAATTTTAAAGAGCAAAAACGGTGCTACAGATGTTAGAGAAATGAATTCTTTAACCGATGTAATGAAGATTTTCCTTGTCGGAGCAATCGATGACGGAGACAAATCATTGGCCGAGCAACTTACTTCCAAGGCAAATGATTCTTCCCGCGCTTATGCCAACGAATTGTCCACGACTCAAACCGGAACCGGAACATCCTATCCTGCAAATGTGCCTTTCGGTGTAATTTTAGGCGAGATTTGTGATGTTCTTCCGGCCGATACCACGCGTGGGGACGATACGCGGGTGTATGGAAAGGTGAATATCAATACGGCCACCAAGGAAACACTGCTGCGACTTCCCTGGCCTGATGACGTCAATGGCGAAGACCTGACAAAGGCGGCTGCGCCGAATAAAGAAGCTATTGTCGATGACATAATTGACAAGCGGGATAACACATACAGCGGCTTTAAAACACCGGGGCAATTGGCCACGGTGTTGGGAGATTATTTTGACGCCAATCTCAATACCCCAACGACGCTGGACGATTCCGACGCCGATTATCTGGAAGAGCGCGGCAAGCTCTACTCGGCTGTGGCGAATCTGGTAACGGTCAACAGCGATACGTACGCGGTGTATATTTACGTGCAGATTCCGGATGGCGACGATGTGGATTCGCTTCCCGAATACGAAGCCCGGTACCTGGGGGTGATTGATCGGAGCAATTGCCGCGAAACCGGCCAGCAGCCGGCGGTGCTGCTGTTTACGCCGATTAAATAGGGAGCGGGGAGCAGGCAGCGGGGAGCAGGCAGCAGGGAAGACGGGGGGACTGGGAACCCTGCTCTGCGTAGCCGCTACGTACAATTGCATGGCGGAGCACCCGCTCCGCCATGTTAATACACCGGCATAAATTGATTTAACGTGGCGGAGCGGGTGCTCCGCCACGCATTTACTTTGTGCATTTGGTATTATCAGTGAAGATGAAGCGGATAGTGCAATTCGGGGCCGGGAACATCGGCCGATCGCTGGTGGGGCAGCTCTTCTCGCGCGCGGGATACGAAGTGACGTTCGTGGACGCCGTGGAGGCCATCGTCCGCGCACTGAACCAGCGCGGGCGCTACGAGGTAATCGTCAAGGACGCCCTGCCGCCGGGTCAGCCGGACCAGCTGACCGTTACGAACGTTCGCGGCCTGCACGCTTCGCAGGCGGCGGAGGTCGCCCAGGCCGTCGCGCGGGCGGACGTGCTGGCGACGGCGGTCGGGCCGGCGGCGCTGCCGAAAATCGCCCCGACGCTGGCGGCGGGGCTGGCCAAGCGCACCGCGCCGGTTTCGATCATTTTGTGCGAGAATCTCCGCGCGGCGGCGGGGCACATGCGCGGCTGGCTGGGCGGGCACTTGCCGGGGGGCTTTGACTTGCCGGCCCGCGTGGGACTGGTCGAGACGAGCATTGGAAAAATGGTCCCGATCATGCCGGCGGAGGTGGTGCGGCAGGATCCGCTGGTGGTCTGGGCGGAGGCGTACAACCAGATCATCGCGGACCGTGCGGGATTCCTCGGCCCGCCGCCGGAGGTGCCGGGACTGGTGCTGAAGGACAACTTCGCCGCGTACGTGGACCGCAAGCTGTTCATTCACAACCTTGGGCACGCAGCCGCGGCGTATTTCGGCTATCTGCGGGGGCGGCAGAGCATCTGGCAGTGCGTGGAGGACGAGGAGATTCACGCCCGGGCGCGGGCGGCGATGTGGGCGTCGGCCGAGGCGCTGATCGCGAAGTATCCCGGCGAGTTCGATCCGGCCAACCAGGCCGACCACGTGGATGACCTGCTGCGACGCTTCGCCAACAAGGCCCTGAACGATTCGGTGTACCGCGTGGGGCGGGATCTGTACCGCAAGCTCGGGCCGGAGGATCGTTGTATCGGGTCGCTGCGGCTGGCGAGGGCGTGCGGCGTGGACGCCGAGCCGATCCTGCGGACGATCGCGGCGGCGTTGCATTTCAGGGCTTGCGACGAGCATGGGGAGATGTTCCCCGCCGACGCGGAATTTCACGAGGCGCTGCGCCGGCAGGGGCCGCGAGGTATGCTGGAAACCCACTGCGGCCTGAATCAGCCCGAAGACGCCGCCGACGTGGAACGCATCCTGGCGGAATACGAGAGAATTCAACCGGAATAACC
>JAFGEJ010000085.1 GCA_016931655.1 Phycisphaerae bacterium
CGGGGAGTCGAACCCCGGTCTCCAGGATGAGAACCTGATATCCTAGGCCACTAGACGATAGGGGCGTTTTTTTGCAAGCGGTCAGCTATCAGCGATCAGCTTTCAGCGGGCTGCCTGCTCCCCGGCGAAGCGGGGAAAATACATGTTCATCACGATTCGGATTGTTCGGCCTAGTCCGCAATGAAGCGGATCCCTGGAACGCCGAATCGTATCCGCCGCCTCTCGCAACGTCAAGTGTCTTTCCCGCGGAGAGATTTTCCGATCATTGGCTTGTTTGGCTCCGCGTTTGACCATCCAGTTCGACAAATAAAATTTCCACGCGAGAGGAATTGCCGAACGCAATTTGGGCCAATAAAATCAATATAAAACGCGATTCGTCACGGTGAGGATGAGTAAAAGCACCCGTGTGAATAGATTGTGGATGAAAAGTTTTTTTTTGCTCCAACCGACGAAGCATTCGAGCCTTGGGCGGTGTGGATAAGAAAAGCGCCGCTTTGTGATTGACGCGCCATTTTCGGGCCGGTACATTCATGTCCTGCTATATGGAGCGTGGTGCTTGACAAGGCCGTATTCACTTCGAGACCACGAGGTCAGCCCATCCAAGCCGTTCCCGGGGCAGACCGGCAAGGGCGTGCAAGGCGACGTGACGAAGGAAAAAATGTATGAACCCTCCCGTAGAACCGGTATGCGCACATGACGACCTGCTGCGGCAAATTCACGCCTCGCTGCAGCAGCGCATCGGTCCGCAGAGGTACAACGCCTGGTTCAAACACGGCGCCGAGCTGACGCTGGATGACCATCACCTTCGAGTCACCGTTCCCAACCCCTTCACAGCCAACTGGATTGAGCAGCATTACCAGAGCGACCTGATCGCCAGCGCCGAGGAGCATCTGGCGAAGCGCCTCGCGGTGGTCGTGGCGATTGATCCGAACCTCACCGGCCAATGCCGCAAGCGGGACCTGGACTTGCAGGCGAAGCTCGTTTCCCGCGCCGCGCAGGGCCAGTCGCGCCCGCGAACGCCCGAACCGGCCGCCCGTCTGAAACACACGCTGGACGACTTCGTCGTCGGCCCCAGCAATCGCCTGGCGTATTCCGCCGCCCTGGCCGCCGCCGACCGCCAAAACCACCAATTCACCCAACTGTTCGTCCACGGCGCCTGCGGCGTGGGCAAAACGCACCTGCTCCAGGGCATCTGCGACGCCGTGACCCGCCGCGACGGGCGAACGGGTGATCCGATCCGCTGGCGATACGTCACCGGCGAGCAGTTCACCAACGAATTCGTCGCGGCTGTGCGGTCCAAGCAAAGCCGCGACTTCCGCGACCGTTACCGCCGCCTGGACCTGCTGGCGATTGACGACGTGCACTTCCTGGCCGCCAAACGCGCCACGCAGGAAGAGTTCCTCCATACCTTCAACGCCATTCAGTCCGCCGGCAAGCGAATTCTCCTTGCCTCCGACGCCCATCCGCGCATGGTCGGCGATCTGAACGAACAACTCATCAGCCGCTTCCTCGCGGGGATGGTCGTTCGGATCGACGCGCCGGATCGTCAGACGTGCCTGAGCATTCTTCGCGCCAAGGCCGAGGCCATGCGCCTGACCCTGCCACGCGACGTGGAAGACTACCTCGCAAGGCACATTCGCGGCTCGGTCCGCGAGTTGGAGGGCACGCTGGTTAAGCTCTCAGCCCTGGCGGCCCTGGAAGGCGGCAGGATCACGCTGGAGCAGGCCCGCGACGCCCTGGCCGATCACCTTGCCCGCACCGACAGCGTCATAACGCTGGGCGACGTGGAGGCCGTCGTCGCGACGTTCTTCGGCGTCACGCCGGCGGACCTGCACTCCTCCCGCCGCACGCGAACGGTTTCGACGGCCCGCATGATCGCCATGTACCTCGCCCGCCGATATACGCGAATGAGCTTTCCGGAAATCGGGCGGTTCATGGGCAAAAATCACAGCTCGGCTGTGCTGGCCGTCCAGCGAATGGAAAATCTGCTGGCCCGGGGCGAGGAAATCGTCTGGACCACGCCGGCGGGACAAAAAACCATGCCGGCCGAGGAACTTCTTGATTTACTGAACGGACAAATCGGATAAACTACGGTCCGACCAGAATGGAAAAACAGCGTTTGGCTGTACGGGACGCGGCATTTTGAGGGTTGCGTTTCCGTTACGAATGACAACAATAATCGCCGAACCCGCCAACGTCCGCCCGGCGGATAAACGGGCTGTATTGACGGAAAACGCCTCAAGGCAAATGGCGGGCGATGTGACTTATGCTGGGCAGTTCGCGGTTTCAGCTTCGTGCCGGAGGGCCGACGCTGGAGGGATCGGAATTGCTTGGCAAACGCCACCCGGACGGCGCCGGACTGGCTTAATTCGTCAGGGATGATTCAGGGCCTGCTCACAGGAGGTGAGCAGGCCCGTATTTTTTTGGTTCATGGCCCATTTCCGGGGATGATCTTTGAAAGTAGCCACGGGCGCAAGCCCGTGGTAAACAAGCATCCTTACATTCTACCGGGCCCCGTCGGGGCGAACTATCGGGCAAGGCCGCGCAAAACGACCACCGGGGGGCGGCTGGGAAATCGTTGGCAGGGTCATATTTCTTATGAATTCTTATGTGTTCCGCTACCCTGTTTCAGCCGCGCCCGTGGCGCCTTCAAGCGAGTTTTTTTTGAAAAAACGAGCGTGTGGGTGCTTTTGACCCGGGGCAAAGAGCACCCACAAGAAACGACGTTCGCTTCGAGGCCGTCGTTTCTTGAAGGTGCCACTCTACCGCCGCGATTTTCCAGCCACACCCGACCACCGGAAAGACGCACAAAGGTCTTGACTTTCCACGCCGATAAATTATTCTACAAGGCTCGGTTGTAGCCGTGGCGGAATACCCCCGGCCCAGCCGAGTGATGCCAATTCCCCGATAGCTCAATCGGTAGAGCGAGCGGCTGTTAACCGCTAGGTTCAAGGTTCGAGTCCTTGTCGGGGAGGTTGACGGGTTTCTACGAACGTAGAGGCCCGTTTTTGTTAACAGCCACGTCCCCGCTGCCGTTTTCTCCCTACTTTTGCTATATCCCGTTGTCCTCAAAGATTTACGGTGTTTTTGTCCGTCATCGCTCGCGCTCTCGGTTCGTAGAAGTGGCATTCGGGATACGATCCCAACCCGTGGGGTTGCAGTCGAACCCCGAATGAAAGTGTCTCAAACTCTCGCGCTCTCTCGTTAACACCCCCTCGTTGGTTAACACTCTTATCGCGTCAAGGCTCCCGAATGCGGACACTTCTAACTCCCCTGCGGTAGGTAGTGAAGGAGGACGCCGCGACTGGGTGGCGTCACCAATTCACCACCGTCGGACAATTCACCGGTCCCAAAGGGAAGGTCGTTGTGGGCGAGAAACATGAGGAATGCCCATGTTCACTGACGACCCCGCTGACATGTCCATCGACGACCGCCTGGACGAATTAACAGCGCTGCTGGCGGCTGGATTCCTGCGTTTGAAGCGACGCACCGGCTGCCTTCCGCCATCCACGTCCGAGAGCGTGGAAAGTTCGAGAATCCCGCCGGATTCGCCTTGCGATTTTTCGGAATCCATGGCCCCGTGTCACAAACGTTAACAGCCTGAGATATCGGAGATGACATGGGCACAAAATTGAACATCGCACGCGAGGTGGCTACGCTGAAGCGGATGACCGTCAAGGAGTTGCGTGGCCGATACCTGGAGGTTTTCGGCGAGCAGACACGGTCCGGCAATAAAGACTTCCTCTGGAAGCGGATCGCATGGCGCATCCAGGCCAATGCCGAGGGCGATTTGCCTGAGCGCGCCCGACGACGGGCCGAGGAACTGGCCAATGACGCTGATTTGCGTCAACGCCGCCCGGCTGACAAACCACAGCCGTCATCGTCAACTGCAACAAAGACAACCCATGTGGATTTTGGCGACCGCGCCGGTGCGTTGATGCCGGGCACTGTTCTGACCCGAGTATACAAGGGTCAGAACATCGTAGTAACAGTCCTAGACAGCGGCTTTGAGTGGGAAGGCGAGATGTACCGCAGCCTTTCGGCAGTGGCAAAAGCGGTCACCGGCTCGCATTGGAGCGGGAATTATTTCTTCGGCCTGAAAGGAAGATGTACAGCATGACACGCACGGATAACGACGAAAAAACCAAGACGCTCCGTTGCGCCATTTATACGCGAAAGAGCACCGCCGAGGGGCTGGAGCAGGATTTCAACACTCTGGATGCTCAGCGAGAAAGCGCCGAAGCGTACATTGCCGCCCAGAAGCACGAGGGATGGGTTTGCTTGCCGGCGCATTATGACGACGGCGGCTTCACCGGCGGCAATATGGAACGGCCAGCCCTCCAACGGCTTCTTGCCGACATCGACGCGGGAAAGGTCGATTGCATTGTGGTTTACAAGGTGGATCGTCTCAGTCGTTCGCTCATCGACTTTTCGAAGATTATGGATGTACTGGAGCGCCAGTCCGTCTCATTCGTCTCGGTTACGCAGCAGTTTAACACCAGCACGTCGATGGGTCGGCTGATGCTCAACGTTCTGCTGAGTTTTGCTCAATTCGAGCGGGAGATTATTTCAGAGCGAACACGCGACAAAATCGCCGCTGCCCGGCGCAAGGGCAAATGGGTCGGTGGCCGTCCGATTCTTGGATACGACATCACCTCCAACGGTAATGGTGGGCGAGTCAGCGTCAATGAGGATGAAGCTGCGCAGGTTCGCCAGATATTCGAGTTGTACCTGAAACAGCGGTCGCTGATTCCAACGATCCGGGAATTGGATCGGCGTGGCTGGCGCACCAAGCAATGGACGACGAAGAAAGGAGATGTTCGCGGTGACCGAAGATTTACCAAGGATTCACTTTACCGCCTTCTGACCAACATTACATATATCGGCAAGGTGCGTTATCACGAGGAAATCCACGAAGGCGAGCATTCCGCAATCGTCAGCGAAACGCTATGGCACCGCGTACAGGACGCCCTTCGGCTTAACGGCCGCAACGGCGGTAAGCTGGTGCGGAACAAGTACGGGGCGCTGCTCAAGGGTTTGCTGCACTGCAAGCCGTGCGGCTGCGGTATGATGCATACCCTTTCCAACATAGAAGATTTCGCCCGTCTCAGGATCAATGAGAAGATAAACGTAATAACCAAGTTCGCGAACCACGCTGGATGGAAACTTCTCAATTGCCATGGGCTTCTCCCCATATCGTTAACCAAGACACCAGTTTCATTATTCTGAAAGGTTATCATTGTCACTGGAAAAAGTCCAATCCGGCCAACCGATGCGGATCAAGGCCCAGACGTTCAATTCAATCTTGGACGCCACACGCGCATACCAAGAACGGCAGCAGAGCGGCGGGCGGTCGGCGATTCGTGAATATTCCGACAGCAACATCGTCCTCGTTAAAAATGACAGCGGCGTGGATGCGAATCGTTTTGATGTCCTGGGTATCGACGAGCCGATTGTTCTGCCGGCGGAGAATCTTTCCGAGTTTGAGAATCGCGTTTCGTTCTCCTGTTCCAAACCGTCGAAGGGTGTGCACGAGGGGAAGTTCGTCGTATTGGCTGAGCCGATCAAGGCGGGAAAGATCGGTCGGGCTTACGCCGCCGGTGTTGCCGTGGCGTGGGTGTACATGGAATATGACGGCCAGGTGCTCACGCGGGTAGACATCCGCGACGGGCAAACCAAGCTCTATTCTTCCGAAAACGGCGCGGCTACCGTGCTGTGGTATGAACCGAAAACATCCGGCGTCTGGGGCGATACCCGCGCGATCGTGCGATTCGGCGGTTCCGGCGCAACGGATATCTGTGTACAGATCACCGCAAGCGAAGCCAACGGCGGGGTGTATTCGCAATGGCGGGAAGTGGAATTGGTCGATGACGACGGCTTGACATGGTCGCCCGTTGTTGATGGCCTGAACGGAACCGACGACGGCACGCTCTGTGAAATCAATGGCGTCGAGGGTGTTCCTGAAAATGCCGTGGTGCAAATCTTCCCGAACCCGACGAAGGATTCGGATCCCGATCTTCCGGCGTGGCTGTTCTGTTATGCGGAGTCGGGGAATACCGGGTTCGGCAAGCCGATGGCCGGTGAAGTTGACGCGCCGGTGACGAATCCGTACATCCATCTGACCGTGACGGATTCGACGGGTGTGCCGATCCTGGACGATCAGGGATATGAGCAGCAAATCAAAGTGTGGCGCAACGCCACGCGGACGAATCTGTATACGAGATTTGATTCCGGCACGATCTTCACCTACGTGCGCTTCCCGCAGCCGGTCGGGGGCGTCGGCGGCTGCATTTTCAGCCGCACCGAGCCGATCCAGCGGTATGATCTATACAAACCCGCCGACGGTTATTCCGTCTCCGGCAACGAGGGCGTAACGCCGTCGACGGACATCACCGGCAACCCAGCCGATGAGGATCATCTTCACGTGCGCGGGATGATGTACGTGGAGGCAGGCAGTAAGGCGTTTCGTCCCTGGTTCGTGATCGACCCCGAAAAGATCGTCACCAACGGAGGGAAGGTGAAAACCGACGAGGACGATACGAC
>JAFGEJ010000086.1 GCA_016931655.1 Phycisphaerae bacterium
GACGTTTCTCATGGACATGCTGCTGGCCATGAGCATCGCCGCGTCCCTGGCGGTGCTGGTGACGGTGCTGGCGACGCACGAAAGCCTGGAATTCAGCACGTTCCCCTCGCTGCTGCTGTTCATGACGCTGTTTCGTCTCTCGATCAACGTCGCCTCGACGCGCCTGATTCTGCTGCAGGGCGACGCCGGCAGGATCATTGAAACGTTCGGTAATTTCGTCGCCGGCGGACAGCTCATTATCGGGCTGGTCGTGTTTCTGATCCTCGTGGTCATCCAGTTCGTCGTGATTACCAAGGGTTCGGAGCGCATCAGTGAAGTGGCGGCCCGGTTCAATCTGGACGCCATGCCCGGCAAGCAGATGGCCATCGACGCCGACCTGAACGCCGGGCTGATCGGGGAGGCCGAGGCCAAGGCGCGACGCGAGAAAATCGCCCGCGAGAGCGAATTTTACGGGGCCATGGACGGAGCCAGCAAATTCGTTCGCGGCGACGCCGTCGCGGGGCTGATTATCACGGCCGTCAACCTCATCGGTGGGTTCATCATGGGCATGTCCAAGGGCATGACGGCTGGCGAGTCCATGCGGATGTATTCGATTCTCGCCGTCGGCGACGGCCTGGTCAGCCAGATCCCCGCCCTGATCGTCGCAGTTTCGGCGGGCTTTTTAACGTCCAAGACCTCCACGAAGGACAGCATTTCCAAGGACTTGACGAGGCAGTTTCTCGCCCGCAGCCGGCCTTTGGGCATCGCCTCGTTTCTGCTGGGCGCGATGATCTTTGTCCCCGGATTCCCCAAGCTCCCGTTTGTGGTGCTGGCGGTGGCGGCGGGGCTGCTCAGCCGGTCGCTGAAACACCAGGAAAAGACCGTCAAGCACGTGCAGACCAAGTCGCCCCAGGCCCTGCCGACCGCGAAGGAGGCCGAGCAGGCCAAACAGGACGAACAGCCCATCGAGGAACTGCTGGACGTGGATCGCATTTCGATCCAGGTCGGCGCGCGGCTGATCAAGATCGTCGATCCGCGCCGCAAGGGCAGCCTGGCCCAGCGCATCGGGCCGCTGCGCCGCAAGTTCGCCCAGCAGTTCGGCGTGGTCCTGCCGCTGGTGCGACTGCGCGACAACGTCCAGCTGGAAAACAACACCTACGAAATCCGCCTGAACAACCACGTCGTCAGTTCCGGGCATATCGAGCCGGACAAGCTGCTGGCCATGGACCCGGGCATCGTCACCAACCCCATCCCCGGAACGCCCGCCAACGAGCCGGTCTTCAACCTTCCGGCCCTGTGGGTCCACACCGAACAGAAGGAACAGGCCGAGCTGGCCGGGTACACCGTGGTCGATCCGGAAACGGTGATGATTACGCACCTGTCCGAAATCCTGCGCAAGTACGCCTACGAACTGCTCAGCCGGGACGACGTGCAACTGCTGGTGGACCGCCTGCGCGAGAAGCAGCCGGCGCTGGTCAACGGCGTGATCGGGGAGAGCGTTTCGATGGGCCTGCTCCACCGCGTGCTGCAGAATCTGCTGCGGGACGGCATTCCGATCTGCGATTTGCCGAAGATCATCGAGGCCCTGGGCGATCACGCCCTGCGGACGAAGGACGCGGGCATTCTGACCGAGCTGACCCGAAAGAGCCTGGCCCGAACGATTACCGAACAGTTCCGCGAACCCAGCGGAACCGTGATGGCGTTGACGCTGGATCCCGGATTGGAATACGAACTTTGCAATCGGCTGACCGCGGAAACCGATACAAACGTGGTTGCGCTGCCCCCGGACAAGGCCATGACCCTCGCCGGCAGGATCGTCGAGGGGTGGAAGACCGCCATGGAGGCCGGGCACGAGAACGTCGTACTGCTGTGCGATTTCCGCATCCGGGCGCACCTGGCGGGCATGCTGGAGCGGCAACTGCCGCAACTGCCCGTGGTCGCCTACGACGAGGTGGCGGTCGATTCCAAGGTGCAGACCGTCGCGGTGATTGAGATGGAACTGGAAGAAGCCGACATGCTGGCCGCGGCGCCGGCGTAATCGGCCTGATGAAAATGACAACCTAAGACAAGAATATCCAACACAGAGTTACTAAAAACCCATAACAAAAAGAATATTTTGCCACAAAGGTCACAAAGGACACAAAGTAAAGAAACAACAAATAAGAACTACATTTTTTTTCTCTGTGATCTCTGTGCCTCTGTGGTCGAGGTCTTTGAAATTTCAGTACGTAAGGACAGGGTGCGACATGAAACGAATCGCCGTTACCGTATCGGCATTGACGTTTTTCGCGATGGCCCTGGTGGGCATGGTGATGGGGCAAAGCCCCTTCGTCTGTGCCGTTCGGGCGTTGATCGGGGCGGCCGTGTCGTACGTGGCGGCCCGGTTCGCGATTCAACTGGCGCTGGACGTGATGATCCGGGCCGTCGTCAGCGGCGACGGATCGGACGACGCCCCGCACGAGGAACACCGTGAAGCCAAAGGATAGTCCAACCCAGGAGATGACGCCCTCTGTGGCGGCCCGCGCCAAGGCGATGCGGGCCTACGCGCGCCAAAACCGCGCGGTGCTGGAAGAGAAGTGGATTCTCGACCACCTGCCCCTGGTGAAGCACATCGTCAACAAGGTGATGGTGCACGCACGGGGCAAGGCCGACCTGGAGGACCTGGTATCCGCCGGCACGGTGGGACTGGTCAAGGCCGCCCGAAGCTTCGACCCCGCACGCGAAGTGGAGTTCAAAACCTACGCCTACATTCGGATTCGCGGCGCGGTGATCGACGAATTGCGAAAAACCTCCTTTGTGCCCTCCAACGTGCACCAGGACCTGCGGCGTATCGAGGAAATCTATCGCCGTCTGTCCGCCAAGGCCGGCACGCCTCCCAGCGACGAACAACTCGCCCACGCGGCGAAAATGTCGCTGGAGAAGCTCTACAAAACCCTCCAGGAAGGGCGGCATCAGCATTTTCTTTCCATTCACGGCCTGAGCGAAGACAAGGCCCCGCTGCAGGGCCTCGTGCCCCCCGATCAGGAGCCGGGCCCCGACCAGCAGGCCGAGCGAAAGGAAATGATCCAGGCCCTGACCGACGCGCTGATGGAACTGCCCGAACGCGACCGCCGCGTGCTGCTGCTGTATTACGAGAAAGACCTGACCATGAAAGAGACCGCCGAGGTGCTCGGCGTGACCGAATCCCGCGTCAGCCAGTTACACGCCAGCGCCCTGTTCAAACTGTCCATGAAACTCGGGAGAAACCTGTGAGCGACAGCGTCATCCAGCCGCATAACGAAATCACGGGTCTCGTGCCGGTGGGGCATCACCAGCACGAGGAGTCCCGGAAGTTCCAGAAACGCAAGAAGCGCAAAAAAGACAAAGACGCCTCTCCGGAGATTTCCGACGAGGCCGTCGAGGACCTGCTGCACCACCCGGAGGAGGAAGACGCCTCCGACGCGGCGAAAGATGCATTGCCCGAACCGGGTTCCCGGGACGACCCGCGGGATCATTTGGATCTGCTGTTGTAACGGCTAGGAGAAACCATGCCGCCATCGAAAATACTGAAGAAAAGCGAAACGAACCCGGCTGGGAAAAGACGACTCAACGCCGCGCCGCCGACGGAGACGTTTTCGGACGCTCCCTCGACGCCCGCGCAGGCGAAAATCCTCTCCCAGGCCGACGGACACGTGCTGATCCAGGTCGTCTGCTCCTGCGGAAAAGAAATCCAACTGCGCTGCGCCACCGGCGCGGCGACGGAAAACAAAAAGCACTGAACTTCAAGGAGACAAACATCATGACCCGAACGCAATACATTCTCATCGTCGCGGCGCTGCTGATGGCGGCCTTGCCGCTGCTGGTCGGCTGCGATCAACAGTTTTCGATGCGGGAACAGAACCGCGACGCCGTCGTTACCGATCTGAAGCCCGTCGAGCCGACGCAGGCCGACTACGTCCGCGACGAAACCCTCGCCGGCGATAACGACGGTTCCGACCGCGGCGCGACCGACGTAGCCGTCGAGTGGGCCGACAAGTACGCCAAGACCGCACAGGAACTCCTCTACGCCAACCAGCGCATCGGCGAGCTGGAGGGCGACAAAAAGAAGCTCCAGACCCAGATCGCCCAGCTTCGCTCCCAGCTGGAGGCCTATCAGCGCGAACTGAACGACGCCAACGCCATGCTCAACGACATGAAGCAGGACCTGAAGGAGTGGCGGGCCAACGTGCTGGGCGTACGGAAAGATTTCCTGGCCTCCCAGAACGCGATTCTGAATTCGCAGTACAAAATTCTCGAACTGCTCGGCGGCGAGGTATCTCGCGGAGGCGGCGCCCCAGCCGGGGCCAGCCGCTCCGCCGCCCAGCCGAGCCGGAAAGACCTGGCCGGCCTGCAGGAGGTGAGCGAACCGTGAGACGGAAACACCACATATTCCTAGCCGTTCTGACAGCCTGTTCAGAAAGTTTCTTTTTGTGTCGCGGGCATCTTGCCCGCGCGTGTCGCGGCCATCTTGGCCGCGAATATAAGGCCAATTCGAGGGCAAGATGCCCTCGGTACTCGCGGGCCGGAGGCCCGCGACACGTTCCAAACGGACTGCTGGCCGTCGCCCTGCTCGCGGCGGCGGGGTGCAGCAATTCCGAACCGATGGGCGTGAATTACTACCGCGCCTCCGACGCCGAGATCGCCCGGGTCTCCCGCGTTGTGTTCGTGGACCTCTCCGAGGACGTGGGCTATCCGGAAATTGCCGATCGCATGTCCCGCGCCCTGGAAGAGGCGCTGCTCCAGCGGGGAATGTTCCGCGTGGACGTGATCCCCAAAAACCATCCCGACCTGCGATATCTCGACATGACCAAACGGGACCCGTACACGGTCAGGGAATTGGCCGCCATCCGAAAGTCCCTCCGTTGCGACGCCATCCTGTTCGGGAAGATGATTCGC
Organism: Phycisphaerae bacterium; assembly: GCA_016931655.1. Classification (GTDB taxonomy): domain Bacteria; phylum Planctomycetota; class Phycisphaerae; order SM23-33; family SM23-33; genus JAFGEJ01. Next base: position 4,894 of record JAFGEJ010000086.1, read on the forward strand.
TACCAGCCGTATCCGGGCACGCAGATCGGCCTGTACATGCGGCTGGTCGATCTGAAGAACGGCCGACTGCTCTGGGCCGTCGACGACGCCTGGGACACCACGAATCGAAAGACCTACCAACAGATCCAGAACTTCTATATCGACCGGATGCGGGAGACCTACGACCCCGCCAAGTCGGAAATGGGAATCATGAGCACCGACGGATTCCAGAAATTCGTCGCCTACCAGGTGACCCTGAGCATGGACCCCGACGGACACGGCGAAACGAAGACCAGGCGGTATCTCATCCGCCCGGCCCAGCGGCTGGGCAGGCATACAAAACAAGTGACCAAAGACACGATCGAAGACTTTTGAAAAATAGGCCCGTGGCACCTTCAAGCGAGTCCGCCCGAAGGGCCAGGGCGAGCTTGTGGGTGCTTAGGCAAGCGACATAATAATGATGAGTCTTCTATGTAAGAGCACCCACAAGAATCGACAGGTTCTGCGAACCTTTTCGATTCTTGAAGGTGCCACGCACCGATTAACTGGTTGACTGGTGAACTGGAAAGACAACCATAACCCATTTCCCAATTAACCGAGGCCGTCCAGAAATTCAGGTAATCAAACTATGGATGGAATTCCCCGGAAATTTTGTTGCCGTTTTCCTCGTCCCGAAGGGACGGAAAGCATTTGGCCGGGGGTGAGCGAAGCGAACCCCCGGAAGAAAGCTTACTTTCTTTTAGCCCC
>JAFGEJ010000087.1 GCA_016931655.1 Phycisphaerae bacterium
CCGTCCCTTCGGGACGAGGATAAAAACAACAAAATATCGGGGAAACTTCATTCAGACTTTTGTTGTCTGAATTCCTGGACGGCTTCAATTACTCTCTTCGGCCAGTTGTTTGCTGATGCGTACGGCGCACCAGTCCCGGCCGCACATGGAGCAGTAATCGCCGGGCGCGTCGGACGTCGCGTCGCGGTCGCGCTGGTGGATTTCGCGGGCGGCCTGACCGTCGAAGGCGAGCTGGAACTGTTTTTCCCAGTCGAATTTCGCGCGGGCGGAGGCCATCTGGTCGTCCCAGTCGCGTGCGCCGGGCAGGCCCCGCGCGACGTCCGCGGCGTGGGCGGCGATTTTATACGCAACGCACCCCGTGCGCACGTCCTCAGGCCGCGGCAGGGCCAGGTGCTCCGTCGGCGTGACGTAGCATAAAAAGCTCGCGCCGTGAAACGCCGCCGCCGTCGCGCCGATGGCGGAGGTGATGTGATCGTAGCCCGGAAACACGTCCGTGACGACCGGGCCGAGGACGTAAAACGGCGCGCCGTCGCAAAGTTCCTCCTGGCGCTTCATGTTCATCTCGATCTGGTCGTACGGCACGTGGCCGGGGCCTTCCACCATCACCTGCACGCCCGCGTCCCTCGCCCGCTGGACGAGTTCGCCCAGCGTCTCCAGCTCGCCGAACTGGGCCGCGTCGGAGGCGTCGGCAAGACAGCCGGGCCGAAGCCCGTCGCCCAGGGAATACGCCACGTCATACTCGCGCATCAGCGCGCTGATCTCGTCGAACATTTCGTACATCGGGTTCTCGGCCCGGTGGTGCGTCATCCACTTCGCAAGCAGACTGCCGCCCCGCGAACAGATGCCCAGCCTGCGTTTCATCGCCAGGGGAATGTGCTTCCGCAGGATGCCCGCGTGGATCGTGAAGAAATCCACGCCCTGCTCGGCCTGCTTGCGAAGGGTGGCAAGGATATCCTCGCGTGTCAGGTCCTCGATGGGTTTTTCGACAATCATCGAGTAGATCGGAACCGTGCCGATGGGGACCGTCGCGCCGGCCAGCAGATGTTCGCGGGTCGCGTCGAGATCGCCGCCGGTGGAGAGGTCCATCACGGCGTCGGCGCCGTATTGGACGGCCCAGCGGAGTTTGAGCAGTTCCTCTTCCATGCAACTGCGAACGGGCGAGGCGCCGATGTTGGCGTTGATTTTCGTCGTGACCGCCCTGCCGATGGCGCAGGGATCGAGCCTGGCCGCCCCGTCGGACACGCCGGCGAGGTGTTTACGGTTGGCGGGAATCACCAGTCGGCCGGCGGCGATTTCCTCGCGGACGGTCTCGGCGGGCAGGTGTTCCCGCTGGGCGGTGCGGTGCATTTCGGGCGAAATTTCGCCCGCTTTTGCTCGTTGATACTGTGTCGTCATGGTATTGAGACCTCTGAAAAAAGAGAATTTACCACAGAGACACAGAGAACTCAGAGAAAACCATAAGAAATAACGTCTTTCTCTGTGACCTCTGTGACTCTGTGGTAGGTTTTTCAGAATTCTCTTTATTCGTTTTGTCGTGGGATGCGCAAAAAAATCGGCCGGGGGAATGCCGGCCGGCGGGCACGTCAACGCGAGACAACCTGCCGTCCGCTTCCCTACGCAACTCACCCCGCGAATGTGCATTCCTGGACACAAGGTGGCACAGATTTACAATCTGTGTTCGCACAGGGCAATCTGTGTTCGCACAGGTTGAAAACCTGTGCCACCTTTTAGCACAATCGCGGAATTCGCTGATCAGGTTCGAAGGGTCGCTCTCAGCCCTGCCTCCAAATCGCAACACAGGACGCCCCTAGCGAACTATCTTGCCATAGTAACACGAACACAACGCGCACTCAAGGCGGATGTATGGAAAAGCCTGTTGCACCGGCCTGGGGGGATGCGTACACTCTCTTTCGACACGAACGATGCGGAAAGGAAACAGGCATGGCCGAACGGAGCGAGGAATCAAAGACGCCGAAATCCCCGTCGCGGGATCGCTGGATTAAAATCGGATTCGTCCTGGTACTGGCCGCGGCGGGAATTGCGGTGTACTGCTTTCAGCGGCGCGATCTGCATATCGAAGGCTGGGGCGACAACCTGGCCGCCGCGCTGAACCAGGCCAGGACGGAAAATCGAATGGTGGTGGTGTTCTTCGCGTCCTCCCCGCCGTCGGATACGGCCCTGACAATCGCACGACGCAGAATTCCCAAGCCGGACAACAAAGAGGCACTGAAGGCGGGGAACTTCATCCCGGTCGTCGCGTCGCTGAAAGACGCGCTGGATTCCGACCTGGCGAAACAATACAAACTCAAGACCCTGCCGACGCTCATGGTACTGCGGCCAAACGGTACGGAGCGAAATCGCCACGAGGGAATGATCGGGGAGGTGGATTTCCGCCAGAATTTCCTGGAACGTCCCTCGAAGTGAGCTTCCCGGCGTAGTTTCGGCGGGAATTGGAGTTGACGACGCCGGGGAGGGAGTTTATCCTTCGGGCCGGTATTCGGGCGATGTAAAGTGAGGTCTCGGCAAACAGATACGTCAATGGTATGACTTTTCGCGCGACAATTCGGACGGCTATGGCGGGAGGGCTGGTCGTTTTGCTGGCCTCCGCGGCGCGGGCCCAGCGCGGGGACGTGGGCGGGTTGAACGTCTTCGACGAGCAGTTGCGCGTCTATCTCGACAAGCAGAAGGTCCGCGAAACGGGCGTGGACGCCGGCGGATGGTTCAACTTCGCCTACATGCACTACGACGACGCCGGCGCGCAGCGCACCCGCAATCTCCGCCGCTACGAGCTTCGCGGCTGGGGCAGCGCGAATCTCCAGGAAGGCGCGCATAAATTCTACGTTCGCGGCCTGCTGAACTACGACGACTGGGACACGGGCAACAATCCCATCGGCCAGCGAGGGGACGATTTCGATGAAGAAGTCGAGCGGGCCTGGTACCAGTTCGATCTCGGAAAGCTCCTGCTGCACCAGACCGGCCAGCGGTCGCCGTATTCCCTCGACGTGAAGGCCGGGCGCGACTTTACCACGATCGGCACGGCGCTGGTGCTTTCGGCGCCCCTGGACCAGGTGCAGTTCCACACCCGCCTGAAACAACTGGAGTTCACCGCCCTGCTGGGACAGACCGTGCACGACACGCACAATATCGACTATTCCCAGCGCGTCGCCAACCACATGGACCGCACGTTTTACGGCTTCGAACTGGCGTACAACTTCAGCCGGCATCGCCCGTTCGTGTATTACCTGGGGCAGTCGGATCACACGCACTCCGTGCACATCGACCCGCTGCAGAAATACGATTATTCCTCCCGCTATCTCGGCGCCGGAAGCACCGGGTCGCTGATCTCGCCGAATCTGTCGTATCAGACCGAAGCCGTCGGCGAATGGGGACGAACCTACTCCGAGGGCGTGCGGTTCGGGCAGGATGAAATCTGCGCCTTCGCCGCCGACGCCCTGCTGGAATATCACTTCCGTGTTCGGACGAACCCCCGCGTCATGGCGGAGTATATTATCGCCACGGGCGATCCCGACCGGCGCCTCAGCACAAATTCGACCGTCGGCGGAAACCTGGCCGGCACGAAAGACAAGGCCTTCAACGCCTTCGGCTTCCGCGATACGGGTATCGCCTTCGCGCCGCGCATCAGCAACCTGCAAATGTACGTTCTGGGCGCGAGATTCTTCCCGCTGGAGTCCATGCGGCTGTTTCAAAAAATGGAAGTCGGCACGAAGGTGTTCTTCTACCAGAAGCAGCGCCCCGGCGGGCCGGTCAGCGACACGCTGGCGACGGACAGTTCCTCCTGGCTGGGATGGGAGTGGGACGTGTACGCCAACTGGCGCATCACGAGCGACCTGGCCTGGACGATCCGCTACGGCGTGTTCGAACCCGGCGCCGCGTATGACACCTTCGGCCAGGGCGCCAGAGACTTCTTCTATACCGGCGCAATCCTGAGTTTTTAACGCGCCGTTAATATCATTGAAAACTGATTTTGAAAGTAGCCACGGGCGCAAGCCCGTGGTTAACCCGGCGAATATCACATAATGAGCCCCATCGGGGTGATTGAAATAGGATTTTCCGAGTTCAATCGTCCCGCCGGCGTCCCTTCGGGACTGCGGGACTCTATTAAAAAAGGCCGATATGTATCCACGGGCTTGCGCCCGTGGCTACTCTCAGAATAAAAACATATGTTTTTTTCTGATATGATCAGAATATGAAACATTCTACCGAAATGTTGACGAATCTGATGCCGGTGATCGCGATGTTGCTGGTCGCACTGGCCGGCTGTGAGGGGCCCGTCGGGTCGGTGGAAGGCCCCGGCTCTCCGCTGGTCTTGCCCGCGGAGGAAGACTCGGCCGCCTATCTCGACCGCCTGTCCGATCAGAACACCGTCAGCGAAAACGACGCGATGCGCGGCATTCTTTTGCTGCTGGACGGGAAGGACGAGGCGACCTCGTTTGAGAAACGCCGTCAAATGCTGGCCGAGCGCGGCGTCGTTTCGGGAAAATGGACGTTTCAGAAGGATCGCCCGATTACGCGCGGCAAGTTCGCCTACATGATCTTCCGCGCGATGAAACTGCCCGGCGGGGTAATTCTGGCCGTCGGCGGACCGAACCAGCGATACTGCCTCCGCGAACTGGAATTTCACCAGTTCATGGCCCAGGGATTCATTCTCGCCCCCGTCACGGGCCTGGAATACGTCGGCGTGCTGACGCGCGCCGACGCCTACATTCGCACCGGAAAACTCCCCGCCGAAGTCGCCCTGGAAGAAGAGTGATCGCGGCGTTCTTCCAGCGGACGGTAGGGCAAATGGGAGGTGTTTTCCTTGTGCTCGAAGGGACGCCGGCCCAGAAGGATCGGGCGACGCTGGGCGACGTTGACCAGTAGTCCCAGGGCGGCGCAGTTGATCACCAGCGACGAGCCGCCGTAACTGACCAGCGGCAGGGTCATGCCCGTGATCGGCATCAGCCCCATCGTCATGCCGATGTTGATGCACACCTGCGCCACGAGCAGCCCCACCACCCCGCCGGCGAGAAGCCGGCCGAAGGGGTCGTTCGTCGTCGCGGCGATCTCCACGCCCACCAACACAATCACCGCGTAAAATCCCAGCACGATCGCACAGCCGGCAAAACCCCACTGCCCGGCAATAATGCTGAAAATGAAGTCCGTGTGGTCGTCCGGCAACATGCGGAAATAATATCGCCCGTCCGACCAGTCCCGCGAACCCCACGCCTTGCCCGATCCCAGCACGATCAGCGACTGACGCAGGTGATACCCCTTGCCGTGGGCGACGCTTTCATCCCCCTGGAGCAGCCAGCCGCTGATGCGCTCCAGTTGATGATCCTCCATCACCGCCAGCGGCGCGGCGCTGAGGATCATCGCGGGCGGGTCCTTTTGCCACAATCGCAACTGCTCCGCCGACTCGGCGCGAGGCCAATAGCAGGTCTGCAGTCGCTCGGCCAGTTCACGCGGGTCCATGCCGGCGGTGGATTGCGGCACGGGCAGGACCATGCAGACGGCTGCGATGCCCAGAATGCTCAGCAGATGGCGCTTTCGGGCGCCCGCGAGAAACAGCATCACGAAGAGAATCGGCAGGAACAGGATCGCCGTTCCCAGGTCCGGCTCGATGAGAATCAGAAACGTTGGCACGAGCGTGAGCACGAACGGCGGCACAAGGCCCAGTAGTTTGCGGTAGTGGTCGCCCAAGCGCAGGTACCACGCCAGCAGCAGGATCAGCGAGAGTTTCGCCAGTTCCGACGGCTGAATCTGAAACACGCCCAGGTCGATCCAGCGATATGCGCCGCGCTGGTTGCGAATGGGGCCGAGGTTCAGGTGGAAAAACCGCGCCGCGGCGAGCAGGAGCAGCAACGCCAGCGTGAGGATAAACAGCGGATACGCCAGTCTTCCGATTCGCTGGTACGGCACAAGAACGGCGACCGCGAAGGCCGCCAGACCCACACCGGCGAAGATCGCCTGCCGAACGACCAGGCCCTCGCCGCCGCCCTCGGCCTTCTGGGAAACGTCAATCGCCCGCAGGCCCACGAACATCAGCGCGAGCATCATCGCCGCGACGAACACCGCCGTGAATCGCAGGCCGGGTTGTCCCTGTGTCTCCGACAATTGAACTTGCCTTACGGTTGAATCATAACGCGCGTGCCGAGGGGAATTCGCGGAAACAATTCCAGAATGTCGCGGTCTTCCAGCGCGATACAGCCCTGCGTGGTCCGCCCGCCGCGGCGGTCGCCGTGGATCATGATCTCTCCGCCCAGGGGCGTGTTCCAGGGCGGCTGACGCTTGTTGTCCATCGCCTGGACGATCCGGTCGTAGTCCTGCCGCGTAATGAGTCCGTCCCGCAGGCCCCGGCGGGCGTCGTCCCGGCTGGGGTAGCTCAGGCCCAGCGCCCGGGTGTATTTTGACTTCGCGTTTTTCACGCAGACGTAGAATTCGCCTTCCGGCGTTCGATAGTCGCCCTCGCGCCGCTTGTCGCCGGGGTTGCGACCCGTTGAGGCGGGGTACTGCTTTACGATCCGTCGGCCGTCAAAGACCGTCAGCCTCTGCTTCGATTTCTCCACGAGAAGCATCGGCGATCGCAGTTCGGGCAGTGGAGCATTCCACCTGGCGGCTTGGCTTGCGGCGGGGGGCTGTACCGGTTTTTTCCTTGCCCTGGAAGGCGCCGTCGCCGGCAACGTGTGGCTGGGGGCGGTTTGCGGGGCCGCGGCGGCTGGGATATTCGGCGTGGAATCTGCCTGTTCCGTTTCGGAAAAATTTCGCGCCGCGGCGCGATAGCCCCACGCGCCGAGCAAGGCCAGTAAAACGACGATCTCCGCACCCAGAAGGACGTGGAAAAAACTTCCCTTGCGGGACGGGCTGGACGTTGGCGAATCAGACGGCATCGGGGTATTATGACAAACTCTCACGCGACGATGCAACGTGTTTCCCCGCGGAGCAGTCGAAGATGTGCGACCGAATTTTTTGAACATTTCGGCACGATGAAAAATCAAGAAAATCCGACACTGAGACACTGAGAAACAGAGAAGATTTTCATTTGTTTTCTTTCTCAGTTTCTCAGTTGCTCTGTGTCGCGTTTTTTGCACGTTCACAGGGCTTGTGGGAATCATCAGGTTGCCGCCAGGAAAAAAGGCCGCTCACAATCGAAGGATATGAACCGAACTTTGATACAAGACGTTCTGACCGCCCGGAAGATCGGCGAGTCGGCGACCGTGGCCGGGTGGGTGCGGACGGTGCGACACTCCAAGGGCGGTTTTTCGTTCCTGAGCCTCAACGACGGCTCGTGTTTCGCCCAACTGCAAATCGTCGCCGACCAGTCGCTGCCGAATTACGAAGCCGAGGTTCTGCACCTCTCGGCTGGCTGTTCGGTTGTTGTGGCGGGCGAGCTGGTCGCCAGCCAGGGCAAAGGCCAGGCCGTCGAAATGCAGGCCCGCGAGCTTCGCGTCCTGGGCCAATGCGACGCCGAAACCTATCCCATTCAACCCAAGCACCACTCCTTTGAGTTTTTGCGCACCGTGGCGCACCTTCGGCCGAGGACGAACACGTTCGGGGCCGTCGCGCGGGTGCGAAACCGCATCTGCTCGGCGATCCACGAATTTTTTCAGCAGCGCGGATTCCTGTACGTCCACACGCCGATTATTACCGCCAGCGACTGCGAAGGCGCCGGCGAGCAGTTCGGCGTCTCCACGCTGGACCCCGCCGCCCCGCCGCGCGACGAGAAGGGACAGGTGGACTTCGCCCAGGATTTCTTCGGCCGACGGACGTACCTGACGGTCTCCGGGCAATTGGCCGTCGAACCCTACTGCTGCTCGCTGGGCGACGTGTACACCTTCGGGCCGACCTTCCGCGCGGAAAATTCCAACACGCCCCGACACCTGGCCGAGTTCTGGATGGTCGAACCGGAACTCGCCTTCGCGGACCTGGACGACGACGCACGCCTGGCGGAGGATTTTTTGAAATTCATTTTCTCCGCCGTCCTGCAAAACTGCGCGGACGATCTGAAATTCTTCAACGAACGCGTCGATAAAACGATTCTCGAAACGCTGCAAGGCATCGCCGAAAGCGAGTTCGTCCGCCTGAGCTATACCGAGGCGATGGATATTCTGGGCAAAGCAAATCGCACCTGGGACTATCCGCCCAAATGGGGCGCGGACCTGCAAACCGAGCACGAGCGATTCCTGACGGAAGAAACCTTCCATCGGCCCGTGATCGTGACGGACTACCCAGCCGCCATCAAGCCGTTTTATATGTACCTCAACGACCCCGACGAACAGGGCCGGCGGACGGTGCGGGCGATGGACGTGCTCGTGCCGAAGACCGGCGAGATCATCGGCGGCTCGCAGCGCGAGCATCGCCTGGACGTGCTGGAGGGGCGGATGTCCGACTGCGGCCTGAACCGGGACGACTACTGGTGGTATCTGGACCTGCGGCGGTACGGCGGCATTCCGCACGCGGGCTTCGGCCTGGGGCTGGAACGCTGCGTGCAATTCTGCACCGGCATGGCCAACATCCGCGACGTGATCCCCTACCCCCGCACGCCCCGCAACGCGGAATTCTGAGCCTACTTCTCGCTATATTCGTGATATTTCGATAAATCCGAACCGATATTTTTGCCTTGTTCCTCAAATCAGATTAGATACAATCAAAAATCAGGTTTATAAGGCAACAATATGAAGCATGACGAGAAAGAGGCCTAACCATGAAAACCGTCGCAATTAACACTAAAAGAATTGTGGCTCGTTTAAGCGAAGGGAACGTCTCGCTGTGCCGCGGCTGTTATGCCATGAAAGAAAAACAGGACGGCCGTTATGAAAAGTTGCGCGGTGTGCGTTTTTCGGAAAAGAAAGGGAAATAAATGGGGGAAAAGCCGGGCAGGGAAGATTTTGAGGAGTTGTATCGTCTGTTCCGAAAAGCGGAATCGGCGATGAAAGAAGTGGAGGAGATTGAGTATGAACTTTCCGTGCCTCCACTGAATCAACTTCGCTATGCGGGGCAGCACGTGCTGAAATTTCTTGGCGGGGAGAAGCCGCAAGACGAAGAAGAATTGCGAAGAGCCAGGCGACATATTCAGCGCGCAATCTATGATTCCTATGAAGCGGGAATATTGGGAATTTTAGAGTACACGCACAAATTCCAGCGGATATTCGGGGCATTACCGGAATTGCGGGAACAAATCCCGGAATATGACGAATTCATGGAGCAAGCCGATGCCGCACATGATCTGATCGATCAGGCCAGAGAAACATACGAATCACGAGAAACGTTTTACGAGGAAACCCAGCCTCATTTTGAAGTATTGCAAAGACTTTACCGTCGCCTCGATAGGATCAAACCCGTTCTCGGGGAAATTCTTCATCAAAAGAAAATCCGATTTCGGCATTATGTTATAGGAGTGATCGGGGCGATTATCGGAGCGATTCTCTCTTATGGAATCACGCTATTAGCAGCTTGGATGTCGTCATAAGGACGGGCAGGAGATGGAATTTGCCCTGGGACTGGTTCTGGGATTGCTGATCGGTGCGGCCCTGGCATGGGCGCTGACGGCGATGCGCGCCCGGGCCATCCAAACCGATCGGGCGGAACTGGAGAGGCAGACGCGGGAGGCGTTCGCCTCGCTGGCCGCTGCGGCGCTGGACGCCAATTCCGACCGCCTCGGTAAACAGACCGCCGGACTGCTCGACGCAAAAAAACAACTCATCGACCAGGCCCTTCAGAACGTCAACGAACGTCTCGGCAAACTCGGCGAGTATTTCAACAGCATCGAGAAGGATCGCAGGAGCGAGTTCGGCCGGCTGAGCGAATCGGTCGGTTCGCTGGCCCTGACCACCGGTGAACTGCACAAAATGCTCGCCAGCACGCAGCGCCGCGGCGCCTGGGGCGAGCGGATGGCCGACGATATCCTTCACCTGGCGGGCCTGGCCGAGGGCGTCAATTACACCAAGCAGTCCGTGGAGGCCTCCGACGAGGACCGCCGGACCCGGCCTGACTTCACATTCCCCCTGCCGTCCGACCGCATCGTGAACATGGACGTAAAATTCCCGCTGGAGAACTACCGGGCGTATCTCGACGCCGACTCCGACGACGCCCGCGCCGAACGTCGCGCCCAACTCGTCAAGGACGTCAAGGGCCACGTCAAGGCCGTCGCCTCGCGCGGCTACGTGGACGCCCAGGCCGGCACGGTCGATTACGTGCTGCTGTTCATCCCCTCCGAGCAGATCTATTCGCTCGTGCTGGAGGCCCAGCCGGACCTGATCGACGAGGCCCTGAAGCAAAAGGTGGTGCTCACCAGTCCGTTGACGCTCTACGCGATGCTGGCCGTCATTCGCCAGGCCGCCCAGAGCGCCAACCTGATGAAAACCGCCGACGAAGTCCTCGCCCTTCTGGCGGCCTTCGGAAAGCAGTGGCAAAAATACAACGAAGAAGTGGACAAACTCGGAAAGCAAATCGATGCGCTGGGAAAACAATATGAAGTTCTCAGCACCACACGAACGAACATGCTCCAGCGCCCGCTGGACCGGATCGAAGACCTCCGCCGGCAGCGAGGCCTGCCGATGGAAGAATAGTTCGACGACTGATTTTCGCTTGTTTATTGCCCCGCCCGTGTGCTGCTGACCAGAAAGCTCAACTGCTCCAGATGGGCGGTCAGGTCCACCTGGCTGACGTGCACGTGGGGCGGCAGGGACAGGCCGGCGCCGGCGAAGTTCATGATCCCCTCGATCCCCGCGGCTGCCAGCTTCTCCGCCGTCTGCTGGGCCGCCTGCGCGGGGACGGTCAGAATCGCCAGCCGCACCTCGTGTTTGCGGATAATGTCTTCCATCGCGTCGATGTGGCGGATGGTCACCGGCCCGCATTGCGTGCCGATCTTACGGGGGTCGGTGTCGAACGCGCCCACGAGCGCAAAGCCGCGTTCCTTGAATCCGCGATACCGCAGCAGGGCCTGGCAGAGCTGGCCCGCCCCGACGACCACCACGTTCCACTGCGCCCGCGTGCCGAGAATCGTTCGGATCACCTGGATCAGGTCTTCCACGTCGTATCCGACGCCCCGCCGGCCGAACTGTCCGAACAGCGCCAGATCCCGCCGCACCTGCGCGTCGCCGCCCTTGACATACTCCGCCAGCTGCCGGCTGGAGACGCGCTTCACGCCCGAAGCGGCGAGATTCTCCAGGTGACGCAGGTACGCGCTTAAGCGACGGACCGACGGGTCCGGAATCGCGCCGCCAAGTCCGCCGGATGAGGTCATAGCGATCCTTCCATATTCCCGCGAACATTCTACGCAACGCCCACCCCGCCGACAACCGTCTTGCTCCGCCGGCCTTTGGTGTTTCCCGTCACAGGAAATTCACCACGGATTCCACGGAGAAAAATGGATTTCACGGAAAGAGTAATGACGCGTTAAACCATTCGTGAAATCCTCTTTTAATCCGTGGAATCCGTGGAGAATTTCACGACAATACCGAGGTAATCGTATAATGTATTGTCCGTATCACAAATTCATACACCTCCTGCATAATGTCTCAACCAACATCACAGCACGAAACCGTTCTTGACGTTCCGCTCGTTGCCCGTGAGCCGATCCTGGCCGTCGGAGCGGATCTGAAGTCCGCCCCGGCGCTGATGGTAGACTCGAAGATATACGTCGCCCCCCCCATCGGCCGGCTGGACGAACCGGAGGCGTACCGCCGGTTCCTCGCGGCAATCGAAGGCCTTCAGCAGAGGCAAGGCCGGCGGGCGAACGTCATCGCCCACGACCTGCACCCCGACTACGCAGCCACGCGCTGGGCGATGAGTCAGCCGGAGCGAAAAATCGGCGTGCAGCATCACCACGCGCACGCGACGGCCTGCATGGCCGAGCACGGCCTGGTGGGCAAGACCGTCGGTATTGTCTGCGACGGGACAGGCTACGGCGCGGACGGAACCATCTGGGGCGGAGAGGTGCTTCTGTGCGACTTCGACGCGGGCGAATTCCGCCGGGCGGGCTACCTCAGGCCGTTCCCGCTGCTCGGCGGAGACGCCGCCGCCGTCGAGACCTTTCGGCCCGCCCTGGGCGTTCTGGTTGAAACGTTCGGGAAAAACTGGCCCGCCGAGGCACAACACGTGCTTTCCCGAATCGATCCGCAGGCTCTGAAACTCGCCGTCGCCCGGCTGGGCGCCCCGGCGGCGCGACTGCCGCGAACCAGCAGCCTGGGGCGCCTGTTCGACGCGACGGCCTTCCTGCTTGATCTGTGCCCCCGCAACGACACCGAAGCCCAGGCGCCCGTCGCCGTTCAACAGGCAGCCGAACAGGCCCGGGCCGTCGAACCGCTGGACTACAAGCTGGAAGAAGCTCCCGACGGTGCGGTCATAATGGACTTCCGCCCGATGATCCGTGCGATGCTCAGGGAGGCGGGCGATGCCCAACAAACAGCCAGGGCGTTTCACGACGGCCTGGTGAACATGCTCGCCGCCGCCGCTGGGCGGGTATGCGACGCAACGGGGGAACATCGCGTTGTGCTTACGGGCGGATGCTTTCTTAACACATTGTTGCAAAATTGGTTAGAAGAACGACTGCGCCGCGACGGACGCGAGGTATACCTCCACCGCCGCCTCTCGAGCGGCGATGAAAGCACAGCCGTCGGACAGGCGCTCGTCGCGGCGGCAAGATCGGCATGATTCGTACCGGAAATGAATTCCTCATCGGACCATTGCAATTCTCTGCTGGGATGAATAGGATGGCTGCCAGATTCCCGGTGGCGGAAACGACGGAAAGGAGACCGGTGCAATGCGGACGTGGAGGACGACGGCGGCGCTGCTGCTGATTCTGACGGCTGGGGTGGTGTGTCTCGGCGGGTGCAAGAAGAAGATCGACGTAACCTTCACGAATCTCACCGGCGACCGGCTGGACGTGTATCTTTCCGGGCCGGGCGAGGGTACGGGCGTGGTCGGCACGCTCAACGGGAAAAACGACCGCGTTCACGCGCAGATCAAAATTCCCGGCGACCAGTTGCCCGCCCAGTACAGTTGGTCCGCCGGCGAGAAGTACGAAGGCCGATTCACCATCCAGAAGCTGCGAAAAATTCCGCCCCGCTTCATCGACGTGGGAACGCCGGACGCAAAAACCGACACGAAACCGGCAAAATAATAAATAGATAACACAATCATCCCATAATGGATTGAATTTTGATGAATGGGGGCGTTTGGCGCAATAGACAAGCGGGTCGGCATGGCTGGCGGGGCA
>JAFGEJ010000088.1 GCA_016931655.1 Phycisphaerae bacterium
CAGAGAAGAAAATAGGAGCTAGAAGTCAGAAGCTGGAAGTTTAGACGTTAAGCGATTCTGCATGTAGCTTCCAGATTCTATCTTCTAGCGTCTTCCTCTGTGACCTCTGTGTCTCTGTGGTCAGTGAAAAATTCGGATTAACCGGCTTTGTACGTTTTTTTGTCCGTCACGACGATATTCACGGGACGGTCGTTCGCGTGGACCGGCAGGGAGGGAACGATCTGTTCGGCGTAGGCCACGCCGAGGGTCTCGGCCCGCAGCTCCGGGCGTGCCAGAAAGCGGTCATAAAATCCCCCGCCGCGCCCCAGTCGATTGCCCTTCGGGTCGAACGCAACCGCCGGAACGATGACCAGGTCGAGTTGGTCCACCGTCAGCTCGCCCAGGTCGCGATTGGGCTGGCGCAGGCCGTGATGGGGATGAAACATTTCCTCGTTGACGGGGCAGCAGAGGATGGCCCGCATGGTCCGGCAGTGATCGCACGCCGTCGGCGCGAGGACTTTTTTCCCGTTTCGCCAGGCCGCCCGCGCGATCGGCAGTACGTCCACCTCGCCGAGGACCGGAAGATAGAGCATGACGGTCCGGGCCGAGCGGAAGGCCTTCAGCCGCCAGACTCTCCGGGCGACGGCGAGGCTCTTGGCCGCCGCCGCGTCGTGCGGCATCTGGCGCAAGATCGCCCGGATTTGATTGCGAATCGTCTGTTTCATGGAACCGTTATTGTAAGTTGTTTTCAGAAATACTCCACGGATTTCACGGAGGAAAGACGGATTTCGCGGAAAGGGATTTTTTGCAAACGCAAAACTTTTTTGCGCCGCGTTCGGGGAAATCACCCAGAGGACTCTTCCTCGCGCCTATAATAAGATAAACAGATCAACAGGCTGACCGAAGGATCGTTCTCGTCACGGTATCCGAGCGGCTGACGGGAGGATGAGATGGATCTTACAAGCCTGTACATTTCGTCGTCGGCGAAGCGAAGGAAGGCCATCGGCCGACGGATCGCGGTTGTCCACCGCCCGGAGAAGATCGGCGTCGTGTATGTTCGCCGAATTCCCGACGCGGAGTTGTTGATTTCGCCCTTCGCCCGAAACATCAAGCAGCAGCGGGCACATACGACACGAACAAACGCCCGGACGGCTCAGTGCGTCCGGGCGTTGGCGTGTCGGACTGTCTCGAAACGGCGTCTTTCCACAGCCGCCGTGCCGCGGCGCGTCCGGTCCGCGTGACGTTGCGGTTACTTCGCCTGGGCCAGCTCGCCGAAACGATTGGCGATCGCCAGGGCGGGATCCATCGGCACGTCGACGGCTTTGCATTTCGCGGGGATGGAAATCACGGGCGTTTCCCGAAGTGATTTTCCTTTGAACTGGGGCAACCATTTTTTCTGCGCCTCGAACATTTCGGCGGCCATCCGGCGAACCTCTTCCAGCGTGCAGCAGGCCGAGGTCAGCGGGTCCATTGCGACGGCGTGGACGGCCAGTTCCGGGTCGCTCGTAAGGGCCGCCTCGGTCGCCAGCGCCTGCACGCTGACGTTGCTCTGGTTCAACGCCGCCAGTTGCGGGGGCAGATTTCCCACGCGCACCGGGTGCAGCCCCCGCTTGTCCACGAACACGGGCACCTCCACGCAGCAGCCGGTTGGGAGATTTGTGATGTATCCGTCGTTGCGGACGTTTCCGTTCAGGCGGAACGGGTTGTCCGTCTCGGCGGCTTCCAAAATGTACGAACAATACTCCACGCTGCGATGGTCGATCTTCGGCGATTCATGTTCAAGATAGTCCACCTTGGTGAATTTTTCCGCCAGGGCGGCGCAGTATTTGTAATACGCCCCCGAAGCCCCGCCGAAGTCCGGCTGATCGCAGTATTGCTCCATCGCCCGTTTACTCGAGCGGAACCACGGCAGGTATTCCGACAGATGGCCGGTGCTTTCGGTCATAAAGTACCCGAACTGCCGCATCACCTCGCCGCGCACCTTCTCGTTGACGTAATACTCCGGCTTTTCCATGTTCGCACGCAGGGTGGGATAGAGGTCCTCGCCGGTGCGCTTGTCCCGCAGGCGCAGGAACCAGGCCATGTGATTGATGCCGGCACAGAGGAAGTCCACCTGATCCTTCGGCACGTTGACGTAGCGGCTGATGAGGTCCAGCGTGGTCTGCACGCCGTGACACAGGCCGATATAGGCGACGTCGGCGACCCGCCCCAGGGCGTGGCAGTTTGCGCCCATCGGGTTGGCGTAATTCAGCAGCAGCGCTTCGGGGGCAAGCTCGGCCATGTCGCGGGCGATGTCCGCCAGAACCGGGATCGACCGCAACGCGCGGAACACACCGCCCGGCCCAAGGCTGTCGCCGATGCACTGGTCCACGCCGTACTTCAGCGGGATTTCGTAATCCCACCGAAACGCCTCCACGCCGCCGACCTGGATCATTATGATCACGTAATCGGCGTCCCGGATCGCTTCCCGCCGGTCCAGCGTGGCGGAGATTTTCGCGCCCAGGTGATTTTCCTTCACCATGCGCTTGGCGAAGGCCTCCATCCGCCGGAGCTTCGGCTCCGACAGATCCATCAACGCGATATCCGACTCGGCCAGCGCCGGCGTGGCGAGGATGTCGTTGAGAAGTGTTTTGCAGAAAATGACGCTTCCCGCTCCGATCATGGCAATTTTCGGCATGAGTAGTCTCCTATTGTAGCTTGGGCCTCTTTGCTCTGCGAAGCGCTACGCAAAGCAGAGCCGGCCCAAGTGTCTCATGGGCGTCCCACCCATGAGGAACCGATGGAAAGCGGGGGCAGGATGCCCCCGCGACGCTTGGGCGAGACGCCCAAGCCACGTTTTTTATATTAAAAATCTCCCATGTTTTCCGCGTAGCCGAGGTTCCTGAACAGGTACAACCCGTCCTTGCCCGGCGCGACAATATCCAGCCGGCCGTCGCCGTCGATATCCGCCACCTGGAAGAAAATCCCGCAACCTTTCCCTTGTCGAATCGGGCCGAAGTCGATGACCTGCTTGGCGAAGTTTTCACCCGTCCACTTGAAGTAGTACAGGCCCACCGGATCGTACGCGCTGGGATCCTTTCCGCAGTGGGCGCGGTAGCGCTTTCCGGTGACCAGTTCGCACTGGCCGTCGCCGTCAATGTCCACCCACCACAGGTCGTGGTACTGGCCGTTGAACGGGTCGATGGGATGCCGGATCCACGTCCGCTTGCCGCCTTCGATTCGCTGTTCCAGCCAATCGAGTCCGTAATCATGTCCGTTACCGACGATCAGGTCGTTCAGGCCGTCGCCGTTGACGTCGACGACGAGAATCGGGCAGCTGGCCCGCTTGCCCAGATCAAATTCCTCGTGGAAAATCCACTCGCCGTGGATGGGATCTTCCGGCGCTTCGCACCAGCCCTTGCTCAGAACGAAATCACCCCTCCCGTCGCCGTTGATGTCGCCAAACCCGAAGCCGTGGCCTTGCGGCTGGTCGCGGACGACGTGCTCGGAAAATGTACCCGTACCCCGGCCGTTCCTGTCGGTAATCAGCTTATAAAACCGCAGCGGCGCTCCGGGCGTGTTGGGGACGATCTCGATCTGCCCGTCGCCGTCCACGTCCCACGCGCGGGTCGTTTCGATGCTGCCGACCTCGGCGATGACGTGTTCCGTCCACTGCTTCGACGGGTCGCCCTGGGGATTTTCGTACCAGCGAAGCGTCTTGCCCCACCAGCCGCCCGTGACGAAGTCCAGATAGCCGTCGCCGTTGATGTCCATCGGGATCGTGGAGAAATCGTCGAAGTATTCATTCTCGAACGGCGGAAGATTCGCGATTTTGCATTTCTTGTCGAATTTCGGGCCGGGGTACCAGTAGGCTCCGCTGACGATGTCCAGTACGCCGTCGTTGTTCACGTCGAAGACGCCGGCGCTTTCATAACGTTCGTCGGAAATGAGAATTTTTTCAAATCGAAGTGGTGGCATGGGGTACTCCTGAATAGCAAAGGTCCTTGATTTGTTCGGCTGCGTAATGATAGTTTTCCCAGGGCGCGTCGGGCGGGATCAAATGGTCAAATCCCGGCACGTAGCGTCCGAATTTCAACATGGTTTCGGCCCGGTCGATTTCGATGTCAATATCACGTTTTGTCCCGGCCAGGGCGCGTTTGTCCAGCCCGCCCAGGATGCCGAGCGTTGGGTAGCGTCGGCGATATTCGAGGATGTCGTTTCCCGCCTGCACCTCAAAGGGGAAAAACGCGTTCACCCCGTGCTTCATCATCAGCGGAACCAACTCGCCGCAGTCGCCGTCGGTGTCGACGGAAATCACCCGCACTCCGACGGACCGGGCGAAGTCGGCGATCCGATCGTAGCAGGGCATCATGAATGTCTCGATCATCGCCGGCGAGATAAGCGACCCCTGCCGTCCCGACATGTCTTCCCAGATATGAATATGATCGATCCGCACCTCATCGGCAACTTTTTCCCAGAGCGAGATCCACAATGTGGCCAGGTGATTCATCATGTCGTGGACAAGGTCCGGATGGTCGTAGAACGCGACCAGAAGCGCTTCTGCGCCCATCAGGTCGCGCGGCGTGCCGAAAATTCCGAACGGATACGCGCCGACCTGAACGGCCTGTCCGGTCCGGCGAAGGTGGTCGCGGAAGGCGTCCCAGTCCTGGGCGATCCGCGCCGGTTCGTTAATTCGCAGGCGCTCGGCCTTGAGCTGTTCCCAGTCGTCGGGCGTCCTGACCGGATAGTCAAGGAACTGCGGTATGGAACCCCTGTCCCGACGTTCACGTTTTGTGATACCCCGTTCGTCGCGACGCACGATGAACTCGGCGTTTTCTTCCAGCACCCTGCACTCAAACGGCGGATATATGCCGGCGTGAACCGCCGGAGAAGCGAAGTCAGGGTCGAATCCGAATTCCACAGCCGGATCGAGGTTGTCCCGGTGCGTCTCACGGCGCCATCGACGCAGCGTCGCGCCCCAGGGCTCCCATCCAATGCCCACGCCGTAGGGTACGCGGTCGATCGGTTCACCCCGAAGGCAACGGACCAGACGTTCTCCGCACGTTAATTCAGCCGTCAATGAATTCTTTTTTTCGGACATAACGCAGTTCGCTGCCGGGTCTGTGACAAAGCCGTGTTTCCCGCTTTTCCCTCTGGCGCCCAAGTCGCATCCGGATGTAATCCATCGCGACGTGCAGATCCTCGACAGCCTCGGCCGCGTCGCAGGGCGGGGCGATTTCGCCTTTGCAGACCTTCACAAAGTTGATTGCCTGCTGGTGCATGGCGTGGACCCACGGCAGCGTCGGCGTGGTTCGCAGCGGCGTCGCGCCGTTACCGGGGTCTTCGTAAATTTCCACGCTGCCCGGCCGATTGTACGCCACCGGCGCGGGAAGAGAGATACGGATATATCCATGCTGGAAGGCCACCAGTGCGGACTCTTCCCATTCGAGGGTTGTTTTATACGGCGACATTTCGATCATGCAGGCCACGCCGCTTTTGCTTTGCCCCGCCAGCAGCACGCCGGACGGATCGGCGTAGGTCACGTCGTACGACTCGCACAGCAGATGACGCATCAGGTTGATCTGGTGGATATAGTAATTGACGAAATTGCGGTACGGCGAATAGAGATCTTCCGGCAGATCGGTCGAAGGCGTTTCCAACGCGAGTTCCGGAAGCGGATCATCCGAACTCAGCAGGCCGATGAAGCCGTTGGCGATCCAGTCGCCTTCGGGCATGGTCAGGCGGACGTATTTCATCGGCCCCATCTTTCCGGAGGCCTTCCAGTCGTCGATGATCCGTTTGGCGTACATGACGGCCGGGTCGGAGCGTTTGTGGTATCCGACCATGTGAACGCAGCCGGTTTTGGCGGCCGCTTCGGCCAGGGCCTGGCCGGCGGAGGGCGCGACAGCGATGGGTTTTTCCGTGAACACGTGCTTCACGCGGGAGTACACCTCCGGCAGAAGGTTCGCGTGGAGTTCAAACTTCTGGGATGCCACCACGCCGTCGAGTTTCTCGGCGGCGAACATGGCGTTGTGATCGTTATACACCTTTTCGATGCCGTATCGCTCGGCAACGAGTTTGCCAAGCTCCGGCCTGATCTCCGCGATGGCGACGACTTCACAGTCGTCTATGTTCACGTAATTTCTCAGGTGGGCCATCTGTCCCATTTTCCCGACACCAAGAAATCCAATCCTGACTTTGTTCATGATGATTCTTTCCTCTTCTTGATATAGAACGTTCGGCGCGACGATTCTGGAGTACTATTTTTCCGCGGGCCCGAAACGCGTTTGGATACAATCCTCGACGACGTTCAGATCCCTGACGGCCTGGGCGGCGTCGCAGGGCGGGGCCATTTCGCCTTTGCAGACCTTTATAAAGTGGATCGCCTGCTGGCGCATGGCGCCGACCCAGGGCAGGGTCGGAAACGTGCGCTGCGGCGTCTGCCCGTCTCCGGGGTCCGTGTACAGTTCCACGGTTCCGGCCCGATTCTCGGCCATGGGGGTCGGAAGGGTAAGCTTGATGTACCCCTTTTCAAAGGCGATCAGGATGGACTCATCCCATTGAACCGTTGTTCGGTACGGTTCCAGTTCAAACACCGCCGGCACGCCGGAGGCGCTTTGAACGGCAATTAAAACACCCGTTTTGTCCACGTGAACGACGGAATAGGATTCATCCAGAAAATGATGCATCAGGTTAATCTGGTGGATGAAATTGTTCACGATGTTCATGTATTCCTTCGCGGCTTCTTCGGACATGCCGCTCAACGGCGGTTCGGTGTCCAGACCGGTGGGGCGGGGATCACCGGCGTTGAGCACTCCGATGAATCCGTTGCAGCCCCAGTTTCGTACCGGCATCGACACCAGCATGCGAATGTATCTCAGTTTTCCCATTTGCCCCGATTGACGCCACTGGTTCATGGTTTCCTTGACGTAGATCGTGGCTGGGTCGGAGAGCTTGTGGTATCCGACCATGTGCCGGCAGCCGGCCTGCGAGGCGGCTTGGGCAAGCGCCTCTCCGGCTGAGACCGAAACCGCCAACGGTTTTTCCGTAATCACGTTTTTGACGCGCTGATAAATTTCGGGCAGAAGAACGGCATGGCGATTGAACGGCTGAATCACCGCGACGCCGTCAAGCTTTTCCGTCTCCAGCATCTTCAGGTGATCGGTGTACACGTGCGGCACGCCGTACCGCTCGGCCACCAACTCGCCTGTTTTTTCCCGTAATTCCGCCAGGGCAACGACTTGGCAATCATCGATGTTAACGTAATTCCTCAGGTGGGCCATCTGCCCCATATATCCAACACCGATACATCCGATCCGTATTTTTTCCATGACGCACTAACTCTACCAAGGGGTTCTTCTTTCAATTGAATCGAAATTACCTATTAAATCGATTTCCGTAACCACACTTTACAATGGATTTATGTAAATGAAATAGCTACAATTGCTGAAATGATGGCTGAAATTGCTTATCCGGAATTGAGGCGCCCATGCGCCTGACGTTTCGAAGCATCGGACATATTCCTCCCACCGTCGGGTGGAACATGAAGCCGCACGGGCACGACAGGTTTCACGAACTCATCGTCCCCCTGCGCGGGCAACTTCAGGCGGACATCCGCAATCAGAAAATCATCGCCGCGCCGGGCGAAGCCTTGCTGTATCCCCTGGGCGAGATGCACGGAGAACAGGCTTTGGGCAGGGAACCCCTGGAAACCCTTCACGTTGCCTGGTGGTCTGCCCCGAAGAAAGTGCGTAGTTGGCCTTTGAAGGGAGCCGATCCGCACGGCCGACTGGAATATCTGATCCGCTGGATGTGGGATGTAAACCATTTGCCCCACTCTCAGGGGGATACGCAAATGAAGACGCTTCTGGCGGCTTTGTTGTGTGCGTATGAAAGCCTGGCCCACCCAGCCGAGGACGAACTGGTCGCCAGTGTGCGGAAGTACGCCCAGTCGCACCTGGCCCAGCCTCTGAAACTGGACGACCTGGCCGTCGAGGCGGGACTCAGCCGTTACCATTTTCTCCGGCGGTTTCGCCAGAAGGCCGGTCAGACCCCGATGCAGTTCCTTCGCACTTTGCGCGTTCAGGCCGCCCGGACGCTGCTTATGACGACACCCCTGCCGCTTCGCGCCATCGCCGAGCATGTGGGGTTTGCGGACGAGTATCATCTGTCGCGCGTGTTTTTTGAGGTTACCGGGGAGCGCCCCAGCCGTATGCGACGGCGAGCGTCAAAGCCGGCAAAGTGACGAGAATTATTTCTTGCGCGTCAGGGCCTGTTCCAGTTCGGTCAGCGTGAGGTCGGCGGCCTCGTTTCGCCGCGAATAGGATGGCACGCGATGATCCACGCGAGCCAGCGCCTCGGCCTGTGGCGGACGTTGCCGCTGGTCCGCCTGAAGGCGACGCTCCTGCTCCTGACGTTCCCGCTGGGCCTGAAGGCGTTTTTCCTGTTCGCGCTGAAGTTGTTCCTGCCGCGCCCGGGCCTGGGCGGCCAGGTTTTGACGCGTACGTTCCGCCTGCTCGGCCTTTTCCCGGCGGATCATCGCCAGGCGTCTTCGTTCCGTTTCCACCGCCTGCTGTTTTGCCTTTTTCAACGCCCGCTGATAAGTGCCTCGTTCCTGCTGAAGCTGTGTTTCCAGCACCTTGACGCGATGGGAAAGCTGGCCGGCGTGGGCGCGGTAGGCGGCGAGTTGCCCGACGGCGTCGGCCTGCCCCAGGCGGGCGGTGCGCAATTCCGACGCGACGCCGGCTGATTCGGACTTCAGGGCGTCGATTCTCGCCTGGAGTTTCTGGTTTTCACCGGCGGTCTCGCCCATGCGTTCCGTCAGATTCGATACGCGGATTTCGCTGAGTTTCTGGTCGCCGATCTGCCGGCCGAGGAACCACGCGCCGACCAACACCACCAAAATCGCCGCCGCCGCCAGCGTCCACCCGAAACGACCGTTGCGACGGGCGCGGTCCAATTCTTCCCGATGCTCCCGCCGAGCGGTCTGAAGCTCCTCGCGATAGGCGATGGCAAGCTCCTTGGCTTCGTGGAAGGCGGCCCCGGCGACCTGGATCGACCGCTCCGCCTGATGCTCCAGCGCCTCCAGCGGATCGCGCGAACTATTGGCGGAAGAGGCGGAGGAAACCTCCTCCGGCTCCGGCGGGGGGGCCTCCCGCGGCGCTTCCCGCGGCGGTTCAACGACGGGTTCGTCTTCCGTCGTTGCGTCGGATAAAATCCACTCTCCCTCAAACAGGGGTTCCGTCGGTTCGTCTTTTTCCGGAACTTGCCCGGCCAGCAGATCCCGCCGCAACTCCTCGACGCCCTCGAGCGAAACGTCCCAGCCGCCGTCTGGATTTTGCCGGTTTTGCAGGCGTCCCGACCGAATCCACCGCTTTACAATTCGTTTTCGCAGATCCAGCAGGCTGGCGGCCTGCGCGACGGTAATCCACTGCTGCTCGTCGATCATCCCTGATCTCCTTCCATTCGTCGTCTCAGTACACAACGTCCGTGCATACAGGATGTTTCGGCAAATTCCGGGAAACGTCGGCAGGGTTTTTTCGGTTTTTTTCAGGAAGATTATCGGACGGAAAGCGTGTGCGAGGATTTTTTCTGGTATTTCGCCTCTAAACTGTCATCCTGAGCGAAGGCCCGAACGAAGTGAGGGCCGCAGTCGAAGGAC
>JAFGEJ010000089.1 GCA_016931655.1 Phycisphaerae bacterium
CAGTTTCGGAGCCTGCCCCTGAGGGGTGTCGCGTTTTTTACGTGCCCACAAGGCTCAAAGCGATCAGAAAGTTGCTACCAGGAAAAAAGGTCACTCATCGTTCTGGAGACGTTCCGTCAAACCCAATAAAGAAGCCTGGGCGATTATCCGAAGTAGGATTGGCCCGAACAAATCCCGAAGGGTGAGGTTTGTGGTGTTTCGGGGAGAATTGCGGGAGAAACATGGTATTTCACGGACCGACCGAATGGGGGTATACTCTTCGCATGGGATTGCGACAGGAACTCCTCAGGCCGATGGCGAGAATCGGGGCCTTACACGCCTCGATGCAGCTGCACGCGTTTCTGGCGGCGCACCGGCGCACGCGCGAGGTGCAGGACGAATGGCTGGCGGAATTTCTCGCCGCGCACGCTCGCAGCGACTTTGCCCGCGACCACGGCCTGGCCGCCGTCCGCACGTACAGGGAGTACCGCGCCGCGGTTCCGATCCAGACGTACGAGACGCTGCGGCCTTACATGCGGCGGGTGATCGAGGGGCAAACCACCGCCCTGCTGCCGGAACATGAGAAGGTGCTCATGTTCTCGATGACCAGCGGAACGACCGGCGAACCGAAGCATATCCCCGTTACGTCGAGATTCCTGGCCGACGTCCGCCGCGGCTGGAACGTCTTCGGCCTCAACACGCTCAATAAACACAAACGCGCCTGGTTGCGGCCGATCGTGCAGATTTCCTCCTCCGCGCATGAGAAGGTCAGCCCCACCGGCGTGCCCTGCGGAGCGATCAGCGGCCTGTTGGCCAGGACGCAGAAAAAAATTGTGCAACGGATGTACGTCGTGCCGCCCTGGGCGGCGGACATTGCCGACCCAGCCACGCGATATTATACGATTCTGCGGTTCAGTATCGGACGGGACGTGGCTTTTCTCACGACGGCCAATCCGTCCAGCGTCCTGAAACTTGTGGAAACCGCCCAGCGATTTGCCGACCGGCTGATCGAAGATATGTACAACGGCACGTTTCGACCGCCGACGGACGCCCTTCCGAAACAGGCCCGGGAGGTGAGATTTCCCCGCCAACCCAGACTGACACGCCGACTTCAGGAAGGAATCGCCGCCGACGGTATGCTCCTGCCGAAGCATTTCTGGACCCCGGCGTTCCTGACCCACTGGACCGGCGGAACGTTGAGGCTTTATCTCCGCCGGTTGCGAGAGTTCTTTCCGGGCGTGCCCATCCGCGACATCGGCCTGCTGGCCAGCGAGGGGCGATTCTCCGTGCCCCTGGACGACGAAACCCCCGCCGGCGTGGCGGAGATTACGTCGAATTTTCTGGAATTCATTCCGGCAGAGCAGCGAGAGAAGGATAATCCTGAAACGCTCCGCGCCCACGAACTGGAAATCGGCGGTGAATACGTTCTCGTGACGACCAACTGGGCGGGGCTGTACCGCTACAATCTCGACGATCGCGTGCGCGTGGTGGATTTTTTCGGCCAAAGTCCCGTGTTCGAGTTTCTTTCCCGCGGCCTGCACACCGCCAACATCACCGGCGAGAAACTCACCGAGCACCAGGTGGTGGAGGCGATGCAAAAGGCCCGACGGAAAACGGGCGTCGCCGTCGAGCGGTTCGTGATGCAGGGGCGCTTCGCCGAAACGCCGTTTTACGAGCTGCGCATGGAACCGGCCAACGGCGCCGACCCGGCCGTTCTGGCTGAGGCTTTGGATGAGGCACTGTGTGAGCTGAACATGGAATATGCCTCCAAGCGTAAATCCGAGCGGCTTGGAGCAATTCAGCCGATCCTGCTTCCGCCCGGCTTATTGGAAAAAGCGGAGCACGAAAACATTCACCGCCGTCGCGGCCGAAGCGAGCAATACAAGCACCAATACCTTCTGACGGAGGTTCAGGGAGACGCTTGAATAGAGTAGTAGAGAGGGAGCAAAGAAAATCCCAAGGGAGAAAAAAGAAAACCGTGAAGCCGGCGGGTCGGGGGGTATCCTCTGGTTTTCTTACTTACAGTAATAGCCGGCTTCACGGTGTATTGCAATCGAAGAAACGCCGAGGGCGCATTCTCCGAAACAGGCGTTGAAATTCCTTCGCACTTCGCGTGGATTTTGACGGACCACAACGTCGGCGTTGCCCGATGCTTCCCCATTTCAACCCGATCAAATTAAGGGCCGCCGTCTTCATGGTCCACACTTTCAACAAAAAACAAACGTTCTCCAACCTGTCGTCCCTACATGGTAATTCTATGAGTTTTACAAATCCAACCAAGAAGCTCTGATAATAACATAATGCCTATTTAGTGCCTATATATAATAGGCATTACGCGCCTTCCAGCCTGAGTTTTTGAGGCTTAACCAATTTATTAAAAAGAGATTATATTATTTATAGAGAATTACATAGGGTTTGTATCTATTTGCCTATTCATGTGGATTTGTCACATGGGTTCCCCAAACCAGCTTGCCTGTTGACTCACGATGAAACGGATCCCTGGAAGCGTTTTGCGAACGTTGCGTTCCGTCGCGGGGTCTTATATCATACAGACCAGGCTTTCCCACCAACGACGAAACACTACAGATTTTTGGGTACGTTTTCGAAAGGAAACATTTTTATGCGCAGCGACATTGTGAAGAAGGGCTCCGAGCGCGGGCCTCATCGGAGTTTGATGAAAGCCACGGGCCTGACGGACGCCGACATCCGCCGTCCCATGATCGCCATTGCCAACAGCTACACCGACGCCGTGCCCGGACACTGCCATCTCGACGCGGTTGCGGAGTACGTCAAGAAGCAGGTGCTCGCCGCCGGCGGCACGCCGATTGTCTTCAACACGCCCGCGGTCTGCGACGGTATCGCGATGGGGCACACGGGCATGAAGTATTCCCTCGCCAGCCGGGAGATTATCGCCGACTGCGTGGAGACCATGGTCCGCGCGCATTGTTTCGACGCGATGATCTGCATTCCCAATTGCGACAAGATCATTCCGGGCATGTTCCTGGCGGCCTTGCGCTGCAATATCCCCACGATCTTCGCATCCGGCGGGCCGATGGAAGCCGGGCGCGTCTCCGGCTGCGACGTGGATTTGATCGACCAGTTCTACGCCGTTGCACAGCAGCGGATCGGTAAGATGTCCGCTACGCGCGTGAAACAGTTTGAGAACAACACCTGCCCGACGTGCGGCTCGTGCAGCGGCATGTTCACGGCCAACAGCATGAACTGCCTTTCCGAAGCGATCGGGATGGCCTTGCCCGGCAACGGTACGACGCTGGCGACCAGCCCCGTGCGCATGGAAATGTTCCAATGGGCGGCGAAGCGAATTGTCAGAATGGCGAGTGAGTGGGCCAAGGGCGGCTGTAAAAAATCCTACCCCCTCCTGCCGCGGAACATTATGAACAAGAAGGCCTTCCAGAACGCCTTCGCGCTGGACATGGCCATGGGCGGTTCGACCAACACCGTCCTGCACATGCTGGCGATGGCCTCCGAAGCCGGCCTGCCGTTCGGCCTGAAGGATATCGCCCGCATCTCCGCCAGGACGCCCAACATCTGCCGTCTGGCGCCGTCCAAGACGCCTGAGGGAAACATCTACCACATGCAGGACTGCCACCGCGCCGGAGGCATCCACACGATCCTCGGCCAACTGTGGTGGGATAAGCCGGCCTTGCTCCACACCGACGTGATGACCGTCACCGGCGAAACGATGAGAAAGAACCTGGAGAAATGGTCGCTTCGCAGCAAGAAACTTTGTTCCGCGGCCAAGAAGATCTATCGTGAAGGCTGGAAGGCGACCGGGCGAGGTGTCGAGGACGTCAAAGCCATGTACCGCGGCGCCAAGCCGAAGAAACTGAAGGTGAAAAATACCGGCCTGCTCAACAAGCGGGACGTGATTCGCCCACTTGACAACGCGTTTACGAAAAAAGGCGGGCTGATTGTGCTGTACGGCAATATCGCGCGGGATGGGTCGATCGTGAAACTCGCCGGCGTCGATCCGAAGATGTACAGGCACGCCGGCCCGGCGATCATTTTTGAGTCCCAGGAAGACGCCTGCGCGGGCATTCTGGCTGGGAAGGTCAAACCCGGCGCGGTCGTCGTGATCCGCAACGAAGGCCCCAAAGGCGGCCCGGGCATGCAGGAGATGCTCGCGCCGACGAGTTACATCACCGGCATGGGCCTGGGCGACAAATGCGCCCTGATTACCGACGGCCGATTTTCCGGCGGGACGGCCGGCGCGTGCATCGGCCACGTCGCGCCCGAAGCGGCGGCCGGCGGCGAGATCGGTCTGCTGAAAAACGGGGATATCATCGAGATTGACATCCCGGCGGGGAAATTGAACGCGAAAATTTCGCGGGCGGAATTCGCCCGACGGCGCAAGCGCTACAAACCCCGTCCCGCGCCGATCGCGCACGGCTGCCTGGGTCGCTACGCCGCCCACGCCACCAGCGCCGATACCGGGGCTATTCTCGATTGGCCGGGCAAGACGCCCTCTCCTTAGGGGGAGGATTAAGGTGGGTGTTGAACCCCTCCCCCTCAAGGGGGAGGGTAGGGTGGGGGTGATACGGGAGGTGATGCAAAATGAACCGGAAAAGTCCACGCGCATCGAAACACATGATTGCCCGAAGCCGACAACTTCGTCGAGATTCAAGTTTTCCAGAACGGTTGCTTTGGAGCAAGCTTCGAAATCACCGTTGTGACGAATTAAAATTTCGACGGCAACATCCAATAGGTCCTTACGTAGTGGATTTTTTCTGTGCTTCAGTTGGTGTTGTTGTGGAGTTGGATGGAAGAAGTCATGAAGATCAGCTTTTTCAGGACATGAAAAGGCAAAAATATTTAGAACAACAGGGGTTTCGAGTGATTCGTTTTACCAATGATCAACTGTTGTCGGATTTGGATGGTGTAGTTGAAGCAATAATAGAAGCCTGTAACCCCTCTCATTCAGGGGGCGGACAGGGTGAGGGTGAAAATTCTGGATAAAAAACCCTCATCCGGCCCTTCGGGCCACCTTCTCCCAAAGGGAGAAGGGTTTATACCCCTCCTTCTCGGAGGGTAGGGTGGGGGTGAATTTTCCTATATTTTCCCCGTTCTCCGGTCGTGTTCGATAACGCCCTTGTGCGTCGGCCAGAGTTTTTCAAGTTCGCGCAGGAAATGCTCCGCGTATCCCCCGTGTTGTTTTGCCCATTCCGCCAGCCGGCTGCGGCGGTCGCCCGTGCCGTGGTTCCAGTACACGGGGTGAATCAGCAGTTGCAGTCGCGGCGGAATCTCTCCGCTCGTCAGCGTCGCGTGCGTGGCGTCCAGCCAGGCGCCGCAGGAGTCGGAGTAATAGGCGATGTCCTTCGTGAAGGCCGGGTCGTAGGCGTTGATGAATTCGCCGTCGTCGCGGAACGGATCGGCGCCGTTCCAGGCGGGATTGTGCATCGCCATCGACCGGACGGGCTGGCCCGAAAGCTCCGCCAGCAGCGCCGTTTGCCGCACCAGCGCCTCTCTTGGAGAAGGATCTTCCGCCAGCACCGGCACGTCGTAATGCAGCCCCACCTCGTGGCCGAGTTCGACGATTTGTCGCGGCACGTCCCGATGAGGCCGACCGAGTAAATTGTACAAATCGCTCGTGAGCAGGAAAAAATACGTCGCGGGGAAGCCCAGTTCCGCTTCCTGCTGCGCCAGCCGCAATGCACAAGCCGGCGAGAAGTCCACGTCGTGCCGCAGGATCACGAAACGTTCCGGCGGTGCCTTACCGTCGCGCAGCCGCAACGGCCCGCCGCCCGGCGGGGCGAAATCCCCGAACCGCAAACACGCCCTGCCGTCGCGGACGCGCCCCAGCAACGCGCGATACTCATCCAGCGAAAAGTCCTGTAATTTCAACATGAACAATTTTCTTAAAGAGTAAAAAAAGATGTTATGTTTCTCTTCTTTGTGAACTTTGTGCCCTTTGTGGCCGTCTTTTCTTTATTGGGTAATTTTCAGCGACAAAACAGCACTCCCAGTACGTTTTTCGTCAGCGTAAATTCGCCACGGGCGGCAAAATGTTCCCGCAAAGCTCGTTCGACGGCCTGATCCGCCGCCTCGAGGTACATATTGTGATTCCGCCACCAGCTCAACAACGCCTCGGCGTCTTCAAACCGCACCGCATTGGCCAGCCGGTACGTTTCGAGCTTTCGGTAGGCCGAGGACGCTTCCCCGATCTGCTCCAGCGAGATGAAATCCGCCAGCGGTTCGGGCGGCTCGACGTCCGGTGCCGCCCGCCGCAGCAATTCATCCATTTCGCGGTTCGTGCCCTCCCCCGGCCCGCAGACGAACACGCGTCCGTCGGCTGTCAACTTCGCCGCCAGCGCCCGCAACAACCCCGGCATATCCGTCGCGTAATAAATCGCGTAGCTTGATACGATCAGGTCGAAGGGTTTGTCGAACGATTCGTTGGCGATCTCGTCCAGGTTCCCTGCGCGGGCCGCGACGTTCGTCAATCCTTCGCGTTTCGCTTTGGTCTGCAGTTCCGCGATGGACCCCGGCGAGATATCCACGCCCAGGACGTTCCCCGTCGGGCCGACGGCATGGGCGTAGGGAATTGCCAGTTTTCCCGTGCCACAGCCGAGGTCCAGCACCGCCGCCCCCGGCGCCGCGGGTGCAATGGACAACGCCCAGTCCTCCAGGCTTTCCCGCGCCGCGGCGTTGACGGACTCCCGCCGCCGATGCGCCTGCCCGCAGCGATCCATCTTTCCGTGCCCGACCATTTCACCTCCGACTTACCGGCCTGCCGCCGTCCGGGACGTATACTATAACGATACCGTTTACCCAAAGCACACGTTTCAGAAAAAGAAACCGTAAAATTCCGTTCCATCTATACTTGCCAGGGAGGAGATGACATGCTATCATTATGATAGCAAAAAAGGCGTTTTTTCAGGAGAAAGCATCATGACGGACATTCTGGTTCGCGGATTGGCCCCGGAGACCGTAAAACGATTAAAGGCTCGGGCCCAACAGCAGGGCCGATCGCTTCAGAGCGAGGCCAAATTGCTGCTGGAGCAGTCCGCCGGCATCGGTGCGGGTGAAATACAAGCCGTCCTGAACCGATGGAAGAAACATTTTGCCGGCAGAACCTTTTCCAGCAGCGCGAGGCTGATCCGTGAGGATCGGAAACGATGAACGCCTGCATTGTCGACGCCAGTGTCGTCGCGGCGGCGTTTTTTCGTGAGGACGTCTCCGCGGGAGCACGGCGGTTGCTTTCCTCCGGCTGTGAGTTGCACGCGCCGGACCTGGTCTACGCCGAGGTGGCCAACGTGATCTGGAAACGGCAAAACCGTCGCGAGATCGATGATGCGGAAGCTCGTGAGTTGTTGTCGGACGTTTTGCGTCTTCCGCTGAGAATTACGCCCGGCGATTCCCTGGCCGAGGCGGCGTTAACGCTGGCGATGCGGGCAGATCGGTCGGTGTATGACTGCCTGTACCTGGCGCTGGCGGTGCAAAGAAAATCCGTCATGGTTACGGGGGACAAGCGCCTGGTAAACGCGCTGGCAGAGACGCCCCTGAAAAAACACGTTGCCTGGATCGGTCAGATTCGCTGATCCGGGGGAATTTCATCTTCCGTCGAGTGTTCTTCGTTCCATTCTTTTCGTTCTTCCTGGACGGTTTTGGCGTGTTGGACGACGTCTTCGGGGCTGGGCCAATGGCCGGTGAAGAGCCACCGCACCACGCGGCGCAAGTCGTTGCCGGCCAGCAGCAGGCAGGGCACGACCAGCAGCGTCAGCATTGTCGCGAAGGAAAGGCCGAAGGAAATCGACACGGCCATGGGTTTTAAGAACTGGGCCTGGAAGGATTTTTCCATCAGCAGGGGGGTCATGCCCGCCACGGTGGTGATTGTTGTGAGGAAAATCGCGCGGAAACGTCCGCAGGCGCCGCGCCGGGTGGCTTCATACATGCCCGCCCCGCCGCGGATTTCGTTGTTGACGCGGTCGATCAGCACGAGCGAGTCGTTCACGACAATGCCCGCCAACGCCACCATGCCGAAGAGACTCAGCAGCGTCAGGTCGAATCCCATCACCCAGTGACCCAGCACAGCGCCGATCAGTCCGAAGGGAATGGCGATCATAACGATGATCGGCTGAATGTAACTGCGGAAGATGACCGCCAGGACGGTAAAGATGCCCAGCAGCGCCAGGGGGAACCAGACGTACAGGGCTCCAAGCGATTCGGTGAGTTGTTGTCGCTGGCCTCGCGGTTCGATGCGCGTCTGATCGACGGAGGCCGTCAGACGGTCCAGTTCGCCGCTGTTGGCAAGATCGTTGAGAATCTGTTCGGCGTTGGTGCGGTTTTCGTCGATGTCCGCCGAGACGGTCACCACGCTTTTCCCGTCGATGCGCGTCAGCGCGGTGTACCCGCGCTGCATCGTCACGTCGGCGACTTCCGCGAAGGGCACTTCTTTTCCGTCGGGGGTGCGGATGCGCTTGGCCTCGATGTCGCCGAGGCTGCGCCGGTGACTTTCCGGATAGCGGACCATGACCTTCACCTCGTCGCGGCCTCGCTGCATTTTGATGCTCTCGTTTCCGTAAAAGGCGTCGCGGAGTTGCCGGGCGAGAACCTGCTGATTGATGCCCGAGGCGTAGGCTTCGCGGCGGGGCTGAATTTTGAGTTCCATTTTTCCGGGCAGGGCGTCGTCTTCGATATCGAAGACGCCCTGGTATTTCGCCAGCACCTTTTTCAGCCGCCCGGCGACGTCCCGGGCCTGTTCGATGGTCGGTGCGTGGACGCGGAACTCCAGCGCCCCACCGCCGGGTCCGCCGTGGAATTGGCCGAACGTCAGTTGCAGGGCGTCGGGGACGGCCCCGGAGGCCTGACGCCACATCTGCGTAAGCTCGTCGGTGGTGTGCTTTTTCCCTCGCTTTTCGGAGGGCAGAAGTTCGACCATGACCGTCGCGACGTGTCCGCCGGACAGGTCCCCGCCGCCGCGCCGCCCCATCTGCGCGCCGAGCAGGGCGTAGACGTTCTGCACGAGCGGTTCGCCCGTGGGGGTCTCGACGGTTTGATTCAGCGCGAAGGCGCCTTTGGTGATTTGCTCGGCGACGGTTTCGGTGCGGTCCAGGTTCGTGCCCGTCGGCATGGTGATGTTGGCTACCAGCGTATCGCCTTCGGACTTGGGGAAAACGGTCGTGCGGATGTATCCCAGCCGAAAGGCCCCGATCATCATCAACATGATCCCCGCGAAGAAGGTCAGCGTGACGTAGCGGTATTTCGTCGCCTTTTGATACAGCCAAAGGAACGCGTGATAAATCAGCCATTGGATAGCGGCGTCGATCCGTTCGCGCAGACGCCGTATGCCATGTCGCACCCCACCGAAGATTCCCGCAAAGCCCCGCTCGTCCCAGGCGCGCTGGCGCTCCAGGCTGTGGGCGAGATGGCTCGGCAGGATCGTCGTACACTCCAGCAGCGAAAACGCCAGCGTCAGGATGACGATGCCGGGCAACTGCGAGATGAATTTTCCCATCGTACCCGGGATGAACAGCAACGGTGCAAACGCCAGCCAGGTGGTGATGACGGCCCCCAGGACGGGCAGAATCACCTGCGCCGAACCGTCGGTCGCCGCCAGGTGAGGCCCTTCGCCGCGCTGGAAGGACGAATAGACGTTTTCCCCCACCACGATGGCGTCGTCGACGATCAGTCCCAGCGCCATAATCAGCGCGAACATGCTCATCATGTTCAGCGTCGTGCCGGTGAGGTACATCACCATCATCGTACCGAGAATCGAAACCGGAATGCCCAGCGCCACCCAGAAGCTCAAGCGCAGCCCCAGAAACAGCCAAAGCACCAGCGCAACTAAAATCAACCCCTGGATCCCGTTGCGGATCAGCATTTCCAGACGGTCGTCCACGAGTTTCGCCAGGTCCGACCAGACGCCCAGGTGAATTCCTTCGGGCAGTTCGGCCTGTTTTCGTTGAATGTACTCGTGCACCGCCTTGGAGATATCCAGCACGTCCTCGTCGCCGGTTTTGAACACCTGCACGAGAACGGACGGCTGGCCGTTGAACTGCCCCCCCATGTCCACGTCCTCGAAGGCTTCGCGCACGTTCGCCACGTCGCGCAGGCAGATCACCGTGCCGTCGGGTTGATAGAGGATCGGGATGTTTCCATATTCCCCGGCGGTGTATTTCTGCCCGACGATTCGCAGGGCGTATTCCCCGCCGCGGGTTTTGATTCGCCCCGCCGGCAGGTCGAAGCTGCTCTCGCGGATGCGCTGGGCGAGGGTTTCCATCGTCAGGCCGTAGCGCCGCAGGCCTTCCTCGTCGATCTCCACGGAAATTTCGTAGTCCGGCACACCGGAGATGGTCACCTGCGAAACCTCCGGCAGGGCCGTTATGTCGTCCTTGACGTCCTCGGCGATCTCCTTAAGCGTTCGCCGGGACGCCTGGCCGTAGACCGCCACCATGATGACGTGAATTTTGCGTGTGGCCAATTGTACGACCGGGTCCTCGGCGTTTTCGGGGAAGTCGATTTTATCGACCTCGCTTTTTACGTCGTCGAGAACCTTTCGCGGGTCCACCGACGTTGCCAGGTCCAGCCGTACCGATCCCATCCCTTCGGTGCTGGTGCTGCGGATCTCGTCCACGCCCTCCAGTTCCCCGAGCTGATCCTCGATTTTCAGGCAGATGCCGCGTTCGATATCCTCCGGGGCGGCCCCGGGATACGGCACGGAAATCGTGATCCGGTCCTGCTCGAATTCCGGGAACATCTCCCGCGGAATCACGAAGCAGGCCGCCAGACCGCCGCCCAGGATCACGAGCATGAGCATGTTGGCGGCCACCGGATTGTTCACGAACAGACGGATCAGACGCATGGGTTGCTCTTTGGTAGTCGGTAATCGGTAGTCAGTAGCCGGTAGTCAGTAGCCGGTAGTCAGTAGCCGGTAGTCGGTCAGGACGACGCCGAAGGCATTCGTCGTGCGTAAATTTACTTTTGGGGCGCGGTTGTCGGCGCGGATCGCGGGGCCTTTGGCGGTTCGATTATGTCCAGCGCCATTCCGACGACGGCTTTGGGCGGCGCCTGGAGAAGCACGCGGTCGCCTTCGGTGACCCCGCCGCCGGGCAGGATCATCGCCTGGTTGTCGGTATACCGGGCGACTTCCACCTTGCGCCGCTGAAGGCGAAATCCCGATTCGCTTTTTGGGTCCGGCTGGGCGATATACACCGCCCCGTCCGGCAGGATAGCGCCTCGCGGCAGGAAAAACGCCTCCGGCACGACACGCCCCAGAATCATGACCTTGCAATACATATTAATGTCCAGCCGGAAGAAATCATCGCGGTGCTGATCGGGCTGTTTTGTGTTGTCCACACAGACAATCAGGCTGGCGGTTCGCGTCTGGGCCTGCAGGCCGGCTTCGATACGCTCTACCACGCCGGTCCACTCCAGCGTCCGCCCGCCGGGGATCGACCAGGACACGCGGACGTGGATTTTCTCCCCGTCGTCCCAATTGGGATCCTGTTCAATGCTTGCCTTTAAGGCCTTGGGATCCAGCCAGCGAATGTCCCCGGCGGGGATCGAGACGGGGATTTCCATCCGGTCCGTACCGTACAGTTCTCCGCAGATCTGCCCGGCCTGTACCTGTTCGCCCAGTTCCGCCTCGACGCCGATCACGCGCCCTGTTACAGGACAATGAAATGTCGCGTAGCTCAGGTCGAGTTTTGTCTGGCGGAGCTTCACGCGGGCGGCCTGGAGTTCCGCCTCCAGCACGGCCCGGCGCTGCGGAATCATGCGCAGTTGGTTTTCGGTGGTCTGAAGATTGTTCCGCGTGGTCAGATACTTCGCCCGGGCGACGTCCACCTCATTTTCCGTGCCCACGCCGCGCTTTCGCAGCGATTGCACGCGCTCCAGCTGCTGTTTTTCCAGTTGGTTCATTTCTTCCAGGAGCTTTTCGGTGGCCTGGAGGTTGGATTTTTCCCGTTCGAGACTGGCCAGTTGGGCTTCCAGCAGGACGACGCCCTGCTGGGCGTTTTCAACGGCGAGTTGGAATGGTTTCGGATCGATGCGGAACAGCACTTCGCCTTGCGGATGTTCCTCCGAAGGCCCCTGGACCCGTCGGCCGGAGCGGAAGGCGTCGGACTTGAACACGATTTCCCCGGTGACGCGCGGGGCGATTTCCAGGCGGGTGCGGGGTTGAACGGCGCCGTAGCCGACGATTTCCACCCGATGGTCCCGCGAGGCCTGGATCGGCGGCGCCTGGACGCGGGCCGCCCTGGGCCGAGGCGGGGCGTGCCGCGGCTGGGGCTTGTTTCGCGCCATCTCGAGGATCCCAAACGCTACGGCGCCCAACAATCCTCCCCC
>JAFGEJ010000090.1 GCA_016931655.1 Phycisphaerae bacterium
AAGCGTGTCGTTTGCCTGCTCAAGACGATAGGCGATAAGTTTTTTCAGGTCATCCGTCATAACGATTGCCCCTGTTGCCTGGCGTGTTTCAGCAACGGAGATTCTTTCAGCGGCGTCTCCTGCAAATCGTTTTCACTGAAGCAAACCGCCGAAAAGACGCGTCCATATTCAAGTTCCATGTCAAAACATAGTCCGATGATTTCTTTTTCCATGTCCCAGTTCAACTCCGGAAGCACAACCAGCAGATCGATATCCGAATCGACATCCATCTGGCCGCGAGCAGCCGAACCGTACAGGAGTACTTCTGTCGCCCCAAAACGTTCGTGCAGAATTACGGACAATTCCGCCAAACCATCCCGTTCTGTTTTTGTGAGTTTCATGGCCGTTTACTTCCTGCTGTTTTCCCGGTGTTCTTTCAGCACGCGCTGTTCTTTGGCAAGCCGCCAGTCGTGCTCGACCATCATCTTCGCCAGGCCCTTGAAATCCACTTTGGGGCTCCAGCCGAGTTTCTGGCGGGCTTTGGTCGCGTCGCCTAAAAGCATATCCACCTCGGCTGGGCGGTAATAGCGGGGATCCTCTTCTACGTATTTCTTCCAATCCAGGCCGAGTTGCCCGAACACCTCGTCCAGAAACTCGCGGACGGAATGGGTTTCGCCCGTCGCGACGACGTAATCGTCGGGGGCGTCCTGCTGGAGCATCCGCCACATGGCCTCCACGTAGTCGCCCGCGAAACCCCAGTCGCGCCGGGCGTCGAGATTGCCCAGGAAGAGCTTCTCCTGCAGGCCTTCCCGGATGCGCGTGGCGGCCCGCGTGATTTTTCGCGTCACGAACGTCTCGCCGCGCCGGGGGCTTTCGTGGTTGAACAGGATGCCGTTGCAGCAGTACATCCCGTAGGCCTCGCGGTAATTCACCGTCTGCCAATGGGCAAAGACCTTCGCGCAGCCGTAGGGACTGCGAGGATGAAAGGGCGTTTTTTCCGTCTGCGGCGTCTCGACGACCTGGCCGAACATCTCGCTGCTGGAGGCCTGGTAGAATCGCGTGGGCAGACCCACGTCACGGATCGCCTCCAGCAGGCGCAGCGTGCCGACGGCGTCGGCCTGGGCGGTATAGACCGGCTGATCGAAGCTCACGCGCACGTGCGACTGCGCGCCGAGATTGTACACCTCGGCCGGCTGCACTTTCGTGAGCACCTGGCGGAGTCCCGCACCGTCCGTCAGGTCGCCGTAATGCAGGAACAGTCTCGCGCCGGCGGCGTGCGGATCCTGGTAGAGATGGTCGATGCGTTCCGTTCCGAACGTGCTGGACCGCCGCACCAGGCCGTGCACTTCGTAGCCTTTGCCCAAAAGCAGTTCGGTCAGGTAACTGCCGTCCTGCCCGGTGACGCCCGTAATCAGTGCTCGCTTCATTTGACGCATTACTTTTCCTTCAAAGGAAAAGGCCTGTGAGGAACATGGTTCGTATTAACCGGCCGCGGAAAGGCGATACGTCCACTGCCGCTGGTAGTCGGCAATCTGTTCTTCGTATTCGCGGCAGGTTCGCGTGAAAAATGAAAGGTAGGCTTCCTGGTCCCGACAGAACAGCAGCCGGCCTTTCAAGGCTTCAAATCGATAAACGGGTTCCGCGTGATTCAGGATTCCGATATCCGCCTCCGCTTCCGCAACAACGGCGTGTACCGCCTCCTGCGCCCGCCGATAGAGTTCCAGGCTCGCCGTGCCCTCGATAAACAAGGCCACGTCGATGTCGCTGTCGGGACCGATTTGTCCGTCTTTCGCGGAACCGTGCAGCAAAGCGAACCTGGCTTCCGGACAGGCGATCTTTAATGCGGCGGCGAGTTGTTCAACGTCAAATTGCATCAGGATCATTTACGAGGCGGCGTCGATTTCATTGCGAAATTGACGAAAATGGTCGAGTTTGTTCCTGGCGATGTCGAACACAATGGCCGGATCGATTTCTTCATACTGATGCACGATCAGATTTCGAAAACGAACCATTTCAACATACGGCTGCGTGGATTGGAGAATCTTCAGATCCACCAGTTTTTCTATGGCTTCGGCGGTTGTGGCGGAAGGCCCCGCCCCCTCTAATGCGATAATGCGTTCGGCGATATCAATAACGATTTCCACCATTACCTGCAACGCACGCTCGGCCATGCAACGTAGCGCCCAGTCATCTTTGAACGAGGCGAACGTTACGTCTTTTAGGTGTGCGCTCAACTCAAGAACCTGCTTGTCAAGCAGTGCAAATTTTCTCTGAATAACGCCGTTGTATTTCATGGCTTTTCTCGCGGTCCGGGCAGACTCCGTCCCCGTCGCCTGCAGGACGAAATTCTACATAATTCCTTACAAAACAGCAAGTTGGATTTTCTTAAGGCAGAAATCAACAGATCGTTCCGCGGCGGGGCGTTCTATCTTAAACCCAGGATTCACTCGATGGGTTCGAGCCAGTCGGCGTCGATTTCCACCGCCGCGCCTTGGCCGAGGATCGTCACGTTCACGATAAAACGGGCCAAGCCTTTGCGACGTTCGACCTGTCCTTCCAGCCCAGCCAGCGGGCCAACGCGAATTCGGCACGCGGCGCCTCGCGTCAGGCCCGGGTGCGGGTCGATGGACAACCCGCCCGCCAGCAGTTGCCGGATGCGGGTCAGCTCCGCCACCAGTCCCGCCTGATCCGGCACGGGGATCAGGTTCGCGATTCGGTTGGTTTCCAAGGCACGAAGTCGGGTGCGCTCGTCACCGCAGAGAAACACGTAGCCGGTAAACAACGGCAGGACGGAAGTCCACCGCCGCGCCCGGCTGCGCTTGATTTTTTCATACATCGGAAGGAAATAGCTTCCTTCTGATCGGAATATATCCCAGGCCAGGGCCTTTTCCTGCCGGGGTTTCGTATGCGCAACCCACCACCGGCCCTGGAATTCGGCCAAAGGCAGCTCCGACGGCGATTGCGAAGGGGGAGGCTGTTTCGTCATCCCTGAGGGTTCTTACCGATCCTTTCCCAAATAAGTGTATTCAAAACATTTATCATAGACCTACAGCCCGCCGGGAAGCAAGCCGGAAAAACACCGGTTCCTTTTCCCAAATCCGTATTACTGACCGGCGAAAAAATGCGCTAAAAATTTAAAGTTTTTGCCTTGACTTTTTTGAAAAAGCGCTAATAATTTAGCGCGTAGTTGAATTCATGGAAAACAAAGAAAATCAGCCACAGAGGGCACAAAGGTCACAAAGGAAGAAGAAAATCACAACAGGTATGTTATTTTTTCCTTTGAGACCTTTGTGTCCTTTGTGGCAAAAAAATCTTTTCAATAAAGCAAGAAAACTTCAGAAGACACAGGAGACATCGAATGGCCAGTGAACCGGAAATTACGCTTTCCCGCCGCGAGAGGCAGATCATGGACATCGTATATCGTCGCGGACGGGCGTCGGCTGTCGAGATTCGCACGGATTTGCCGAACCGCCCCAGCGATTCCGCCGTTCGGGCGCTGCTGAAGATTCTCGAAGACAAAGGCCATCTGAAGCGGGAGAAAATCGAAGCCCGTAATGTTTATCTGCCGACGCGCCCGCGAACGCAGGCCTCCCGCTCGGCGTTGCGGCGCCTGTTGCGGACGTTTTTCGACGGTTCGACAACGCAGGCCGTCGCGGCCCTGCTGAACGACGCGGAAACCCAACCCACCGACGAGGAACTCAGCCGCATCGCCGAAATGATTGAGAAAGCCAAAACGAAAGGGAATTCCCAATGACCTCCATCTTTCCACAAATCAACGTTTCGCACACATTGACGGTACTACTGGACGCGTCGCTTCGCTGTGCGCTGCTTTTCGCACTGGCTGGTGTGGTCAGTTGGCTTTTGCGCAAGCGGTCGGCGGCGCTGCGTCACGGCGTGTGGACGACGGCCGTCGTTCTGGCGCTGTTTCTGCCGGTATTATCCGCGGTGCTGCCGTCCTGGCGATTGGGTGTGTTACCGGACGTCGTGCGTATCACGGCCAGGCCGGAAACGGTTCAACCCACCGAACCCGTTGTATCCTCTTCCTCCGACCAGGACGCAGCTCCGCATTATGAACCTGTTTCCACATCCGCGCAGCAGGAATCCCTTGATGACAAATCTTTTTCCGTCGCGGCCGCCGCCGATGATACCACGACCATCGCGCCGGAAAACGACGCGCCCGCCGTCGCGGCGGCGGAAAAACAGCCCTCCAGGCCGGCCGTCCTGACAACGCTGCGGGAAATCTCCCTCTCGACGTGGATTCTGATTGTTTGGGCACTCGGCGTGGCTGGGATGCTTATATCGCTGCTGGCCGGGACCATCGGCATCCGCCGCCTGGCGCGCAAGAGCCGACACATCACCGATCCGGGGATCCTGGCCATGAAGGATCGCCTCTGTGCGGACCTGGCGATTCATACGCCGGTGCTGATGCTCCAGAGCGACGAATCATTCGTGCCCGTTACGTGGGGAATATGGTGGCCGACGGTGCTCCTGCCCCGCGAAGCGAAGCAATGGTCGTCCGACCGCCTGCGGATGGTGCTGCTGCACGAGCTGGCGCACATCAAGCGCGGCGACTGCCTGATTCAACTGCTGGTGCAACTGGCGCGGGCGATGTACTGGTTCCATCCGCTTGTCTGGTGGGCCGCGCGGAATCTGCGCATCCAGCGCGAGCGGGCGTGCGACGACCTGGTGCTTGTCCGCGGCGTCGCCGGGCCGGACTACGCCGACCAGTTATTGCAGATCGTTCGTTCGTATCGATCCGGGAAGGGGACTCCCCTGGCGGCGGTGGCGATGGCCAGGCGATCGCAATTCGAGAGCCGGCTGCTTTCGGTCCTGGACACCGCCAGGCGCCGCAGCGGGCTTTCGCGCAACGTTGCGTGGGCGATCCTGGCCGTCGCACTGGCCGTCGCTGTGCCCTTGGCGGCGCTGCAACCCGTCGCGCGGGCGGAAAAATCGGCGGCGGGCAAAACCGCGTCGTCCCGGCAGTTCTTGAGCTACGTGCACGACACACCCACGGGCAGGATGAGCTATTCCGACTGCGGCGCAGCCGTACGGTTCGAACGCGACGACGGGTCCAATCGGGTTACCCAGATCAGATTCTGCGCCAGCCGGTACGGTTATTCCAAGCCGCCGAAGGAAGATTTCAATCTCTACCTGCTAGACGAAGACGCCAAGATACTGGGCACGTTTGAATTCCCGTACGGCATGATCAAGCGGACGCAGACCCCCCAATGGTACACGCTGCGAATCAAGCCGACCGTGGTTCCGAAGGTGTTCTACGCGGCCTTCGCCTTCAACGCCGAAAGAACCAAGGGCGTCTACGTCGGCCTGGATACCAAGGGCGACGCCAAGAATTCCTTCCTGTACTTCGAGGACGCCGAAGAATTCCGAAAACTCGACGGCAAGGGCGCATGGATGATCCGCGCTGTGTTGATGGGCAAAGGAAACTCCGAGACGCCGGAACCGGAACCAACCGCGAAATCAGAGGAACCCCGAAAACAAGGTGCGTTTCCGCGTATCGTTTCGACGTCGCCGGCGGCGCTGGCCAATGACGTGGACCCGAAGGTAAACAAAATCACCGTCACGTTCGATCAGCCGATGATGGACGGTAGCTGGTCCTGGACGGGCGGCGGGGAGACCTTCCCGAACGTCACGGGGAAAATCCATTACGACACGGCGCGGACGACCTGCACGCTGCCCGTGAAACTCGAAGCCGGCAAGGTGTACTGGGTCGGCGTCAACAGCCCGAGTCATAAGAATTTCAAAACGATGGATCGCAAACCCGCGAAGCGCTACGTGATCCTCTTCGCGACGAAATCCGCCGACGGAAAACCCACGCCGATCCCGGAAGACCTCCTCCGCGTCGCAAAACAAATCAACGCCGCACAGGAACAATCCTCCGCCGCGGAATCCGAAGCACTGAAAGGAAAACTCATCAACTGGGTGGAGGATTTTTTCAGCAGGAATTACCGGGATATCACCGCCCGCAAGACGCTTCAATGGGGCGACCCGGAAACGACACCCGGCGGGAATTTCTCCATTCGCTATAAGTTCCTTGCGACGATCCGGAACAGGGACAAACAGATCATCGAGAAGCGTTTCACGTTCACGTCCGATGGAAAATTCGTTTCGGCGGAGACAATCGAACAGAGTCCCGCCGGATCATCTTCGCCGGCGAGCAAGGCGGATAAACTCAAGGCGGAGAATGTCTCTGCCAGGGGCTGGGCGCTCTGGCAGCGACGAAAACTGCCCGAGGCGGAGAAGATGTTCCTGCAGGCTGTCGAACTGGACCCCGCCAACACCAACGCCCTCAACGGTCTGGGCTGGTCGCAGTTCAACCAGGGCAAGGCCCTCAACGCCAAAGAAGCCTTTGAAAAATGTATCTCGCTGGAGCCCAAACATCCCGCGGCCCTCAACGGCCTGGGGTGGATCGCCAAGGGACAGGGCAAGACCGACGAGGCGATTGCATACTGGACCAAGGCCGTCGAAGCCGCTCCGTCCGCCACCGCCGCCCTGAACGGCCTGACGCAAACGTACATGGAACAAAAGAAGTACGACGAAGCGATCCGGTATTACGAGATGTGGCTGAAGGTCGAACCCAACAACGCCGACGCAAAGAAGGGACTCAAAGAGGCCCAGGGAGCGGCAGGGACCGTCCAGGCCGCCGTAAAGGCAACGGAGCAGTGGCTGAAGTTGATTGACGCGGACAAATATGGACAAAGCTGGACCGCGGCTGCGACGGCCTTCCGCAAAGCGGTGGCAAAAGATCAATGGCCCCGGCAGGTGCAGGCGGCGCGAAAGCCTCTGGGAAACGTACAATCGCGAAAGGTCATCTCCTCGACGTATACCACGACGCTGCCCGGAGCCCCGGACGGCCAATACGTCGTAATCCAGTTCCAGACCGCCTTTGAAAACAAGGCCGACGCCGTCGAAACCGTCACGCCCATGAAAGACAAAGACGGAACCTGGCGCGTGTCGGGGTATTATGTGAAGTAGAACAGATGGGCATAAAATCTTCAGGGCGGTTTACAGCCCTTTGTCCCTTAGCA
Source organism: Phycisphaerae bacterium (assembly GCA_016931655.1). Taxonomy (GTDB): domain Bacteria; phylum Planctomycetota; class Phycisphaerae; order SM23-33; family SM23-33; genus JAFGEJ01. Next base: position 7,026 of record JAFGEJ010000090.1, read on the forward strand.
GCCCGTTTAGAAAGTGTCGCGGGCATCCTGCCCGCGAGTACCGAGGGCATCTTGCCCTCGGCAAGGCCTTATTTTCGCGGCCAAGATGGCCGCGACACATAATATGGCCAATCTTTCGTTGTAGTATTAAGATCGAAAAACTCAGATAGTATTATTTTCGGACCGGTTCCAGATCGTGCCGAACGGTTCCGTCGGGCGTGTTGGCGGCGGATTCATCGGCCGGCTGGGTTTCGGGGGATGAATCGTCCAGGTTGGACAAGTCCACGGGAATCAGTTCCGGTGCGGCGGGTTCGTCCGGCGGTTTTTCTTTCGGCGTCGCCGCAACGGGCAGATCGCTCGAAGCCGTTTCCGGTTTCTCTTCCGCGGCTTGAAGTTCTCTGACGGACGGTTTCGCCGGCGGCGGTTCTACGGGCGCCTGGGCGACGGGCATCGTCTCGGCCGACGCGGCGGCGACGGGTTCCGGCGTCTCGGCCGGCGCCGGCGGTAAGTTTCGCCACGTTACCTCCACGGCTGGGAAGCGCTTCCGTTCTTTGCGAAGTTTCGGCAGCAGTTCCGCGGCGTGCCTCCGCCACTTCGGTTTGTACGCATTTTTCTCGACGTGCCGCACCTGCTCGATCAGCAGCGTCAGCAGCCGGGTTCCCTCCGGATTGTTCGGATCGAGCAGTTCCACCACGTCCAGCACCCGCCGGGCGCCGTCGAGCACCTGTTCGTCCGAAAGGCTCGAACCGGCGTCTTCCGGCAGCAGGTGAATGTCCAGGGGCGCATGGTCCTCGTAGGCTCTTTCGATCATCTCATTGCGAAAGTCGTCCGGCTGGTATCCGGGGCGGAACAGCCAGTATTCCACCCCCATCGTCTGGCCGCGCACGTACGGACCGATCGTGACCATGACCTTGCCCTTCTGGTCAATCATGTCGCCGGAACTGACCGCATCCAGCCGTACCTCGCGCGGGACCATGTGCCCGGCCTGTTCTTCCTGGGCCACCCACCAATATCCCTGCGATTCCAGGCTCTCCGTGCGAATGGTCAGCAGGAGGCAGTCTTCGAGCTTATGCTTGTTGGTGTTGTCGAGAATTTCGAGCTGGGCCTGGGCTTCATGCGCGGTGACGCAGCCGGCTGAGAAAACCCCGGCCAGGAAGATCAGCCCCCAGGCGGCATAACGGACGAGTCGATTCATGCCGCCAAGTGTACGCCGTCGATTCTGCGGCGTCAACCAAACGCGGATGGGCTTGGATTTTCCCGCCGCTTCGTATACAATGCTTCGCCTATCGCCGCGGCGGAGAGACGGGAGGCAGGCGATTCCCCCGGACGCCTCGGCGGAATTTTTGGATATTGGATCGGAGCGACGACATGGAGCGAGCGAAAGTAACGGTGGTGGACTGCACGATCCGCGACGGCGGACTGATGAACGACTCGAAATTCGACGTGGAGACGGTCCGCGCCGTCTTCCAGGCCTGCTGCCGGGCGGGCGTGGATTACTGCGAACTGGGCTACCGCAACTCCAAGGAAATGTTCGATCCCGCGCAGTACGGCCTGTGGCGATTCTGCGACGAGGAGCACATGCGCCGAGCGACCGACGGTATCGACCGCGGGCATACCAAAGTCGCCGTGATGATGGATGCACATAAGTGCAATCCCGAAGACCTGCTGCCAAAAAAGGATTCCGTGATCGACCTGGTGCGCGTGGCGACGTATGTGAAGGACAAGAACATGGCCATCCGCACCGCCAAACACGCCCACGAACTGGGCTACGAAACGACGATCAACATCATGGCCATCTCGCACGCGCACATGCCGGACCTGGAGGTCATGCTCGACGAGCTGGAGGCCGAGACGAACGCCAAGGCCGTCTATATCGTCGACAGTTTCGGCGCGCTGTACATGGACCAGTTGCACTTCCTGGTCTCGAAGTACCAGATGCACCTGAAGACCAAGGCCACCGGCGTGCACTTCCACAACAACCAGCAGTTGGGGTTCGCCAACACGATGGAAGGCATCATCCACGATGCAACCTGGGCCGACGGCACGCTCAACGGCCTGGGACGCGGAGCCGGCAACTGCCCCCTGGAACTGCTGATCAGCTTCCTGAAAAATCCCGATCTCGACATCCTGCCGATCCTCGATTGCATCGGGAAACACATCATCCCTCTGAAGGAAACCATCGAATGGGGTTATCACGTGCCGTATATGATCACCGGCACGCTGAACCAGCACCCCAAACCGGCGATGGAATGGATGGAAAAAGGCGGCCCGGACAAGCACGATTACCTGAAGTTCTACGCCCAGGTGGATGAATAAAGAATCAGAGAACGCGAATAAAACGAATAAGAACGAATTACGCGAATAGTTTTTTATAATAAAAAAGATTCGTGTCATTCGTCTTCACCTGCCTGCCGGCAGGCAGGTTTGCGTAATTCGCGTTCTCCTAGTATTCTGTCACATCTAAGACTGTGAACTGTCATCCTGAGCGGAGCGGTAGCGGAGTCGAAGGCTTGTCCTGAGCTTGCCGA
>JAFGEJ010000091.1 GCA_016931655.1 Phycisphaerae bacterium
CCAGCCATGCCGACCCGCTTGTCTATTGCGCCAAACGCCCCCATTCATCAAAATTCAATCCATTATGGGATGATTGTGAAGATTTTTTTATTTTTTCCCTCTTCCATATCTCCTCTGTCTCTCAGAAACTCTGTGTCGGATTTTCTGTTTTTTGTTTATGCCAGAAAATCCGGCCGCTCACCACCAGAGAATGTGAATCAGGATTTTCTTCTCAACAATGTGAAAATAGCATACCATATTTGCGCCATCGGTATGGATATGCGATGGGTCCGGTTTGGCGTCGTCCGGCTGGGATTTCGTCGAACGAAAGTACAGGTTTCCAGGGAAGGAACATCATGGCTGTGAAAGCGAAAAAAAGGCAACCGTCGCCCGTCGTCGAAAAAATCGTTTCCGAAGCGGCGAACGTGCACGACAAAATCAGGCGTCGCGGCAAGCCGCAGATGAAACTGCCCATCCGCTCGCTGGCGAACGTGAAATACCGCCCCGCGGCGGGGCATTTCCAGCTTCTGGGGAAAAACAAGGTTCGCACGCTGACGGTCAACACCGTCAAGACCTTCGCCCAGACGCTCAAGATGCTCGCGATGAGCAAGGACCTCGTCGAGACGGAGCGACATTCCACGAAGCGGGAGGCCTACTACCAGGCCTACAACTGGGGCGAGGCGGCCTTCGCCGGGCAGGACGAATCCGACACCGTCATGGACGACGTCGAGGCGATGCTGGCGGTCAACCGCGAGCAGATGCACTTCCGCGCCGACGAGCACGGCGGCGAGGTCGCCGGCGAACTGATCGTGATCGATAAGGACCGCCGCACGAAAAAGCCCGTCGAAATCGACTGCACCGCCTTTGGCTCGGGCGCCTATTCCATACCGACCGTCGTGGAAGACCTGAAATTCAAGACCACCGCGAAGTTCATCCTGGCCGTCGAGACCAAGGGCATGTTCGAGCGGCTGGTCGAGGAGGATTTTTACGACAAGCAGCATTGCATTCTCGTCTCGATGGGCGGCGTGCCCAGCCGGGCCTGCCGGCGGTTCATTCGGCGCCTCGCGGACGAAAAAAAACTGCCCGTCTACGTCTTTACCGACGGCGATCCGTACGGCTACTTCAACATCTACCGCACGCTGAAGGTCGGCAGCGGAAACGCCGCGCACCTCAACGAGTATTTCTGCGTGCCGCAGGCGCGGTTCCTGGGCGTTACGCCCGACGACATCCATACCTACAAGCTGCCCACGCACGCACTGAAGGACGTGGACATCAAGCGGGCGAAAGACGCGATGGCCAACGATCCGTTCATCCGGCATTACAAAGTCTGGCAGAAGGCGATCGAAAAGATGCTCAAGATGGGCGTTCGCGTGGAGCAGCAGGCGCTGGCGAAGCACGGCCTGGAGTACGTCGCCACGAAATACCTGCCCGAAAAGCTCAAACAGGTCAACAGCTTCCTGCCGTGAGAGAATGATTGAATAAGGCCAAGCACACTAAATTATTGCATGGTGGAGCACCTGCTCCACCATGTTAATCCGCTATTATAAATAGACGTAACGCGGCGGAGCAGGTGCTCCGCCGCGCATCTGCTTTGTGTGTTTGGTATAAGGCCCTGAGATTTTTATATTCCCAAAGGCGCATTTCGGCGTAAGATTTTCCAGCGGCGATTGGCGGCGAAAGGATAACGAACCCATGACAAAACTGGCGATTATCGGAGCGGCGGGGCGGATGGGACGGCGGATCGCGGCCCTGGCGGTGGAAAGCGGACAGTTTGACGTGGTCGCCGGCCTGGAGCCGGCGGGGCACGACGCGATCGGCGCGGATATCGGCGTCCTGGCCGGACTCGGCGCCTCCGGCGTGAAGGTCGCCGACGTGCTGGGCGATATGCCGGACGTGGCCATCGACTTTTCGCTGCCCGAGGGCACAAGCCATTGGGTCGAGATCTGCAAAAACCACGCGATTCCCATGGTCATCGGTACGACGGGCCTGACGGAGAAGCAGGAGGCCGCCGTCGCCGAGGCCGCGATGACCATTCCCATCGTCAAGGCGGGGAATTATTCCCTTGGCATCAACCTGCTGTGTGGACTTCTCGCCCAGGCCGCCCGGAAACTCGGCGAAGAATACGACGTGGAGATCAGCGAGACGCATCACCGTTTCAAAGCCGACGCCCCCAGCGGCACGGCGATCATGCTCGCGCGGGCCGTCTGCGAGGCAATGGGCAGGGACTACGAAAAGGCAGCCGTCTTCGGACGGAAGGGGAAACAACCTCGCAGGCCCGGCGAGATCGGCATTCACGCGTTGCGCATCGGCGACACGGTCGGCGAGCATTCGGTCCACTTCGGCAACCTTGGCGAAACGGTTACTTTTTCGCATTCCGCCCACACGCGTGATACCTTTGTTCGCGGCGCCCTTCGGGCCGGGCAGTGGGTTGTGCGGCAGCCGCCGCGGCTGTATTCCATGCGGGACGTGCTGGGACTGTAACGCCGTTTTCCGCCCCCGGCAGGAACGCGGCGGCGAGGGGTTGTATCGGAATTACAACCGGAACAAGCATGTCTTTACAGGAACACATCGTAAATTGGTCGTGACCATTTTACGATGGGCTCGAAAATGGTCACGCCGGACAAACCTTGGCGTATTCGTGAAATCTTCGCCCTCTGTTTCCGCGGCGGGGAATTCCGTACAATGGCGGCATGACGTTCAGCGACGCGATCCCGAAATTTCGGTGGGTTATCCCGGCCTTGTGGGTGCTGGCCGCGGCGGGGCTGGTGGTCTTTGTCCCCAGGGGCGATCCGGGTAGAAACGAGGTGGAGAGCTTTCTTCCGCCCGATGCGCCGTTTCGCGTCGCCTCGACGCGCCTGGCGAAGTATTTCCCGCGCCAGCACGGGCTCAGCCAGGCCGTCGTGTTCTTCGAGCACCCCGGCGGCGAGCTGACCCTCCCCGAGAAGGCCTACGTGAATGGGGTGGCGTTGAAATTCCTTCAGCCGTCCGACGGCGATCTGTCGGCGACGGATTTGCTGTCGCTGAGCGTTCTGACGCCGGGGATGATCGACGCGGCCTTCACCGCTGCCCGAGCCGCCGACGTGGTGGGCGACCTTCGCGGCTCACTGCGCAGCGCGGTACGGGGCAAACCCCTGCTTTCCCCGGCGGCGGTCGAACCACCACCGCCCAATCCCCTGATTACGCCTCTCGGCCCCAACGGGCAGGCGGCTATCGTTCGCGTGAACATCCCGTCGGACTTTATTACGTACCGCGCGACGCAGGTGGTCAGGCACATCCGCGGCGTCCTGGCGAAAACGCCGCCTCCGGCGTCGCTGCGCGTGGCGGTAACGGGCTCGGCCGGCTACGGACACGACTATTCCGCGTTCGTGCAGGACAGTCACGACCGCACAATCGCCGCCACGCTGATCGTGGTGATTCTGATCCTGCTGCTGGTGTACCGCGCACCGGCCGCGGCGTTCGTTCCGCTGGCGGCAATCAGCCTGGCCGCGGCGGCGGCGGTGAAGGGAATCGACATCGCCCAGAACGCCGGCGTCGCCATTGGCGTCGCCGAGCGCATCTTTGTGTTCGTGCTCATGTACGGGGCCGGGATCGACTACTCGCTTCTATATCTCAGCCGGTATCGTGAATTTCTCTCCGCGGGCGTGTCCCCCGCGCGGGCGACTCGCGAGACCCTTCGCGCGACGCTCCCGGCGATTACCGCCTCGGCCGCCACCGACGCGGCGGGCATCTTCATGCTCGTGTTCTGCCGTTTCGTCATCTTCCAGACGACGGGCCCCGCCGTCGCGGCGGCGCTGATGATCTCGCTGCTGGCGTCGATTACGCTCGTGCCCGCCCTGGCGCTGCTTTTCGGGCGGCGGTTGTATTGGCCGCGGCGGTTAAGGCCGCCGATGCCCGACGAGCAATGCGCCCCGCGAGCCCATCGCGTATGGTCGGCGCTGGCCGGGGGCGTGACGCGCCGGCCCGGACTCGTATTGGCGGTTATGCTGATCCTGCTGAGCGTCCCGGCCGCCCGGGCGCTGCGAATTCACTGGGTCTACGACGCCCTGGCGGGTATCGAAAGCACGTGGACCGACCCGGCCGGTCAGCCGGTCTCCCCGGAGAAGGGAATCGGAAACGCCGCGGCGGGCATCGCCACGGCCGTCCGACACGTGCCGATCGGCGAAATCGCGCCGGTGACGGTTCTGATTGAAGCTCCCGACGCCCTTCGCACCGGTGCATGGGAATCTATCAGCCGGGCGCTGACCTCGGCGGTCGGTTCATTGGAGGGCGTGCGAAACGTTCGCTCCCTCACCCAGCCGCTGGGGGAAGGATATGCCCCGCCGCCGGGCAGCAAGACGCAACTGACCGTTCAGGCGTTCGCCCAGGCGGAATACGTCGGCAACCACGGCCACGCCATGCGGCTGGACGCCGTGATGGGCATGCACACGATGAGCGACCCGGCAATGACGCTCGCGAAAACAATTCGCCAAACGACGGAATCCGTCCTGGCGCAATCCGGCGTGAAGGCAACGGTATACCTCGCCGGCGCCACGGCACAGATGAACGAAATCCGCGCCGTGACGCAGCGAGACTTTCGCCTGGTGGTTGTGCTCGTGCTGAGCGTGATCTTCGTGATCGTGTTGCTGCTGTTGCGGGACTGGCTGCTGACGGCCTTCATGGTCGGGGCGATCGGAGTGAGCTACTTAGCGACGCTGGGGCTTTGCGCATGGGCGTTTTCCGCGTGGTTCGGGGAATCGGGCATGGACTGGAAGGTGCAGATATTCCTGTTTGTGGTCATGGCGGCTGTCGGGGTGGACTACAACATTTTCCTGGCCGCCCGCCTGTCTCAGGAGGCCCGCGATCATCCGCCGCGCGAGGCGATCCGGCGGGCCGTCGTCGCCACCGGGCCGGTGATCAGCTCCTGCGGGCTGATCATGGCGGCCTCGCTCGGTTCGCTGATGGTGGGAAAGGTCGAACTGCTGCGGCAGCTGGGCTTCGCGATGGGCCTGGGAATGCTGATGGACACGTTCGTGATTCGACCGCTGCTCCTGCCGGCCTTCGCGGCCTTGTTCCGTCGCACCGGCCAAAACCGGCGCCTGGCGGAGTAAATCAGGTCAGAAAGGATCATCAACATGGACTATCGCACACTTGGCCGATCGGACATCCGCGTATCGCCCGTCATTTTTGGCGCCTGGGCCATCGGCGAATGGATGTGGGGGCCGCAGGATCACGAGGACGCGCTGGCTGCCATTCGCACCGCGCGGGAGGAAGGCGTTAACGCCTTTGACACCGCGCCGGTGTACGGCTTCGGGCAAAGCGAGGAGCTTCTCGCCGAGGCCCTGCAGGGCGTAAAACGACAGGACGTGGTCCTGCTGACGAAGTTCGGCCTGCGGTGGGACCACGGCCAAAAGGGCACAATTCGCTTTTTCGAGACGAAGGACATGCGGGGCAAGGTGCTCTCGATCTATAAATACGCCCACCCCGACAGCGTGATCGAGGAATGCGAGCGGAGCCTGAAGCGGCTGAAGACGGATTATATCGACGTGTATCAAATCCACTGGCCCGACGAGACCACGCCGATCGAGGATACGTTCGGGGCGGTGAAAAAGCTCATCGAACAGGGGAAAGTCCGGGCCGCCGGTGTGAGCAACTGCTCGCCCGAACAGATGGCCCGGGCAAACGCGATTACGCCCCTGGCCACGAGCCAGCCGCCTTTCAGCATGATCCTGCGCGACGCGGAGGAGGACGTGATCCCCTGGTGCCGGGAGAACCACGTCGGCGTGATCGTCTATTCCCCGCTCCAGCGGGGGCTGCTGACGGGTAAAATAAAGCCCGGCCATTCGTTTGCCGAGGGCGACCACCGCGCGGGCAACGCGTTCTTTCAGCCGGCAAACGTCCAGGCGGTCAACGCGTTTCTGGAGAAGATTCGCCCCATCGCACAGGCGCACGAGGCCACACTGGCGCAGCTTGTGATTTCCTGGACGCTCCGGCGTGCGGGGATCACCGCGACTTTGGTCGGGGCGAGAAACGCTCGACAGGCTCGCGAAAACGCCGCCGCCATGCACCTGACGCTACGCGACGAGGAAATTGCCCGGATCGACCGACATCTCGCGGAGATTACGATTCAACGGTAATGGTTTATTTGTACTTCGCCTTCAAACTCTTTCCGAGTTTGGCGCTGCGGACGGCCAGGTCGAGGATATGAATCGGCCGGCGCGACCACTCGGGCGTGATGATAAGCTTCTTCCCGTGGACCAGGTGGTCGGCGATGTTTTTGTAGTAGGCGTCATAGGTATTGGGGCAGTTTTCGCCCTGCCTGATTTTTCCGTCGGGCCTGACGATCCTGAACGTTTTCCCGTCAAAAATATACGTGCCTTTTGTGCCGGTAATTTCAAGCATACCGCGGTCCGGCCTTTTGGGATTCGAGTCAATCTGCGAAATCGTCAGTTCCAGCCATTGCCCGCCTCGGAACCGAACGACGGCGTGGGCTTCGTCTTCGTTGGCGTCCTTTTTCCAGGGCGTTTGGTCGGCCCAGAAGCCGTTCTTCGCGAAGCCCGCCACCTCGACGATGTCCGAGCGAATCAGTTGCAGCGAATACTCCAGCAGGTGGACGCCCCAGTCGTATAAAATACCGCCGGAAATGGTCCTGCTCGACCGCCACCAGTCGCGGGGCCTGGCGTATCCGCCCATGTGGGCTTCGATGCGAATGACCTCGCCGATTTCGCCGCGGCCGACGTGTTTGAGGGCTTCGAGAATACAGCCGTCCCAGTGGCGATTGTGATACGTCGAGAGTACCAATTTTCTTTTTTTCGCCTCGGCGATCATGCGGTCGCACTCGGCGGTGGTGATCGCGAGGGGTTTTTCGCACACCACGCTTCGCCCGGCCCGAAGACACTGCAACGCCAGCTTCGCGTGCGTGTTGTGCGGCGTGATGATTGTCACCAGGTTGACGGCGGATTTTTTCAGCATTGCCGCGACGGAGGTGTACGTCTCGATGCCGGGGAATTCCTCTTTCGCCACGGCCAATCGCTTCGGATCGATCTCCGCCACCGCCAGCGGCGTCATGCCCGCCTTTTTCATCTGCATCAGATGGCCGTGCCCCATGTTGTACGCCCCGCCGTATCCGATCACGCCGACCTGGATGTCTTTAGCTTGCTTGTAGTGCTTCATGTCATGTCTCGCTCATCATTGGTTTGCCTGGCGCATTTTCCAAAAAATGCGCTAAATCCGCCAACTGAAAACCTCGGCCTGCCGCCGTCACTTCGCGTATTTGTACCACGCCGCACAGGCGCCCTCGGAGCTGACCATGCAGGGTCCAACCGGCTGCAGCGGCGTGCAGGACTTGCCGAACAGGGCGCACTGATTGGGATCGAGCCTGCCCTGAATCACGTCTCCGCAGCGGCATCCCGGCGGGCTGACGTCCGGGCCGAAGGAAACGCCCAGTGCGTCGCGGGCGTCGAAGCGGCGGTATTCTTCCCGCAACATAAGGCCGCTTTGGGGAATCACGCCCATGGCGCGCCAGGTTTCGTCGGCCGGCGTAAAGACGCGCTCGACCATTTCCCGGGCGACGATGTTGCCTTCGTCGTGAACGGCGGTGGAGTAGACGTTTTCGACATAGGCTTGGTTCTCGGTGATCTGCCGGCAGAGATGCGCGATCCCTTCGAGCATGTTTTGCGGCTCGAATCCCGCCACCACGCAGGGCTTGTGATATTCCTGGGCGATGGGGCGCCAGGCGTTTGCGCCGATGACGACGCTGACGTGCCCGGGGCAGAGAAATCCGTCAATCGGCACGTCGCCCGCGGCCAGCAAGGTCCGCATCGCGGGAATGACCAGTTTGTGTCCGGGCAGGATGAAAAAATTCTCCACGCCGGCGGCTGCGGCTTCCAGGATCGTTGCCGCCGAGCCGGGCGTGGTGGTCTCGAAGCCCACCGAGAGGAATACGACCTTTCGGCTGGGCGTCTGCCGGGCCAGTTTCAGCGCGTCGCGCGGGGAATACACGACGGTGACTTTCGCCCCGGCTGAGCGGCGCTCGGCCAGGCTGCCCGAGGAGCCCGGCACGCGAACCATGTCGCCATAGGTGCAGATTGTTACGTCAGGCCGGTCGGCCAATTCACAGGCGGCGTCCAGATAGCCCTGCGACGTGACGCACACCGGACAGCCCGGCCCGCTGATAAGGCGCAGATTCGCCGGCAGGAGACTCTTCACGCCGCTTCGGAACAGGCTGACCGTGTGCGTGCCGCAGATTTCCATAATCTGCACGCGCCCTCGCCCGGCGGTGAGTGTAGTGATCGTTTCGACGAGTTGTTGGATCGCGTCCCGGTTCATGTGGGTTCGTCGCCCAGGGCCAGGTTGAGAGACTCGAACGTTTCGCGGGCTTCGGCTTCGTCGAGAACGGTAATGGCGAATCCGGCGTGCACCAGCACCCAGTCGCCGAGGTGTGCATCGGGCGTCATGGCCAGGGAGGCTTCCACGCGGCTGCCCTGAACGTCCACGACGCCCCGCGGGCCGATCTGTTCTTCCTCCGCGTCACGCACGGCCACGATTTTTCCGGGCACAGCCAGGCACATGCAATCCTGCTCCTTTTTCCCGCCGGTTACGCCAGTTTCCGGATTTCCCGCCACATCGCGTCCCAGGCGGGCTTGGCGTAAAAGCGATGGCCGCCCCCGCCGATGACGTGGTGGCAGTGCTCCGCCGCCCCGGCGGCGCGATACATCTTTTTCAACCGGCGGAATTCGCTCCGGGCGGCATGAAGGGGAAAAATCGGATCCGTTTTCCCGTTGACGATGACCACCGGCCTGGGGGCGAACAGGCCCATCACGTCCGCCATTTCCGCGAATTGCAGCAGGTTCGGGACATAGTTGCATTCGCAGTGATACATGGCCATGATCGAATCGCGAAACGTGCAGAAATATCCCGACGGCATGCACAATTGCAGGCGGTCTAACAGGGCGGCCGAGAACAGGCTTGTCGTTCCGCCGCCGGAATTGCCCATCACGCCGATGGTTTTGGGGTTCACGTCGTCGCGGGTCATCAAATAATCGATCGCGCGATCCACGTCGAACACCCTTTCTCCCAGAAGCGTTCGGCCGAGCATCAGGGCGTGCATCACGGCGTCGTGACACCTGCGAGGGGCGCGATGTTTGATCTCCGCTTCCTCCCGTTCGCCGAAAGCACGCTGCTCGATGCACAACGCCGCAATGCCCCGCTTCATGCACCCCAGGCCGAAATCGCGGTCGCCGGGAATTTGGATCGTTTTGCGGTTCGTTTTCAAATCCACCGCGATCGAATTGTGCATGCCCGTGGAATGTCCCTGCACGCAGATGAACCAGTGGTACGGCGGGGACGCCTTTTTCGGCAGACATACGTAGCCCACCACGTCCGCGCCAGGCTCGGCCCGAAAAGCGATTTTTTCGAGTCGGCCGAACTTGTGCTCCCGCGTCCAAAGCGTTTGTGTGTTCAGTTTGCACCGTTCGTTCGGCTTGGGCATGGCCTCAAAACCGGTCAACTCCGCGATCTTTTTTCGCAGCCGGCGCCGCCAGGTTTTAAAATCGCCGCCGTCAAACG
>JAFGEJ010000092.1 GCA_016931655.1 Phycisphaerae bacterium
CCGTCGTGATCAATTTCCCCGGCGTGGATCGCATTTTCCTGCACTGCCCCGGCGCGAACGACACGTTCGGCGCCACCGACGTGGACTCCGCCGCCCTCCGCGACGCGAAGCTGTTTCACTTCGGGTATCCGACGCTCATGCGACGGATGTACACCCACGGCGGCGAGGAACTGGAGGCCTTGTTCCGCCGGGCCAAACAGGCCGGTGTGACCACCTCGCTGGACATGGCCTGGGTGGAACCCTCCAGCGAAGCCGGCCAGGTCGATTGGCCCGCCGTGCTGAAGCGGCTCCTGCCGCACGTGGACGTGTTCCTGCCGAGTTTCGACGAAATCCTCTACATGGCGGATCGCGAAACATTCCTCTCGCTTCAACAGGCCGGGGCCGGCAACGTGCTCGGCCAGGCGGACGGTGATCTGATCGGCCAAGTCGCGCAAAAGCTTCTCGATCTTGGGGCAGCCGTGGCGGTTCTGAAACTCGGCGACCAGGGTTTGTACCTTCGGGCCACGACGGATAAAGCCCGCCTGCAGGCGATGGGCCCGTGCGCCCCGAAAGACCTCTTAGCCTGGAGCGGCTGTGAACTGCTCGCGCCGTGCTTCTGCGTGAACGTTGCCGGGACCACCGGCTCGGGCGACTGCACCATCGCCGGCGTGCTGGCGGGATTGCTGAAGGGATTGGGACCGGTGGAGACGATCATCGCCGGCGTCGCCGCGGGCGCGTGCAACGTCGAGGCGCCGGACGCCGTCAGCGGCGTCCGCTCGTGGGACGAGATGCAGGCCCGCATCGCCGCCGGCTGGGCGCGACGCGACGTGACGCTGCCCCTGGACGGATGGTCGTTCGACGAAACCGCCGGCGTGTATAATACCAAACACGTTTAGTTATTGCATGGTGGAGCACCTGCTCCACCATGTTCATGTGTGGTTGTAAATTAACTTACCGCGGCGGAGCGGGTGCTCCGCCGCGCATTTGCTTTTCGTGTTTGGTATAAAAAGGGATAAAAAACAGCCCGCTCGAAAAAGCGGGCTGTTTTGTGTTTTTGCGTGAGACGGCCGCGGTTATGCGTGCCGCACCACAAACTCGCCGTATTCGTCGCCGCATTCGATGCCCTTGGTCTGATCGCACTCCCATGCTTCTTCCGGCCCGCCTTTGGGCTGGTAGTCGCCGCCGTACGCCAGGGCCATGAACGCCGCCGAGACGCCCCGGATCATGTAGGCGCTGAGTTTGGCGGACTGTCCGTATTCGACGACGTCCGACTCGTAATAGTCGTACGCCCGGACCACCATCTTTTCGTTCGGAACGATTTCGATGACTTCGCTCTTGGCCCATCCCCAGGCGGTAAAGACGGCATAGGCGCCGTGCAGCACGTCGTCGGGAACCTTTTCCACCATGGGACCGACGACGGCTTTCCATTCGTCCGAGGTGATGATTCCAAAGCCCGTATGATATCCGCACGAACGGGCGGCGTTGAACAGGAGGTACTCCGCCGCCGGCAGCATGTCCGAACTGACCCGCCGGGTCAGCCGCTCGGCAAAACCGTTCCAGAACGACGCGGGCAATTGCGTCACGAACACGTTGAAGGCGGGAATCAGGCCTTCCTCGTTGCCCACGGCGCAGATTTTCGACATCTCCGAGATGATGCGTTTTCGATCAATAGCCATATTCGGCTCCTTTCATTCAGTTTCTCACCACTTCAAGCGTGGAATGATCGCATCCCATGACTATGCTTTCGGTCTCCCGGGCCCGGAAGGACCGGGCGGGCAGGTCGAAGACCGCCGCGAACAGGGCCGAGACATACCCCAGCCCGATGAAGTTGACGGGCTGATCGGTCTTCTCCCACTTCCGGATCCATCCCTGATCGACGTGCGAGAAGTCCAGCCGAACCTCTCCGGAATCCGCTCCGGCGCATTGCACCGTGAGTTTGCCCAGACCGGTGGAGGCAAAATACTGCTCGCCGATGGCGATTCGATCTTCGAGGGAGGTGACGTTCTTTTCCCGGAAATAGGCCGTCAGCACTTCGAGGAAGGTGTCTTCCGAACATTCCGCCAGAAGCTGTTTGGCGTCCAGCATGCTGCAATCCATCGCCAACTGCGTGTAGAGCGAGGCGTAATGGTGGCAGTGCAGAACGACCAGTTGTTTGTTCAGGTAATGCCGACAGGTTTCGGCATCGAATTTATGATCCAAAACCAGTTTCGCTGCTTTTTTTGTTGCCATATTCGTTCTCCCGATCTTGATGTTCTCAGACGTCTTTTCCTGTAATTTCCTTGACCACCGCCTTGGCCTTGCTGACCATCGCCGGGTCGTCCGGCAGCGCAGCGGCCTTGTCGGAGGTAACGCCCAGTTTCATGGCCAGCCGCATCTGCATCGGCAGGCCGCCCTGGGCGTTCACGAAATCAAAGCATTTCTTCAATTGTGCACCCATATTGGAATCTCCTGATGTGTAAAGTTATTCCGATTGATCGTGAACGTCGTTCGTGTTCGTATTCAGAAACCCCGTCAAAATCTCATACGCCTTCTCCTTTCCGATTCGGGGAAGAATGACGCGGCAATGATTTTCGCCTTCAATCCCTTTGACCTGATACCCCAGCGATCCGACCAGCCGAAAAAACGGCTTTGAAAATTCCGGAAAGTATTCCAGCGTTCCCAGGGCGTCCAGCCTCGCGATGGACTCTCGCGTCCAGGGCCCGTCCAGGATGTATTCATATACGGTACTGCCGTCAAAGCAGTCCTCGACTTTCTCTATGCGCACAACCTGCACGTGGCGAGTTCCTTTATCGCGGACAATATGGTTTCCACGTCCGATTCCGTCGTACAGCCGCTGAAACTCATTCGAACCGTTCCGTCCGGCGCGGAGCCGATGTGCGAATGAATCCGCGGAGCGCAATGAAGGCCGGTGCGGCAGAAAATCTGAAAACTTTCCGCCAGGACGTATCCCGCCTCTTCCACGCTCCATTCGGCAAGTCGAAACGAAACGACGTTGACCCGGGGGCAGGCGTCGTCGTCATCGAAAATATGCACTCCCGGGATCTCTCGAAGCCGGTCCCGAAATTCCCGCGTGACCCGCCGTGCGTGTTCCCGGAAGTCGCCGCCGTGTTCTTCCCGCCACGCCAGGGCGGCCGCCAGGCCCGCCAGCGCGGGAACGTTGACGGTTCCCATTTCATGCCGAAGGGGCATCGGCTCCGGATGCAGCCGCACGTCGCTTCGGATTCCCGTGCCTCCCATCCAGATCTGCCGCAGTTTGATCTCGGGCGAAATATACAGCGCGCCCGTGCCAACCGGGCCTCGCAGCCCTTTTTGCCCGGGAAAGGCAATCAGGTCCGCGTGAAGCGCCGAGGGAGACACGGGGAGATACCCCAGAGACTGCGAGGCGTCCAGCAGAGTCGCGGCGCCCCGCGCTTTGGCCCGGGAAAATATCGCCGCCACGTCATTGACCCTGCCGGTCACGTTGGACGCGTGGTTGCACACCACCAGCGAAGGCCCCTGCCGCAGCGCGTCGTCGAAGGCGTCCATGTCCAGCCGGCCGGTGGAATCCAGGCCGATGAGTGTCAGACGAACGCCCTTCTCCTTCTCCAGGAGGTGAAGCGGGCGGAGGACGGAATTGTGTTCGGTCACCGTCGTGACAACCCTATCGCCGTCGGAAAGAGAAAGTCCGAGGATCGCCAGGTTCAGGGCAAAGGAGGCGTTGGGGGTAAACACGACGCGCGCGGGATCCTTCACGCCCAGAAGCGCCGCCAGGCGGGCGCGACAGTTCTCGACCACGTTGCTTTCCCCGCGGGCGTCCCGCCCGGGTTGCCAGGCCGGTTGTCGCATGGCCTCGTACACCGCTTCGGCGACCCCGGGCGCTAAAGGCCAGCTCCCGGCGGCGTTATTTGCATAGATCGGGTTCACGTTTGCCCCTGACCAGTCGTTTTATCTCCAAATCCGGCGGCGTGCTCAGGCCTTCGTCGCGCCAAACTCACCGGTGCATCTGGAACTCTCCGGCGCCGCTTTGTCTTGCTCCCGGAAGCCGCCGTGAAGGATGTCCGGCGGGACGGGTTCCCGACGGCGCGAAGCGTTGTGTCGAATCGCTCCTCCGGGAATACGCCATTTCCACCATGGCGGCGTTGGCCTGAGTGACCTGGTCCACCTGCCGGACGGCTTCGGTGATCTGCTCGATGGCCTGGTTCTGCTCACGACTGGCCGAGGCGATTTCGTGGATCAGGCAGTTGGTCTTCTCACTCGCGTCGGAGATCTGCCCCAGCGAGGCCGCCACCTGCATGCTGACTTCCACGCCCTTTTGGGTGTTCCCCACGGAACTCTCGATCATGTCCGTCGTTTCCTGCGCGGCGTCGGCGGAACGACGGGCCAGGTGACGCACTTCCTCCGCGACAACGGCGAAGCCCCGGCCGGCTTCCCCGGCCCGGGCGGCCTCCACCGCGGCGTTGAGGGCCAGCAGGTTTGTCTGAAATGCGATGTCGTTGATGGTCTTGATAATTTTGACGGTGTTCTGGGACGATTTCTGGATGTCGTCAATCGCCTGGGCGAGATTCATGGTGGCTTCGGAGCCTTCCTGCGCAAGGTTGCTGGCGTTATCCACCAGTTTCTGCGCCTCGCCGACGTTCTCGGAGTTTTTCAGGATCATCGCGGTCATTTCTTCCAGGGAAGCGCTGATCTGCTGAATGGCCGCCGCCTGCGAGGAGGTTCTCTCCAGCATGGACGTATCGTCCCGGTGGGTTTCCTCCTCGTCGCTTTCCGGCGCTTCCTCCACCAAAGGAGAATCGTAGTCGTGGAGATTTCCGGCGGTTTGCCTTCGATGGAAAAACGCCTGGAGAATCAGTCCCGCCGCGACGATTCCACCGCAAAAAATCCAATACCAGACACCCGACCAAAGCCGCCCCGTCCAGGCCGTCATGCTAACCGCCAGCAGAAGAATGATCCCCGGGCCCAAACGGCGAAGATGTGAATCTGGAGAGTTCATATAGTCCTGTCTTTCTTTTCCGGTTTTTCTCTGCGCCAAGCCGATACGTCCGATACAGACCGTTTGTACAAATTTGGAAATTCACTTCAAACGTCGATGCGAAAAACCATTACATTCCACGAATTACAGAGTTACAAATGTTTTACCAAAAGAAATCACATCACTGTTGATGGTAGCAATAGATATACGACCTGTTTTTTGCAATTACATTACAACCATCTGGATTTTTCGTGTTAACCAATTGAAAATCAAGAAGATATAATGATTTTGCACAAAATCAAATAGGCGTTGAAGTTAAGAGTTATATCGGAGCAAAAAGGGACGGTATTGAAAAATATTCCCCCTGATTGTTTTAGGGTGAGCGACCGGATTTTCTGGCAGACAGTTTGAGCGGGAATTCCTGGGGAAAATGCCCCTTACCCGTTCTTTGCTTTCAGCCGTC
>JAFGEJ010000012.1 GCA_016931655.1 Phycisphaerae bacterium
CCTTCTCGCAAGCCGAGGACAAAACCGAAATACATCAAAATTGTATCCAACTGGAACTATTCAATTTATGATGGGACAGCAGTGAATCGGAATCAAGAATTGCCAGTGTCGAAGCTCCAACATCCAAATCAGTGGTTTCCAATTCTCCGCCGTACATGGTATAGCTACCGGGATAGTTTCCGCCAATGTATGTTCTGTTATATACTCGAACAATTCCGCCGGTTTGGATGAAATTGGCATCATGCCAATTGCTGGTAATATACAGTGAGGGCGTCGTTAATATTCCGCCATGGACTTCAAATGTCGAATAGGGTCGAGAAATGTATTCATCCGGAATGTCAGGAGGGAAAATAATTGGGCCAATACTGTCACTTATTTCAGCAAGCCGTCCGGGTTCCGTTACACCATTGGTAATGTCATAAATATTTATTGGCATCATGCTGCCGACGCGGACGTAATTTTCAACATTACAAATACCTCGGTGTAATTCATAGGAACCGCGAGTAACTTCCAGGTGATCTGAAAGATTCACGGTTCCGCCGTTCTGGTTGAATTTACCTGTTGGGTCTGCGGTGATGAGGGAATATTCACCCCCTATGTAAACATTCAGGCGGGGAGAAGTTCCCACGGTCATCGACATTGCGCTGATACTGCCGTCCTCTATCCCAGAGCGTTGGTTTCGGATTGTGATTTCACTATGCCCTTTTTTAACATCGCCATAATAGGAAAGTATTTCGCTTCCCAAGTCGACGACGCCTTCATGGACGTATAATCCACCGTTGATATCAATTCCTTCCCCTTCCGCGGCGATGATCTGGCCGGAGGTTACCACGTGTTCGTCGATCACGCCTCGGCCGATGACGGTATCATTGGTTTGAATGATGAGATCATTTCCAGAGACATGCACCAGGCCATCGGATTGGATGTTCCCTAACTGCGCCGCGGGGTCGAAATCCTTCGGAAGGATTGTCAGGGAATTGCTGCCGGCATGGATGGACGCGTTCTGGGAATTCAGCAACTGTCCCTGACCGAAGTTCAGGATTCCGCCGCCCTGGATTTCCACGTTGCTGCCTTTTAAATCCATCTCGCCGTCCATCTCCAGGCCGGACTGGATTTCCAGAATACCACCGGACATGGTGTATTCTCCACCGGAAGTAACGGTCAGATAATCCACAACGTGCCGCCCGCCGGTTTGCCGCAAAACGCCGGTTTTTTGAATCACTTCCTCATTGGCATTCAGTTGCCCCCCCTGCAATTCATACAGGCCGTCGGAAGGATGTGGTAAACGGTAACCTGGTACGAAATATCCGTAGGCTGATGCCGTAAGTAACCTGTTGACACCGCCAATAAATACTGAGTCGGGAATGTTCTCGATCATTATGGGTTCATGCGTTCCACCAATCGTCAGCGTATTGCTGACTTCGTGAATTCCGCCTGTTTGAATGAATCGTCCCCGGCCCGATGTACCGATGTTGCTGCTCAGGGTCGTCAGCTGCCCGCCGATCAGTTCATAGGTTCCCAGCGAGTCGTCAAGGCAACTCGGAGTGCCTAAGGACATCGTCAATGAAGAATATGAAGTGTGACCAACGGTTACGCTATCTGTTGTATTGCTGCCGCCGATTTGTGTAAACAAGCCGTTTCCCAGATGTCGGCCTACTTGAATTCCTCCGGAATCCAACGCTCCGCCCATCATGGTATAGGTTCCCGGCCTATCCATAAGGCCAGTAAGAGTTATATAGTTTGAAACCGAAACGTTTCCGCCGGTCTGTACCATGACGCCGGTATTCGTATTCGCGTCACTGGTTTCACCAAGATAAACGTTTTTAGCAGAAGCATTGCCTGCGTGGATACCGGCGGTTCCGCCGTTTTGAATGTAGGCATTGATGTCTGCTGTTGGAATTCCGAAGGTCCAGTTGGCGGGGTAGAACCAATCCCCGACGACGGCTGGGTCGCACTGCCAGGAGGTTTCCTCGGCCAGGGCAACGGCTGCGCACAGGGCCACGACAAGCAAGCCAAGCAGGTACTTCATGATATTTCTCCTCTTGAGCTGCGTATTCACCCAACGGGTGAATACTCCCGTTCTCTTCGCCACCGGATGAACGACCGGTGAAGCCAGCGGAAGCAATATAGACTTTCGTCGATATTATGTCAATGGAAAAATAGACGGGAATCTATATTTATGTTCCCCAGCCTCGCCGCTAAAGGAGAAAAAGAAAAGGCCTAACGCCTCCGTCGACGGGAAGTCAGCAGAAATGCCCCGAAGGTCAACGGCAGAATCGTTACGGGATCGGGAGTGGCGGCAGTATCCTGTAAAACCAGATTTCCCTTAAATTGCGCAGGCGTACGTAAAGGCATGAGCATACTTGAAGAAGGTATTGCATTCGGGTTGTCGAATGCACAAGTACCAACATTCAATGCAACGGGGTAGGTACTTAATAATTGTACCTCATTATTTGTCACGTGAATATCCGGTGTTGGAAGTTCAATAAACGGTTCCATGTCTGGTGAGGGCCAGATTTTAAACAAGGGAGGATCACCCGGTTGTTCTCTCGGAAACAAGATCGGCGCGGTTTTCGGCGAGGGAGTCGGAAAAACACCGAGTTTCTTCTCATCCTCTCCGGGATTTCCCGGTGCGGTCATGTCTTCCGGGGAAACGGCGGGATGGACCGAAAGCAGTTTAGCGGGGCCGACGAGAAAACTCTCGCGCACGTTATCGTCAAAGCCGGCGGAGAAATCCGCGCCCTGGACGTTCGGAATGGACGGCGGGCTGGCCTGGAAACCAACCGATGAAATCTGACAAAAGCCACTGGTGGATCGACTTGGTTTGGGGCGTTGATATGGTCTTGCTTCCGTTTTTCTTTGTATCGCTACACGCGGCTGCCAACGGGAATCCGCCCCCACCATGATTGTGTTTTTTGAAATCGGCGTGGAATACGCGGAATTTCCCCGAAGCGCCGCGGCGGACTGCTGAAAGGGCGCACCCTGGATCCCGTCAAATCGTCGAGGCTGAAACGCGGGCGAGCTTTGCCGCACCGGGCCCCGCGGGGACCGCGCGATGATGGACATTGGCCGGCGGTTGGTTTGGGAAACCATCAAATCACCGGAAGAATTCACGGAATACCTTGCCTCGGATTTGATACGTTCCATGTGACCCGGCGTAACGGAGACCGTGGGCGGCGGGCATTTTATCGTGTTTCCTGTTTCCGCATCATTGCCCCCAGCGATCCTATTGATCGGAAGAGGCGTTTCGACGTCGCTGCCTGGCGGCGGAGGATTTTCGTCCGACTTGGCGCTGGGCAGGCCCGGGAGAATCAGCACCGCCAGCACCACGAGCAGTCCCACCCCCGCCAGGGGCAATTGGGGGCGTTTCTTCGCTCGGCCGTCCATGATTCGTTCCATTCGGACAGCCAGCGGGTGCACTCGTTCGGCGAAACCGAAGGCCGCGTTCAACTGCCAGGTTTTCGGCAGCAGCGTCGCGATTTTCAGCAGTGTCCTGCAATAGTTCTTCTCGGTGCTGATTCCGCGGGCGATCAGGTGCTCGTCGCAGCAAGTCTCGCACGCCTCGCGAACGCTCCGATTGACCAGCCACAGCACGGGATTGAACCACCAGACGGCGCCCAGAACAGCCACCAGCCAGTTGATCCATAAGTCCCCTCGGCGATGGTGAATCAATTCATGGGCGAAAACGGCGTTCAATTCGCCGGGCGACATACGATGAACGACCGAGGCCGGCAGTAGGATCGTCGGACGGACCACGCCGAAAGCCATGGGCGGAAATTGTCTCGAAGCAACCACCAGCCTGACGTCGCGTCGCAGGCCCAGCCGGGCGAACAGTTGCTTACACCGCGCATACAACGGGCCGGCTGTGATACGCCGGCCTTTTCGGACAGCCGTCGCCAGCCGGATCCACTGCCCGACGATGGATACGATGATGACGGCAAATCCGACAAGGTGGACCGCCATCAGGACCGATTTGGCCTGGAACGCCCCGCGGCCTTGTATCGGCGCCGGTTCGTTCCCTTCTTCCAGTGAATTCGAGAGGGCCTGATTCGTGGGGGATTTCGCGGATGTATTCGACCAACCGATGGACGGCCCCAACCGGTTGAACAGGCCGACGGGCAACGTCAGCATCGGCGGAACGGCAAACTTGACCAGTACGATCAGCAGCAGGCCCAGCCGGAGTTGTGCGGGCCAGCGACGGCCCAGGCGAATACAGACCAATACAACCACCGCCGCCAAAGAAGACGTCCACGTGGCGTGAAAAACGTATCTCCACCACAGTTCCACCATGACGCCTGCATGTTCGGCGAGGTTGTCCATGTTTACGTCTCGGACGTTTTCTTCGAACGTTTTTGTCGGATCAGTTCTTCCATTTGATCCAGTTCCCTGGCCGTCATGGATTTGGCGTCCAGAAACGTGGAAATCATCGCGACCCCGTTTCCCCCAAAGATGCGCTGAAGCATGTCCGAAACGAGCCGTCGCCGCGTGGGTTCGGGACGTCGCGTCGGCAGGTAGACAAACGCCTTCCCCACGGGCCCTTTTTCATGGCGAACCAGTCCTTTGGCTTCGAGCCGTTTGAGTAAATTCACCACGGACCCGTGCGCCATGGGTCTGTACTCTGCCATCGCCTCACGAAGTTCCCGAACGGTGGCTTTTCCCCGCTGCCAAAGGCAGCTTAATACCTCCAACTCGGCTCGGGGGGGACGAGCGCCCCTGGATTCTTCCGGAACGGCGGATTTTGGCGTTTTGCCCGGCAAGGCCGACTCCTGAGTCAAATACCGCGACGGATAATACACCGCAGTCTATATTATGTCAATGGTTTTTTGGAGTCTTTTTTAGGCGTTTGGGTGTTTTCTGCGCGCAGCCGCCCGAGCGGGGCGGCTGAAGGAGAATGGAGAAAAAGAAGGCGAAGGGCAAACTTCGTCGGCGGCGTTGTGCGACGTCGACGGGAAAAACCGGTTGTAATAAACGTCTACGCCGAGGCGGCCAGCGACGCGGCGGGCGCCAGGCCGGCGCTGAGGGCGGCGCGCTCCATGGCGATTACGATCGCGTCGTGCAGTTCGCGGGTATGGAACAGCGGCTTCATGAGTAGCTCGTCGCCGCCGAGTTGCCATGCCCGCCAGGCGCGGTCGAATCGGCTCATGTGTTCGGTAATCAAAATGGCCGGGCGGGAGGGTAGCGCCCGCAGGCCGTTGAGCAATTCCTCGCCGGCGTATTCGGCGGCCAGGATCACCACGTCCGGCTGCCACGCCTGGGCGTGTCGAACCGCCGTCGCGGGCGATTGACGAACCACCATGTCGGCACGGGATTCGAGATATGCCACCGCCTTGGCCTCGAAGTTCCAGTCCGACTCAATCAGCATAATCCTCATAGTTCAAATTCCTTTCCCTGTACCTTGTCGATTCCCCCCGCACCAAGGTATTCGCAAACCGATCACTACAGGAATTCATTAAAAACATCGGAAAAACCCCAGCCGGAATGGATGGAAAAGTGGGAATAATTACGAAATCGTCTTTTTCCACTCGTGGAACAAGACCAAGATATATTTTTATAAGACACTATAAAACAACGAGATATCACATTTTTAAGAATCGGGACAATGGAAATTCATTGGCAAGCGGAAAGAATGTTTCGCACGTGTGTAATGATATGGAAAATACCTGAAAGACCAACGTGGAAAAACAACAACGCGGAACGGCAAGCCACCGCGAACGCCGGGATGCCGCGTTATGTTGTGTGTAACAGTCTGATTCAAGAAGAACTTCTAAAAGAACCAACAAATCCTGTAGTATTTCAATGTAAGTACCGGTAAGGTATTGTAAAGTTTCTTGCGGATTCGTCGGTTTTTCGCTTGCAGAATCGGGGAGATTCGTATATAAGAAATGGTACGAGGAACTTTTCGCTCGGAAGTTGCCCCTCTAGTGCTCGAACCGGAAGTAGGAATGGTGATGGAGGCATCGCTGTATTTTCATGGTGGTGCCGGTGTGCGCCGGTTTTGTCCCCGGCAAGCGCTAAGCAAGGACGTGGTGTATCGTTACAGACTCGGAGGAGTACGGTACTGTGGCACAACAGGAACGATTTCCGGCTTTGGAGGTCGGAGCACAGGACACAAATAACCCGACGTTCATCGGGCGAAGTGAGGTGTTCCGACGGCTGCTTCGTCTCGTGGACGCCGTGGCGTGCAACGATTGCATGGTACTGCTGGAAGGCGAATCGGGAACGGGCAAGGAACTCGTCGCCAAGCGGATCCACCGCCGATCGCGGCGGGCGGACGGCCCGTTTATTCCCGTGAACTGTCCGGGAGTGGCAGAGTCGCTGTTTGAGAGCCAGTTTTACGGCCACGTGAAGGGTTCGTTCACCGGCGCGGCTGGGGATACGCTGGGTATGGTCCGCTCCGCGGATGGCGGCACGCTGTTTCTGGACGAAATCGGCGAGCTGCCGATTCATCTTCAGCCGAAGCTTCTTCGCCTGCTCCAGGAACGTGAAGTCACGCCCGTGGGCGCCGCGAAACCCGTTCCGGTGAACGTGCGGTTCATCGCGGCGAGCAATCGTCCGCTGGCCGAGGCCGTCCGAAAGGAAAAATTCCGCCTGGACCTCTACCACCGCCTCAACGTGGTGCGCGTGCGGATTCCCGCCCTGCGACACCGGCGGGAGGACATCAAACCGCTGCTGGAATTTTACCTGAACTACTACGCCGCCGAATACGGCATGGACGTGCGCGAGCTCGATCCACTGACCCTCCAAAGCCTGTACTCCTACGCCTGGCCGGGCAACGTCCGCGAACTGTGCTGCTGGGTGGAGCGCCTTTATGCCGCGGACCTGCCGCCCATTCCGCCGGAGGAGGAGTTCTGGGAGTATCGGTCCGAATCGGCGGAGGCGCGGGAGGCCGGCGAAACATGCCCGGCGTCCGTCAAAGCGTTCGGCTCGCTGGCGGAGGCGGAAATCCGCGCGATTCAGAACGCCCTGGCCGAGTGCAAACAAAACCGCTCCGCCGCCGCCCGAAAACTCAATATCCACCGCACAACCCTCCTGCGGAAAATGAAGCAGTACAACCTTCTGTAAATCTCAAAATTTTCCGCTCCTGAATACGGCGCCTCTCCGCAATATCACCGCGCCGCGATTGGGATTGTATCTTTCCGGAAATTCGACTACCATCACTTCGTCCCGACCCATAATACGTTGCGCGATAGCAAGGGAATACATTCATCCCCCAAATGCACGTTCCGCTGAGGTTCGTCCCGGCGGAGAGGAGGCATTATCATGGCTGATTCCATCATCGAGCTGCGCCGCCTGCGGAAGGAATATTTCAACGTCGTCGCCCTGGCGGACGTGGATTTGTCGATTCCCGGCGGCGAGATTTACGGCCTGATCGGTCCCAACGGTGCGGGCAAGACCACGCTGCTGCGAATCCTCGCCACGACGCTGGAGCCTACAGCCGGCTGTGTGTTGCTGGAAGGAAAGGATCTGTGGGACGACCCATTGGCGGCGCGACGCACTACCGGATTCATGCCCGATTTTTTCCAGGTGTATCGTGATCTGACGGTTCGGGAATTTCTGAATTTCTTCGCCCTGGCCCATGGTCTGCGGGGCGGGGAACGGACTCGTCGCGTGGCGGACGTGATCCGGCTGATCGGCCTGGAGGAAAAAGCCGACGCCCTCTGCAAAGGTCTCAGCCGCGGCATGGTGCAAAGGCTGGGCCTCGGCAGGGCCATCCTGCACAAGCCCAGGTTGCTGCTGCTGGACGAACCCGCCAGCGGCCTGGATCCCCTGGCCCGGAAGCGCTTGTTCGACGTCCTCCAGTACGTCCGTTCCGGCGGAGCGACCATCGTTATCTCCTCGCACATTCTGGCGGAGCTTTCCGACCTGTGCACCTCGGTGGGGATTATGGATCGGGGCGTGTTTCTTGAAGCCGGGCCGACCGAACAGGTCATTCGCAGGCTCCTGCCGCGGCGAAAACTGCAACTCCGCGTGCTGGAGGGTTCGCAGGCGGCGGCTGTTCGTTTTCTGGAGCAGCGAGAGAGCGTCAGTGAACTTCAAACCGACACGATGCTGTTGCGGTTCGACTTCGAGGGCGACGATGAAACCGTTGCCGATCTGCTGAGAGATCTGATCGCCCGGAACGTGCGTGTGGTGTTGTTCCAGGAATCGGCTAGCAGTCTGCACGAAGCGTACCTTCGCATTGCCGAAAGGAGCTCTCATGTGGCCAATCAATAATCCATTGATCTATCGCGGCGTCCGTTCGAGCTTCGGCCGATCCGGCTTCTGGGGGTGGATGCTCGGGCTGGGTCTGTTCATGGGCTTTATCTTTGTATGTATTTACATAGACGCTTCTGAGGACGTTTCTCGACACCTCACCCATGGAAATCAGGTTTCCCTTTCGCAACTGACGGGCTACCGATACGCCTGGTTCTGCTTCGGGCTGGAACTGTTCGTGGCGATCTTCGTGACGCTTTGGATCATGGGCGACAGCGTCGTTCAGGAGCGCAAGCAGAACACGCATGAATTTCTCGAAACGCTCCCGTTGCATCCCCTTCGCAAGGCCCTGGGCCTGCTTCTGGGGCGATGTACGTGGGCGCTGATCGTGGTGGCGCTCGCCGGGGCCGTCGGTACGATCTCCGCCCTGATCGGCGAGGTGGAGATGGAACGAATCCTCTGGCTGCACGCCATCGCGTTGTCCGGCTTTATCGCGTCGGGCTTTCTGGGGCTTCTCGCGAGCCTGGGTTTGGGCCGAATGTCGCTGGGAGGACTGGCGGCGATCGTGTTTTTATTGCTGTCGATGGGGATTTCCAGCGCACTGCTCGGTGAAAAAACAGTGATTCTGCCGTTGCTGCCCCTGGCGCCGTTGGCGTGTCTCGGATGGTCGATGATCCCGGTCCACGAATTGCCGCCCCTGATTCAGCAGAATGCGTTCCATTTTTATTCACTGCCCGTCCCGTGGCAGGCGGGACCTGTGGCGTTTTATCTTTTCCTGGCGGTCGTGTTTTTCCTTTCCGCGGGCCGGGGCCTGGCCAGGCCCGACGCCGCTCGTTCGCCCCGATGGCAGGGTCTGATCGGTCTGGCGCTCTTTCACGGACTGCTTGTGGGATTCCTGGCGGACAATGTAAGACGCGCCGCGGAGGTGTGCCTCCACTCGCCAAACTACAGCTCCCTGGAAAGCGCCGAAGCGGTAGTTGCCATTTGCCTGGCGTACCTGGCGGGTTTCGGGGCGGTCATTCTGCTGTGGATGATCCTCCAGACGCCGACGATGGACAAGGCCGCCGCGTGGATGCGCCATCGCCCCAGGGGACCGCGGGGCAATACCATCGTTCGCGGCCTTTTCGACGACGGTTCACCGAGCTGGTTCGCCGGACTTCTGATCTGGGGGATCACACTGGCTGTGACGCTGGCGATCAACCAATATTTCTTCCAGGCGAGGATTTCCGCCCGCGTGTTGCTGGCGGTGGCGGGCGTCTGGGCGTTGTTTTTACTGGGCTACGCGAGTTTGTTTCAGGCCGGCGTGCTCACGAGTCGCCTGGCCGGCTTTCTCGTGGGGATTCTGTTCATCGCGGCCTGCCTGCTGGGACCGAGCCTGCTGGCCATGGTGACCGAAAGCATCTCTCCTCTCTACGCCACGCCGGTGGGAATGCTCGAACATATCGAAGATCTGGTCGAGCCATCCAGCGCGCAAGCCGCGAAAGAGGCATGGATCGCCGTGATGAAAAACGCCTTTAGCGGATTGATAATTCTGGTGATCGGTCAGGGCCTTTGCGCATTGCGGCTGGCGACGCTTGGCTATGGAGAACCTTCCGCGCGGGAAAACCGACAGGCCGACGGCGCGGCGGCTTCCTGAGGAGACGTACATGATCGTCGTTCACGTTACGCATGAAGCGGTGGAGAAGATCGGCGGCATCGGTACGGTAATTGAAGGCCTCACGACGGCGGACGCCTACGCCGAGCAGGCCACAAGGACCATTCTGCTCGGCCCGCTGTTCACGACGGATCGCCCGCTGGAGGAACGCCTGGGCGAGGAGGGAAAGATCATCTACAGCAGCCTGGATGAAGTCCGCCCGCCCGAATGGCGCGACAAGTTTTCGCACGTGGAACGCACGTACGACGCGGGCGTGATCTACGGCACGCGCCGCCTGCAGGAGCCGTACAGCGGGCGGGGCGTGGAGGTCGAGGTGCTGCTGGTGGACGTGTTCCACGCCAACCAGCCCCGGCTGAATCTGTTCAAGGGTCTGCTTTGGAAGCGATTCGGCGTCCCCTCGCACGATTTCCAGAACACCTGGGAATACGAGCAGTACGTCCGCCTGGCCGAGCCGGGCATGGAGGCGCTGCGAATTATCGGCGTTGACGGGACAAACGAACCCGTGCTGATTCTGGCCCACGAATACATGGGCATGCCCACGGCCCTCAAGGCCGTCCTCGACGGACGCCCGAACGTCAAGACCGTCTTTTACGCCCACGAGGTCGCCTCGGTCCGCCCCATCGTGGAAAAAACGCCCGGCCACGACACCATGTTCTACAACCTGCTGGGACGCGAAGAAATCCGGGGCAAAACGCTGGAGGACGTCTTCCCTCGGGTGAAGGAGAATTTCAAGCACCCGCTGGTCAAGGCGGCCCGGTTCTGCGATCACGTCTTCGCCGTGGGGGATTTTATCGCCTCGGAACTGAAGTTTCTCGACCCGCACTTCGAGCGCCCCGGCATGATCGACCGGGTGTACAACGGCATTCCCGCGGAGGAGATTTCTCTGGAGCAGAAACTCCGCAGCCGGTCGCTGCTGAAGGAATACGCCCGGAATCTCCTGGGCTACGAACCGACGTGGATTTTCACGCACGTGGCCCGGCCGGTGCTGAGCAAGGGCATCTGGCGGGATGTGCGCGTGCTGCACGAAATGGAGCCGCTGCTGAAACAGCGGGGCGAAACGGCGGTGTACTTCATGCTCGGCACGCTGGGCGGCGTGCGTCGCGGGCGGGACGTGCGGCAGATGGAGCAGGCTTACGGCTGGCCTTTGAACCACGAGGAAGGCTATCCCGACCTGTGCGGCGGAGAGGAAGTCGTCGGACGAACGTTCCGAATCTTCAATGAAACGCACACCGCCGGCCGGGCCGTGCTGATCAACCAGTGGGGCTTCTCCCGGCAGGCCTGCGGACAGCGCGTGCCGGAAGAAACGACCATCGCCGACCTGCGCCGCGGGACGGACCTGGAGTTCGGCCTGAGCGTGTACGAGCCGTTCGGCATCAGCCAGCTCGAACCGCTGAGCTTCGGGGCGCTGTGCGCGGCCTCCAACGTCTGCGGCTGCATGGGCTTCGTGCGCGAAGCCATGCGGGACGAACCGTGCGAAAACATCATCGAGGGTGATTTTCTTCGCCTTCCGAAGCGCATCGAGCTGGAAGAGCTGCTATCATTAAGTATACAGCGGCGCGACGAGGTTGAATCGCTCGAGGGGCGCCGCTTGGCGGATTTAATTCTCAGCCGCCTGCCGCGAGACGAGGAATCGCTCCGGCGGCGGCTGAACGAAGGATACGCCCTGGCCCAGCAAATGAGTTGGCGGCGCGTCGTGCGGGAATACTTCCTTCCGAGTCTCCAGAAGGCAGCCCGCGAGCGACAGGACGCGTAAGTTATGCCAAACACACGTAATTATTGCATGGTGGAGCCTACCTATGGCATCCCTTCGGGACCTGCTCCACCATGTTAATTTGCTGTTATAAATTGGCGTAACGCGGCGGAGTCCCTAAGGGACTCCGCCACGCATTTGCTTCAGAAAGAATCCACGAATTACACGAACGGCACGAATTTTTTTGTGAAATTCGTGGACAAGGTGCATGGTTTTTACATGCAAATAGCAGGAAAGGTACGACGATGAAACTTTCACTGGCGGCGGAGTTGGCGGTTCGGGGCGCCGTGGTGCTGGCCCAGCAGTACGGCAAGGGCCCCACCACGCTGGCCGACGTGTGTGAACTGCGGGACCTGTCGCGTGAATACCTGGCCAAGGTCTTCGGCCTGCTGGCGCGGGCGGACCTGGTAACGCCCATTCGTGGGAAAAACGGAGGTTACGTTCTGGCACGCGACCCGAAGGAGATCAACCTGCTGCAAATCATCGAAGCCGTCGAAGGGCCGCAGTATCTTAACTTCTGCCAATACGACCCGCCCAAGTGCGACCAGGTCGATACCTGCAAGGTGCATCACATCTGGACGGAACTCCAGGAGATTTTCGAGAATCGCCTCCGCTCGGCATCCCTGGCCGACTGCATTTAATTTAGACCCCATAACAAAAAGAATTTTTGTCTGTATAATCAAAAACACATGGAAATCGGGGATTGAAAAGGACACGGGAAAGATGCTATGCTTCTTCTTAAGGGAAACGCGATGATTCCAATCGCTAGTTTTTGGGAAGGCTAGCGGGAAAAACAGAAATATCCGATACCTATACAAATGTGGATTTGACATGTCGGAAAAAAGAAGAGACTCATTTCAACGCCCCCCCGTCATTGAGACGGTGTTGGGGATTCAATTCAATCCAATTCGTGGGTTAACCAATGCGCATTTGGGCGCATATTGGAACAGTCTTGGATCGGAATGGCCGGAAGTGGAAGATAGCCCCATTCTGAGTGAACAGTTTGAGGAATTCGGCGAACGGAAATTTTTCCCGGGCGCTATCAATTTGAAATTTTCTCAAGAACCGCTTTGCCGTTTACGGATTCAAAAGGCGGATTATTCAAGGATGATTCAGGTTCAGAATAGTCGATTTCATTATAACTGGCTTGGTCGAAGTGGTGAGGATTATCCTCGATACTCAACGGTACGTCCTGAATTTAACCAAGAACTGTTAAAATTTAAGGCATTTCTAAAAAAATCCAACATTGGTGATCTTGAACCCAATCAATGGGAAATTACTTATGTGAACCACATTAAGCGTGGAACGGTTTGGCAGACTCCGGAAGATTGGAGCCGGGTTTTCACCCGATTTCCCATGCCGTTTACTACGACGGATGAACGGATTCAACTCGCCAACCCGTCCGGCAATTGGCGATTCGAAATTGTTCCCAAGCAGGGACGATTGCATGTGGAACTTCAACACGGACGCCTTGGTTCTACGGACGGTGAAGAAGCGTTTGTATTGAAGCTGACGGCACGAGGACCTTTGGATCAGGAATTGCCCGCGAGTGAAGCTCTGAACAAAGGATTGGATTTGGGACATGACACCATTGTGGATGCTTTTTGTGATTTTACGACGGAAGAATCGCATCAATACTGGAGCACAACATGACAACACTTGATACCTCCTTTTCATTGAGTGATCCCGTTCAGGGGGACGGTAACACAAAAGCGGCCGGTGATGAACAGCTTGCGGATGTTGCGATGCTGGAAATGGAGAACAGGAAAAAATGGAATCAAATCATCGATCAGCTCGAGTCATGGTGGAAAGATCCCAGTAAATTGATTTGGGATAATGATTTTGCCCCCCCTTCTCGAGATATTATTGAACTTGCTTTTCAGTCGGCAAATCGTTGGAGAGACAACAATAATATTGCCTTTGACCGGGTTGCACCAGATGGAGAAGGAGGAATTACGTTTGAAGCATATCAGGGTCTGCAACACGTATCTCTCACAATCAATTCTGATTTGACGGTGGAATTCCTTCGTTTTGAGGATTGTCGACTGGTCGAATCATACATTGTCTGAGTAACTCTGATGAGGGGTGAGTCGAAATTTATAACTGATGATGAATTACTTTACCGTCGAATACCGGCGCATTTTTATGATCCTCAAAAAGTTCCTCCAGTTATGTTAGTTGCTTTCAGACCATCCGAAAGTGATAAGACGGGATTGTCATTAGACCGCGATATTTTCGTCACCCCGGAGCAATCCGCTGCTTATGGAAGAGAAGGTCGCAGCTTTTATGTTGCTGTTCTTTGTGCTGAAGATTTACGGACTTGTGGAATGGAGGTGAATCCAAAACCATTGCCGGGGAAACCAGGACATGCTGAGATTTCAAACCTGACACATGAAAATCGTGATGGTGTCCGGCAAAAAGAATGGAGAGATATACTTGCTACTCGCCTCTGCCGAGAAATCCTTGGTCCATTCCCTGGCAAGGCGAAGCCGCCTGAGAAGAAAGGATAGTTCGTTTTTATTCGCGTAATTCGCGGTCTCTTTTTGATGAGAAGAGGGGAGGGTCAATGCCACTGGAGTTCCGGGCCGCCTTTTTTGACCTTGCCGATCACCCACGCGCGGTGTCCGCCGCGGCGCAGCCGGGCGAGAATCGAACGGACAAAACTCGGCGCAACGATCATCACGTACCCGATTCCCATGTTGAACACCCGCTTCATCTCGATGGAGTCAACGGGGCCTTTGCGGGCGATGAGGGAGAAGATCGGCGGAACCGGCCAGGAGTTTTCCTTGATGCGGACGGTCAGGCCGTCGGGCAGCACGCGTGGCAGGTTGCCGGGCAGGCCGCCGCCGGTGATGTGGGCCATCGCCTTGACGGGACGCTTGACCTTGTAATACTGAAGCACGTCCAGGACGGCCCGGACGTAAATGCACGTCGGGCGGAGCATTTCCTCCCCGACGCTCGCGCCGGCCAGTTCCGCGGGTCGATCGGTGACTTTATACCCGGCCGCGTCCAGCAGCACGTGCCGCGCCAAGCCGTAGCCGTTGGAGTGCAGCCCGCTGGAGGCCAGTCCGATGGCCACGTCGCCCGGCTTGACGGATCGCCCGTCGATGATGCGATTCCGCTCGACCACGCCCACGGCGAACCCCGCCAGGTCGAATTCCCTGGGTTTGTAGAAGCTGGGCATCTCGGCCGTCTCGCCGCCCAGCAGGGCGCAGTTGGCCTGGCGGCAGCCGTCGGCGATGCCCTTGACGATCTCGGCCATCCGTTGCGGGTTTAGCTTGCCCGTGGCGAGGTAATCCAGGAAGAACAGCGGTTCGGCCCCGCCGCAGATCAGGTCGTTGACGCTCATCGCGACCAGGTCGATCCCGACGGTATCGAGCTGGTTCATCAGGAAGGCGATTTTGAGCTTCGTGCCCACACCGTCGGTGCAGGCCGCCAGGACGGGGTCGCGGTATTGTTTGCGGAACAGTTGTTCGCCGAAGTCCAGGCGGAACAGCCCCGCGAATCCGCCGTAGTTGTCCATGACGCGGGGATTGTGCGTCGCCTGCACGAGGGGCTTGATGCGTTCCACCATCGCGTCGCCGGCTTCGATATCGACGCCGGCCTGCTTGTAGGTGATCGCGCTGGATGAAGATTCCGCTTCGGCCATGTCGGTATGGTAACGAACCGGCGGGAATTTGCAACCGCCCGGCGTGATTCTCTCCGCCGGCACGAAAGAAAGTTCGTCGGAATAGCGCTTGACTTTGTAAAACAATTCCCGTATGAAGTGCCCCAAAGCAAATCGGTTTCTTTGGCGGAGGATCACTACCCGCGTTTTCTGCCGGACCGATACAACCAGATCGAGGCCGGGACACTCCCCATCACCGAGGAATATCATGAGCGGTCATACTGTAGACATACTGAAATCGAAGATGGACGAAGCGAGTTTTGCCAAAATTGCCGCGCTAAAGAACGACGAAGTGAACGAGTTTATCGCCCACGCCGTCGAGCTGTGTCAGCCGGCGAAGGTCGTTGTCTGCGACGATTCGGCGAAGGACGTCGCCTGGATTCGCCAATTGGCCATCGATAACAGGGAAGAGCGCCCGCTGAACATCCAGGGCCACACCATCCATTTCGACGGGTATTTCGACCAGGGCCGGGACAAAGAAGTGACGAAATATCTTGTGCCCGCGGGTGAAACGCTGGACCCGAAGCTCAACCAGATGCCCCGCGAGGAAGGCCTTGCCGAGATCGAAAGCTACCAGCGCGACAGCTACAGGGGGCGGATCATGCTCGTGCGGTTCTTCTGCCTCGGTCCGGTCAACAGCCCGTTTTCGATTCCCTGTTTGCAGATCACGGACTCGGCCTACGTCGCCCACAGCGAAGATTTGCTCTATCGCAACGGCTACGAGGAATTCAAGCGCCACGCCGCCCAGGGCGACTTTGAGTTCTTCAAGTTCCGCCACGCCACCGGCGCGGTGGACGAACGCATGACCTCCAGCGACGTGGAACACAAGCGGATCTACATGGACTACACGAAAAACACCGTGATTTCCGTCAACACGCAGTACGCGGGCAACACGGTGGGCCTGAAAAAACTCTCGCTTCGCCTGGCGTTGCGCAAGGCCGATCGCGAAGGCTGGCTCGCGGAGCACATGTTCGTCATGCGGGTCAACGGCCCGAAGGGACGCAGGACGTACTTCTGCGGCGCGTTTCCCAGCGCGTGCGGAAAAACCTCCACCGCCATGGTGCCGGGCGAAAACATCGTCGGCGACGACCTGGCCTACTTCCGCGTGATCGACGGGCAGTTCCGCACCGTCAACGTCGAGAGCGGCATCTTCGGCATCATCACCGACATCAACTCGCAGGACGATCCGGTGATCTGGGACGTGCTGCACAAGCCCGGCGAGGTGATCTTTACCAATGTGCTCGTGAAGGACAACAAGCCGTACTGGATCGGCATGGACGGGGAGATACCCGACCAGGGCGAGAACTACTGCGGGCCGTGGAAGGCGGGGCAAAAAGGCCCCGACGGCGCGGAAACCACCCCCAGCCACAAGAACGCCCGCTACACCGTGCAGATGCGAGATCTGGAAAATGCCGATCCCGACTGGGACGCGCCGCAGGGCCTGCCCGTCGGCGGGATCATCTACGGCGGGCGCGATTCCGACACGTCCGTGCCCGTCCGCGAGGCGTACAGCTGGGAGCACGGTGTCTGTACGATGGGCGCGACGCTGGAATCCGAAACGACGGCCGCCACCCTCGGCGCCGTCGGCGTGCGGTCGTGGAACGTCATGAGCAACATGGACTTCCTTTCCATGTCCGTCGGTCGATATATTCGCAACAACCTGGAATTCGCCAAAACCATCCAGCGGCCGAAGGTTTTCGGCACGAATTACTTCATCAAGAAGGACGGCAAGTATCTTAACGGCAAACTCGATAAGGCCGTCTGGCTGAAGTGGATGGAACTTCGCGTTCACGGCGAAGTCGAGGCCCTTGACGCCGCCTACGGGCTGATTCCGAAGTACGAAGACCTCAAACGGCTGTTCAAACAGGTCCTCGACAAGGATTACAGCGAAACCGACTACGTTGATCAGTTCATGATCCGCATCCCGGAGTGTCTGGCGAAGCTGGATCGCATGGACAAGATTTTCGCCACGGTCTCCGACACGCCTGAAACCATGAAGGCCGAACTGAAAGCCCAGCGCGAGCGGCTCGAAGCCCTCAAGGCCGCCAAGGGCGACTACGTCAGCCCGCTGGAGTTGTAGGGCTTGCTACGCGTGTCGGTCCCGTCGGGAGGCGTTCGGATTGTCGTGGTGTGGTGCGGCGGAGGCATGCCGGCCGAAGATCATCTTGCCGGCTGAGGTCTGCAACACGCTCGTGACGACAATGTCAACTTCGTTTCCGATGTGAGACCGTCCCTGATCGACCACGACCATTGTGCCGTCGTCCAGATATCCCACGCCCTGGCCCGCCTCCTCGCCGGGCTTGATGATCTTCGTTCGCATCGTCTCGCCGGGCAGAACCACGGGCTTTAAGGCGTTGGCCAGGTCGTTGATGTTGATCACCTCGATGTTGCGAAGCTGGGCGACCTTGTTGAGATTGTAGTCGTTGGTGATAATCTGCCCGTTGAGATGTTCCGCCAGGGCGACGAGTTTGGCGTCGACGTCGGGAGCTTTTTCGACGGCGGGAACGCGCACGTCGAGAATGCGCACGTCGGCAACGTCGCACTGGCGAAGGTTCTGGAGCACGTCCAGGCCGCGCCGCCCGCGGTTGCGCTTGAGCTTGTCCTGCGAATCGGCGATGGTCTGCAATTCCGCCAGCACGAATCGCGGTACAATCAGTTCGCTCCGCAGAATTTTCGTGTTAACGATATCCGTGATGCGCCCGTCAACAATGACGGACGTGTCCAGCACCATCGGGCGGGCGCCCTTGGTCTGTTTGGAGAATTCCACGTAGGGCACAATGAACCGGAAATCGTCCTTTGTCTGCATCACGATGGTAACGCACAGGAACACCGCCGCGGCGCCGAGCAGGAACTTCACGAGTTGTACCGTATGCTGGTAGCGGATGTAGGCGAAGTGAGCGTTCTGTTCCCGGTCGAATTTGTCGATGTCGGCGCGGGTGGGTTTGGGGTCTTCCGCCAGGACCGCCGGACGCTCCGTCGGCGTCGGGGAGGGGTACAGCTTCGTCACCAGGTCCACCACCAGCGAAAGCACGTAGGCGATCACCAGCCCGGCCAGCAGGCCGAAGAACAGCCCGCTGAGGTGCGCCAGACGTTTTCCGTGCCACACGATGTCCGCCAGCACCACCGCCGCGGCCAGCAGCGCCGGAACGAGAATGTACACGGTGATGTACGTCGAGCCTTCGGTATAAATCTCGTCGCTGAAGGCAAAGGACAGCGTCAGCGCCAGAACCACCACGAGAAAGAACACCCGGATCAAGTGCAGAATCATGTCGTCCGTCCTTAAAAATCAGGATAGAATACGAAAACCACGGGATGGCAGTATAACATCCCCCTGTTGCATTTTGCCAAACAAAGAAGAATGAAATTTTCCCCCACGGTATTCACGGCGGTATTTCTGCTGTCGGCGGCGGGTTGTCCGAACTCCGCCGGGCGCCCCGCCGCGCCCCGGCCCAGAATGATCCCGTTCTCCCCGGCACTGACGAGGATTGTCTTCGACCTGGGTTTGGGCGATCACGTGGTGGGGGTAAGTGAATACGCCTCCCCGCCGGACGGCCGACGCCTGCCCGTCGTCGGCAACGCCCAGGCGGTGCGCACCGAGCCGATTCTGGCGCTGGAACCGGACGTGATCCTGACGCAGTCCGATCCGCGAAATTACGAAACGCTGCGGCGCCTTCGCCCGGGCCTGAAGATCGA
Organism: Phycisphaerae bacterium; assembly: GCA_016931655.1. Classification (GTDB taxonomy): domain Bacteria; phylum Planctomycetota; class Phycisphaerae; order SM23-33; family SM23-33; genus JAFGEJ01. Next base: position 18,958 of record JAFGEJ010000012.1, read on the forward strand.
GCATTTCCGTATCGAGACGCTTGAGGACATAGCCGACGCCACGGCGCGCATCGGGCAAATTGTCGGCCGAGACGACCTGGGAAAAGCCAAGGCCGAGGCGTTCCGCCGGCGACTCGCCCACGTGCGGGAAACCACGAAATCCCTGCCGACGCGACGCGTATTATTCGTCATGGACTACCAGAATCCCTTCGCCGCCGGCGGGGGAATATTTCTGGACGAGATGATCCGCCTGGCCGGCGGGGTGAACGTGCTGGCCGACGTGCGCGGCTGGCACACGCCGTCCGTGGAGAGCATCCTGTCCGCCAAGCCCGAAGTGATCGTCTGCCAGTGCAAGCCCTCCCAGGCCGACGAAGCGAAACGTTACTGGAGCAAACTTTTCGCCCAAAGCGGCTTGGCCGTGCGCGTCTGTATCGTAACGGACGACGCCTGGACCATCCCCGCCGGACACCTGGCCGGGTACACGGAAGAATTGGCGAAACGGATCCACCCCGAGGAAGAGTAATTAAAGCCGTCTCGAAAATTCCTGTGTCGATCTTCTTTTCTTCGCCCCTTAGGGGCAGAAAGCATGTGGCCGGGGGTGAGCGAAGCGAACCCCCGGAAACAGGTTTTTGTCTTTAAGTTCCAACGGGACGACAGCAATTACTTCTTTTCAGCGAATCTGCTATCGCCCCGTTGGGGCTATACCCATTTTATCGCTTTCCGGGGGTTCGCTTCGCTCACCCCCGGCTAGACGCTGCCGACCCCTCCGGGGCCGGGAAAGTCTATCCGCCATCTTCGGAGTGCGGGGGTGAGACTCAGTATCGCGGATTGGTTTTATGAAATGAATTTCCGGACAGCCCCAAGTACTCTTAATCGCGCAGCTCGACGTTCCAGTAGGCCGCGTCGAGGAACTGCCGC
>JAFGEJ010000093.1 GCA_016931655.1 Phycisphaerae bacterium
GGGTGAGCGAAGCGAACCCCCGGAAACGGGTTTTTAAAAAATTGAGTCCCAACGGGACGACAGCGAGTTCGATCAGAAGGAATCGTTGCTGTCGCCCCGTTGGGGCTATAAAAAAGTAAGCTTTCTACCGGGGGTTCGCTTCGCTCACCCCCGGCCAAATGCTTTCTGTCCCTTCGGGACGAAAAACAACAAGCTTTCCGGGGAATCCCATCCCTGTTTTTGTAACCTGAATTCCTGAACAACCTCAAATTCTTACTTGGCCTTTTCCCGCCGGGCCTGGAGGGCCTTGTATCGTTTTTGCCCGATATGGCTCATCAGCCATTGCGGCATGGCGCGGAAAACCGCGGCCAGCAGTTTGTAGCGAAGCGAGGGAATGCACACGACCTTGCCGCGCCGCAGGCCGCGCAGGGACTGCTCCACCACGTAGTCCGCACGCAGCCACCAGAATTTCGGCACGAGATCGCGGTCCATGCCCAGCACGTCGTGAAACTCCGTGTACGTAAAGCCGGGGCACAGCGCCTGAACCCGCACGCCCGTCCCGGCCAGTTCCACCGCGAGGCTCAGCGTGAAACTGTTGAGGAAGGCCTTGGTCGCGCAGTACATCACGCCGCTGGCGCCCTGGAGCCAGGCGGCCACGGAGGAAACGTTGATGACGGCCCCGCGCCCGCGCCGGACCATGCCCGGCAGGGCCGCGTGCGTCAGGTGCGTCGGTGCCAGCACGTGCAGGCGGGCCATGGCGCTCTGACCGGCAAGGTCGGATTCGTGAAACAGCACGTCCAGGCCGAAGCCCGCGTTGTTCACGAGCATCGCCAAATTCTCGCAGCGGCGAATTCGCTCCTCCACGCGCAGCAGGTCGGCGTCGTTCGTCAAGTCCGCCGGTAAGACCTCCGCCGCCGCGCCGTCGGTAGCCAGTTCCGCCGCCAGCGCCTCGAGCCGTTCCCGCCGCCGGGCGACGAGAATCAGGTCATGCCCCCGCCGCGCGAGCGCCCGGGCGAATTGCGCCCCCAGCCCCGCCGAGGCGCCCGTGACCAGCGCAATGGGACGATTGCGAGTTGGAGAAAACACGGTCATGCCGCGGACACCGGAACAAGACGATACACCCTGCCGAACGTTTCCGCCGTCTTGACATCTCCGTTACGAAGCGCCTGGCGAAGGGCGTCAATCCGTTCAACATCCGAGAGGGAAAGATACGGCCCCCAGGACTTATCCGTATCCGTCAGCGTCACTTCCACCTCCGCGGCATATCCGCCCTCATGCACAAGTTTGACGTGTTTGCGATTCGTCATTTCTTTCTCCGAAGGAAATCATCGGACCAGCGCCTTGGATCGGGACGATAAGCGGTAATTAACACCGCGGGACTCTCAAACCCGGCGGGAATACCCCAAACCGCGTGAATCATACTGCCGTTCCGTTCCTGTTGTCTGACAAGAAGACAGGGACCTTTCGGATAGTCCGCATATTCTTCAACCACCTGCGCCGTCGCCAATCCGTGAACAACTTCTCCCGCCATTATACCATCTTCGGCCAATTCGTCATATCCGTGTTCGGAAATACGTACTTCCCCCGCTTGGGCAAGGCGCTGGATTTCCGCCAATAACTGACTCATGTCGGAACATTCTACCCGAAGACAAAGTCGAATTGCAGTACCCTTTTTCGGATGATAAAATGCACGCACGATAGAGAGGTTTCTTCATTCAAGCGGAGCAATTGCATGAAGCGAAGCGAGATCAATCAGGCGTTGCGGGCGGCGGAGGCGTTTGTCGCCGGAGAAAAATTCCACCTGCCTCCCTGGGCGCACTGGACGCCCGATCAATGGCTCCGCCTCGGCCCGGAAGGCGACGAAATCCGCCGGCGGAAACTCGGCTGGGACGTGACCGATTTCGGTTCGGGCGACTTTTCGCGCGTCGGCCTGGTCGCCTTTACCCTCCGCAACGGCGAGATCGCCACGCCCGGCGAACCGGAGGCCGCGGTCAAGGACTACTGCGAGAAACTGCTCCTTTGCGACGAGGAGCAGTACACCCCCACGCATTTTCACTGGTCCAAGATGGAGGATATCATCAATCGAGGCGGCGGACGGCTGGTGATTCAGCTCTGGAACGCCGAACCGGACACGGAAGAGCTCGACGAGGTCAACGACGTGACCGTCAGCGTGGACGGGGTGGAGCGAACCGTCCCTGCCGGCGGGAAAATCACGCTCTCGCCGGGCGAGTCGATCGCGCTTCCACCGTTTCTGTATCACAATTTCTGCGCCGAGCGCGGCGGGGGCATGGTGCTGGGCGGCGAGGTGTCCCGCGTCAACGACGACGCCCGCGACAACCGTTTTTATCCTCCTTTGCCCCGCTTTCCCGCCATTGAGGAAGACGCCCCCCCCGATCGCCTGCTCTGCACGGAATACCCCCCGGCGGGGAACGCGTCGTAATCGGGGTGTTCTTTTCGAGAGGCTCCAATGAATCCCTTATCTTTTCCCCTTGAGTTTTCCGATACAAAAAGGCATACTCATGGTCTGCAAGTGTCCTGAAAAGCTAGGGTAAGATCAGCATTCATGTGCAGGCGCCTCGGTGAAACGCCGGGGGCCTGGTCTTGCCCTGAAACGTTCTATCGGCTGTATGTCGAGGAGTAGGTAGCGATGGCACGGGTTGTTCAACGTCGTAGTGCGCCTCCATATCTTCTGATTGCTTTTGTGTTTCTGTTTCTGATTTCCGCGATCCTGGCCGTCATGGGCTTCATGGGCGGCGGCGAGGAAAAGAAGCAGAACGCCAGCCTCAAACTGCAGGTGACCGAACTGCGAAAGGAAAACGCCGTTCGGAAGAAAGACACCGAGGACCTGGTGGATAAGATCACCGGAAAGCGCGACCTCCCGTCCGCCTCGGCGATCAGCGCCGCGGACAAGGCCTACGAAAATCCCGTCGTTAAGGAAATCACCGCTTCGGGACGATTCGGCCTGGCGAAGGAACTCGAAACCCTCGCGGCGACGATTTCCGAGCTGCAGAAGACCGTGGGAGACCTCAACACCTCCCTGGAGGAAAAGGACAAGGCCCTGGCCGGCAAAGACGCCGCTTCCTCTGAACAGCAGAAGACCCACGAAGAACAACTGACTGAGCTGAACCAGAAAATCCACGAGTTGGACCAGGCCCTGACGGACGCGAAACAGTCACAGGACCAGGCCGTCCAGGACGTGCAGGAAACCCTCGACAAAAGCAAGGAAGAACTCCAGCAGGATCTGAGCGCCAAGGAAAAGCGGCTGGAAGAAGCCGTTCTCGAACTGGGGGCGAAGGAAGAAAAGATCCGACGGCTCGAGGAGGAACTGCACCGCCTGCACGGTTCGCGGAAAACCGAAGTGGTGAACAAAGCCGACGGGCAGATCGAGAAGATCGTGCGCAACGCCGGCCTCTGCTACGTCAATATCGGCGGAAAGGATCAGGTCCAGCCGGGCATGACGCTGGCCGTCTACAGCAAAAAAGGCGTGAAGCAGGAAAACATCAAGGGCAGCCTGCGCGTCACGAACGTCAGCGACGATTTCAGCGAGTGTAAAATCGTCCGGGAAGACAAAAACGCCCCCATCGTCGTGGGCGACGACGTGGCCAACATCGCCTTCCACCCCGTCCGAAAACACGTCTTCGTGGTCAAGGGCCTGTTCGACCTGTACGGTACGGGCGCCGCCACGGACCTCGGCGCCGACCAGGTCAAGGACGTGATTCGCAAAGCCGGCGGAATCGTGGAAGATGAAATAGGCTACCAGACCGACTACATCGTGATGGGCGAGGAACCACTTAAACCAACCAAACCCGAGGAAGACGCCCCTCCCGCCGCCCAGCAGGCCTACCAGATGCAGCTGCGCAGCTGGCGGGAATATCAAAAGCTTCTGGAAAAAGCCTCTTCGCTGCGGATTCCGATCCTCAACACGAACCGCTTTCTCCTGCTGACCGGCTATGAACCCGAGCCCGGCCCGCAGTAATTCAAATTTTCGGCGCCTTCAAGCGAGTCTTCTTCGTGGCGCCTTCAAGCGAGTTTTTTCAAAAAAACGGGCTTGTGGGTGCGTCCGGCCTGGTTTTCCAAAACCGGGAACTAGTACTTTGTCACATCAAAAAATATCCAGTTGTCATCCTGAGCGTAGCGAGTCTTCGAGCGAAGTCGAAGGATCTCACGCCCAC
>JAFGEJ010000094.1 GCA_016931655.1 Phycisphaerae bacterium
AGGGCGGGATTCGAACCCGCGGTACGCTTTGACACGTACACCGATTTAGCAAACCGGCGCATTCGGCCACTCTGCCACCTCTCCCCAACCGGTTCTGACCGGCATAAACTCAATATACAGGCCCCCGGCAAAACGGTCAATGACCATTCCCGCGTCGAACACGCCCGGCTGGAATTTCTTCGTGTGCGAGGATTTTTTTGGTGGGCACTTCTTAAATTGTCATCCTGAGCGAAGGGGCGAGCGGAGCGAGCCCCGAAGTCGAAGGATCTAAAAACCCTGGGAATCGAGGTTCTTCGACTTCGTCGCGTACTCGCTTCGCTTGTACGCGACTTCGCTCAGAATGACACTCTATTTAAGCTTTGCCGGAAAAAATCCTCGCACATATTTCTTCTTCTGGAGCTTTGTGCTTGACCATGCCGATGAATCTGATATATCCTCCCTTCTCAAAGTTCAACCATCGGCGGAGAGTGGTTTTTCGCGGGAGACTGTCATGGACGACGCACAACTTCGCACCATCTGGCAGCAGCGGCGGGTGGATTCTCGCGTCACCTCACTGGGCGCCACGCTGGGCGTGCTGATGAAGCAGCGGCTTGGCCGGCGCGTCAAACAATTGAGCGAACTGGCAATCCTCTGGGATGAAGTCATCCCGGAAAACCTCCGCCGTCACACCGCCCTGGAAAATTTCCGGCAGGGCGTTCTGACGGTAACGGTCGATTCCGCCTCCCACCGCTTCCAGTTGCAAACCCTCCTGAAGGGCGGAATCCTCAAAGCCGTCCAACAGCGCTTCCGCGGCGCACTGGACCGCATCCGCCTCGTGCCGGGACAATTTTACTCCGTCGATCCCGAAACCGGCCGACCTCGCTACGATGTCTGATTTGCCTTTCTCCCTTTCGTGAGTGATCTTTTTTCCTGGCGGCGCCTTTCTGATCGCTTTGAGCCCTGTGGGCATGTAAAAAACGCGACACAGAGAAACTGAGGAACTGAGAAGATTTTTTATTTTTTCCCTCCTCTATATCTTCTCTGTTTCTCAGGAACTCAGTGTCGGAATTTCTGTTTTTTGTTTATGCCGGAAAATCCGGTCGCTCACCCCCTTTCCGCGCGTCAATCGCGTGGTTGCACCCAGCCGGGCGGGGGCGTAGTATGAGCAAATGGTTCCCGCAAACATTCCAGTCGAGACGTGGCGAAAAAATTTCCGGTCCCTCGTGCTCCTGGCGATCCTGGGCGTGTGCAGCGCCGTCGCGTGGGTGCTGGCGTGGCACAAGGGCGCGCCGGCGCGGGACGCAAGGGAAATTCTCTCCGCCATTCGTCGCCAGGGAATTAAACACTATTGGCCCCAAAACGCCCGACAACAGCGATGGTTTTTTATTCGTCGCGAGGGAAACGTCGTCGGCTGGGAGATGCACCATCGCCAGGCCGGCGCCGACGGCGCCATTGGCGGATTCGTTCGCAGAGAAAACGCCCCGCACAAGCAGGTTCGCCTTTCCAGCCGCTGGCGCCTGAGCAACGACGCCGAACAGGGGGAATATCACTCGCAGCAGGTCGTGCTCCAGCCGCCGCAAGTAAAGGTTACCGAGGCGGCTATCGAATTGCGCGACCGAAACCTTCAGGTAAATCAGAACATCGACGGCGCGGGATTTTCCTCGACGACGGCGATCCCGGAAAATTACCTGCCCGAAGGCCTGATGACCCTGGCGATGCGGGAAGTGGCTCAACGGCAGGGGCGGGCGCAGTTTAAAATGGTTCTGGACAATCAAAAACCTTCCCCGCCGACCGGAGGGCAAACGCCCCTGTTTTCCTTCGAGTTGCGGTACGTCGGGCAGGACCCCTCCACCGGCGGCGCGAAGGTGGAAACATCCTTCGGCCGGGAAAATCCCTGGATCACCATCCTCGACGCCAACGGCGAAATGATCCGACGATACGAGGGAAACACGGAATTCTCGCCCGCGACGTTCGAGGAAATCCTGCAGCGTTTCCCCGACGCGGCGGAATACGCCCCGGACGGCGAAACCACGGCAATGGTTTATCCCGCTCCAATTACGCTCTGCGCCAGGGCCTGAACTTCGCCCGCCAAGGCTTCGGCGTCGGCCCGGCTGGGCGCTTCGGCGAAAATGCGCATGATCGGTTCGGTGTTACTCGCGCGAACGGATACCCAGCGATCGGACAGGTTGATCCGCAGGCCGTCCGCATTGTTGAACGTCGCGCCGGGGCGATTGGCAAAGGCGGCCCGCGTTTTTTCGACGACCTTCGCCGCGGCGTCGGCGGGACAGGGAAACTTGAGCTTCAGCAGGTGATAGGCCGGGATGGCGGCAACCAGTTCGCTCAGCGGTTTGCCCGTCTCGGCCAGGTATTGCAGGATCATCGCCATGCCCGTCAGACTGTCGCGCACGGACACCACGCGCGGATCGATCACGCCGCCGTTGCCCTCCCCGCCGAAGATGCACCCTTCCCGCTGCATCGCTTCCACGACGTTGGCCTCGCCCGTCGGCGCGCGGACGACCTCCACGCCGGCGGCAGCGGCGATGTCGTCGATCATGCGGCTGGTCGAAAGATTCACCGCCAGCTTCCCCTTGCGATGTCGTAATACAAACGCCGCCGCCAGCGCCAGGGTGTATTCCTCGCCGATGAATCGTCCCTGCTCGTCCACGAGCACCAGCCGGTCCGCGTCGGGGTCCTGCGCAAAACCGACGTTTGCCTTTTCGCGAAGCACCGCCTGGCCCAGGGCGCCGAGGTTCGGCTCGATAGGCTCCGGCTCGTGGGCAAACCGCCCCGTCGGCTCGGCGTTCAGGTGCACCAGCTTACAGCCGAGGCGCTTCAGAAGTATGGGCGAGGCGGCGCAGCCGGCGCCGTTGATGCTGTCGAGCACGGCTGTGAAACCGCCGGCGGCAATGGCGGCGGGGTCCACCGTTTCGCAGACGGCGGTTACATGCGTTTCATGGGTGTCGGCGTTGTGAGATTCACTGCCGGTGTGCAGGCTGTCCTGCAGGGCGAAGTTTCCCTGCCGCCAGATTTCCTTCAGCCGCTCGGCCTGGTCCGCCGGCAGGGCCGGCCCGGAGGGCTGAAGGAATTTTATCCCGTTGTACGGTGAGGGGTTATGAGAGGCGGTGAGTATCACCCCTCCGTCGCAACCGAGCGTGCGCGTCATCAGCGCCGCACCGGGCGTGGTCACAACGCCCAGGTCCACGACGTTCACGCCGCAGGCCGTCAGACCCGCCGCGACGGCTGAGCGGAGCATCGCCCCGCTGGGGCGCGTGTCACGCGAAATTGTGACGGTCCTGCCCGCACCGAGCATCGTCCCAAACGCACAGCCGAACTCCATCGCCACCCGCGGCGTGAGGGTTTTTCCCACCGTTCCCCGCACGCCGGATACACTGACCATCAGTCGATCCATACCGTTGCTCCCATAACTTTATGCTACGGGATTCATAAAAAAAACTCCACGGATTTCACGAATACAAAGATGGATTTCACGGATTTGTTGATAAGAAAAATCCGTGAAATCCTTTTCAAATCGGTGTAACTTGTCCCTGAGGGATCCGTGGATGATTTCTCAACGTCGTCATGGGAATATGATTGTACGGTTCAAACAATACCATAAGCAGCGTAACCACGTTCTGGACAATTCCCCATCGAACGGTACGCTGTTTGACGATTCAATCCGAACATTGTGCCTGTTGCGCCTTTTTTGAAAATTGGAAAGGATATCTGCCGTGTCCGACGCCGAAAAACATTTCGTCCGTTTTGACGTGCTCCTGCCGCCGGAAATGGCGGACAAAGCCGCCCAGGCCGGGATCAAAAAAGTACAGATCGACACACTGAGCATGCTCCTGATGAGCGTCCTGGCGGGCATGTTCATCGCCCTGGCGTCCAATTTCTATACCGCCGTGCAGACTGGAAGCGGTAATTTGCCCTTCGGGGTGGCCAAGCTCCTCGGCGGGCTGGCGTTCTGCATGGGCCTGGTGTTTGTGGTCGTCGCCGGGGCGGAACTCTTCACGGGCAACAACCTGATCGTGATGGCCGTCCTGAGCAAGAAGGTTGGAATACGCTGGCTGTTTCGTAATTGGGTGATCGTATTCGTGGGAAATTTACTCGGCGCCCTGTTCCTGGCGTTGCTGGCCTGGGGATCGGGACAGGACGGCCTGGCGGGCGGCGCGGTGGGGAAACTGGCTATGAACATCGCGGCCGCCAAGTGCGAAATCCCCTTCTGGGAGGCGTTTTTTCGCGGCGTGCTCTGCAACGTGCTGGTGTGCCTGGCAATCTGGATGTGCTTCTCCAGCCAGTCCACGACCGACCGCGTGATGGCAATTCTGTTCCCCATTACCGCGTTCGTCGCCTGCGGGTTCGAGCACTGCGTCGCCAACATGTACTTCATTCCGATCGGCCTGTTCCTCAAGGCCGGCGGCGCCGAGGCCGGCGAAAGCCTGACGTGGCTGAACTTTCTCTGGAAAAATCTCCTGCCCGTCACGCTGGGCAATATCCTCGGCGGCGCGGGGCTGGTGGGATTCGTCTTCTGGGTGATCTACAAACGTCGCGGCCGGGAACCGAAATACCGCGACCAAATGCCGTAAGCGATTCCTGAAAATCCTCCACGGATTACTCGGATAAAAGAGGGATTCCACGGATTATTCTTTTTGTCGTTTTTTCCGTGTAATCCTCTTGTATCCGTGTAATCCGTGGAGACTTTTGTAACGATGTGTTTGAGGTTCATAGCAATAGAGAAATACATATCGTGGAGTGGCGCTGAATGGAAGGTTTTCGCTTCCCAATTCCGATAGATTGGATATACTGACGTGTTCCCTGGGGCCGTAGCTCAGCTGGGAGAGCGACGCGTTCGCAATGCGTAGGTCAGGGGTTCAAATCCCCTCGGCTCCATTCGTGGCTTGGGCGTCTCGCCCAAGTTTTCTTTCTCGTTATCCTGTGTGTAAAAATACAAAAGCGGGGACAGGATGTCCCCGAGATGCTCGGGCAAGTCGAAGATCCCTTCGGGAATGCCCAAGCCACAGAATAAAAGGAGCTCCGTCATGTCTCTTCAGGACCGCCGCGTGGCCATCATGCTCGAGGAACAATACCAGGAGTTGGAGGTCTGGTATCCGTATTATCGCTTTCTGGAGGAGGGAATCCGGGTGGACCTGGTCGCCCCGCGGGCGGGGAACGTGTATTCCTCCAAGCTGGGGTATCCGTGCGTCTCGACGGTGGCGGCCGACGAAACCCAGGGCGCGGATTACCACGCGGTGATCGTGCCCGGCGGATGGTGTCCGGACTTCATGCGCCGCAGCGAGCAGATGATCCGCTTTATCCAGCAATGCGCCGACGCGAAGATCGTCCTGGCGGCGATCTGTCACGGCCCGTGGATGCTCTGCTGCACCGACGCCCTGCAAGGCCGACGGGCCACCAGCTTCATGGCCATCCGGCACGACATGATGAACGCCGGAGCGCAGTGGGTGGACGAGGAATGCGTGGTGGACGGAAACGTGATCACCGCGCGCAAGCCGGACGACTTGCCGGCCTTCTGCCGGGCCGTCCTGGCGGCGATCCGCGAAGAATAATCCGCCGTCTTGACACTACCCAACGAGGATACTACCATTCGGGATATGTGCGTGGAACAACCCCCAATGCAGGGAATGGAGCCCAAATGACTCAGGGAAATCCGAAATTCAGCGTATCAAACAATCACGGCGTAACGGTGGTAACGCTCGCCGAGCAGAGAATTCTGGACGAGTTGAGCATCGCGGAGATCGGAAAGAAACTCCAGGAGATGATCGCCCAGGCCCCCGTGCCGAAGATGGTGATCGACTTCCGCAACGTCACCAATATGTCCTCCAGCGCGCTGGGAATGCTGATCACGCTGCACAAGCGCATTCGGGAGGCCAACGGTCAATTGCGCCTCTGTAACATTCAGCCGACCATCGAGGAAGTGTTCAAAATCACGCGGCTGAATGAGATTTTCCAGATCTGCAAGGGACAGGACGAAGCCGTTGCCACAATCGGTTGACGCGGCGGACGTCGCACCGCCAAGTCGGAAACAAGCCCTTGGAACAAACGATGGTCATATCGTCGAACCTGAAGGAGGCCCGCCAACTGGAGGAGCAACTTCTCCGGGACGTGGCCCGCTTCGGATACGAAGAAGCCGACGCCTTCGCCATTAAGCTGGCGCTGGAAGAAGGCCTGGTCAACGCCATCAAGCACGGAAATAAATACGATCAGAAAAAAACGGTACGCGTCGTCAGCCAAATCGACGAGCACGAGGCGGCGTTTACCATTACCGACGAGGGTGCGGGCTTTCGCCTGACCGACGTGCCCGACCCGACGGCCGACGAAAACCTCGAGAGGCCCTGCGGACGCGGATTGATGCTCATCCGGGCGTTCATGGACGAAGTATCGTACAATGAAACGGGAAACCAGGTCCGCCTGGTGAAACGACGAACCCGGCTGGACACGTAGGGCGGTTGCCCCGGCTGGGGCCTTGTATGCAACGGCGTTTCCCGGGGAAATGGAACATTATCTTTATGACCTTATCGGCTGACAGACCGTTGCAGTTGGACGTCCGGCAGGACGAGAGAGGGGCCGTCGTTTCCGCGCACGGGAACGTGGACATGCTGGACGCCCCGGCGCTGCAGGACCAGCTCCAGAAACTTCTTCCCCTTTCCGCGCCGCTGGTTGTGCTGGACCTGAGCGACCTGGACTTCATCGGCCCAGCCGGCATCGACGCCCTGCTGACCGCCCGCCAGGCGCTCCAGGCCCGCCATGGCCAAATCCGGCTGGTCCACCCCAACCCCGAAATCCGCCGTATGCTCCAGCTGACGCGCCTGACGGAAATCCTCCCCATCTTCGACACCGTCGAGCAGGCGATGGAATAAACCGCTCAGCCTCATCAAAATTCAGTTTGAAGGGAGAGAGCCTTTTGAGGCCTCTTTGTTCTTTTCTTCACCGTCCTCGTCGTCTTTGACGCTCACGAAGGCCGTCATCGCCAGTTTCAGGGCCGTCTCGGCGGACATGTCCACCGGTTCAAGCTGGTCCGGGGCGGCATAGATAATAGGCCCGCCGATCATATACCCCAGCGGCAGGTAGACCAGCACGCTGTCGTCGCCTTCCGGACGCCCGGCGGGGGCTTCGTTCGTGACGATGCCCAGCATCTTGACGCCGCCGGTGGGTTTGTACAGCACCACCCGGCCCATCGAGCCTTTCTCCCCGCCGAAGAGCTTCAGCAAATCCCGCACGGATTCGTAAATCGTCTTTACGCCGGGTACGGCACTGACCAGGTGGTCCACGAGGGCAAAGAATTTTTTGAAAAACCAGATGTTGCCCAGCAGCCCCGTCAGAAAAACGCCCACGAGCACGACTACAACACCGATCGCGCCGGCCCAGACGCGGTATTCCGGCTGAAACTGCTCCACCAATCCGACGGTGTCCATGAGCCTGTATCCCAACGCGCCCAAGGCCGTCCCGATCCAGACGATCAGCCAGATCGTGATCGCCAAAGGCGCCAGAATCAATACCCCGGTCATAAACGTTTTGACGTGCCTGGTCATGATACTACTCCCGCAAAAAAGAACGGCTGGATTGTACTATAAATGGGGACTGGGGACTAGGGACTGGGGACTGGGGGCTAGGGACTGGGGACTAGTACTTTGTCACATCAAAAAATATCCAGTTGTCATCCTGAGCGTAGCGAGTCTTCGAGCGAAGTCGAAGGATCTCACGCCCAC
>JAFGEJ010000095.1 GCA_016931655.1 Phycisphaerae bacterium
CTATCCGGCGGTCTGTTCCACCTTGCCGGAGTAAAAGGCAGGCCGAAGCGGGCCGTCCTTCTTTCGCCTCTGCAAAAACTGATACGTCTTGTACTTCGCAAAATACGCCCGGCCGACGTCTTCGACCTTCCGAACGTGCTCCAGGGCCTTCGTGCTGTTGGTAAAGCGGAATCCCAGCAATCCCCAGACCGCCACGCAAGTCCGGTTCCCGCGCTGTAACTCCACCATGTCCGCCGGTATGCCTCGCGCCTTGCAGAACTCGATGATTCGCTCGGCCTCGGCCTTCTCCGCGTCGCCGTTTCCGCGAAGCGTCTCGATCAGCAGGAAAAAGCGGTCCGGATCGCGTCGGCCTGACGTGCACGCCACCGGCGCGTCGTCCGCGACGACGACCCGCAGCGGCGCCGAGGCCGTCGGCGGAGCGGACGGCCCCGACGCGGCTGTGCCCGCACGATCGGCGGTAATGCGCCCCAGCAGAAACGCCGCCAGGAAAAACACCACCGCCGCGACGACAATCAGAATCACAACGGTTCGCGGATTGACGGAAAACGACGCGGAGGGAATCGTTTCCTCCGCCGCCGACTGACGTTTGCGCCTCAGCCATCGCAGCCGGGACGTCTTGGCTGCTTCTTCCAACATCGGCGGGGGTTCTTCCTCCTCCGCCGCCTCGACGGCTTCGGTTTCCGCGGCGTCGATTTCCTCGGCGAACTCTTCCGGTTCTTCGTCTTCGGTTGTCTCGACCATCTCCGCCGCGACTTCGACCTCAACGTCGATTTCCTCTTCCACCGGTTCGGCGGTTTGCTCTTCTTCCGCCGGCGGGGCCTGCGGCTCGGTTTGTGCGGGCAGGTACTGCTCTTCCGCTTCGGGCTTCCCCGGCGGCGTTTCTTCCGACGGCCCAGCCGCCTCGGCGGGTTTGGGCTTCATCCAGTCCGGCACGGACAACGACGAGGCCGTCCTGGAGAGTATCTCAAACAGCGCCTTGGAGTCTTTCTTCCTCGCCACAGCCGATTTCCTTCCCCGCCGCTTCCCGGCTGAGAGGTACACCAACCGCCTCATCGGAACCAGCCGATCGGCGCATAAGCCGCCTTGCCCATAAACCAAAAGATCATAAAGGGTTTTGCTTCTCCTGTCAAGCCTGGGAATTCGTGTCTCGGAACCTGCGTATGCGAGGTTTTTTTCCGGCGGGCACATCAGATTGTCATCCTGAGCGGAGGGGCGAGCAAAGCGAGCCCCGAAGTCGAAGGACCTAAAAACCCTGGAAATCGAGGTTCTTCGACTTCGTCGCGTACTCGCTTCGCTTGTACGCGACTCCGCTCAGAATGACACTTTGTTCCAGCTTTGCCAGAAAAATTCTCGCAAACTCCGAGATACGATCCCCGAGTTCCGAGTTGACCCGCGAGGGTAAATTGTGCACAATGCCCCCCTTCTCCATATAACCCCGAAGAAGGAACAAGAAAATGAGAAAATGCGTGGCGGAGCACCTGCTCCGCCACGTTAAAGCGACTTATAAATAGTGGATTAACATGGTGGAGCAGGTCCCGCAGGGATGCCATAGGTAGGCTCCACCATGCAATAATTCAATAATTAAGTGCGCTTGGTATACAACCCCCAGGAAGGAACAATAAAAAATGAACGCAAAGACACACGCGGCGATTTGGACGGTATTGGCGGTATTTCTGTTGACCACGACGGCCCAGGCCCAGGACGCCGGCGGCAAGGCCCCAGCCAACGGCCCAGCCGCGGCGCCGACCGCCCAGCCGACGGGCGAAAACGCCCCGCCCGCCGACGGATTCGAGCCGGCAGGCCGACCCGCCGGCCAGCAGGCCCCCGCACCCGCCCAAGCGCCCGCCGAGGGCGAACCCCCCGCCGAAAGCGACAAAGCCGGCGAAGGCTCCGAAGGCGGCGAAAAGAAACCCCAGCCGGAATCCTCGCCGTGGGCGCAGTATTTCCCCTTTATCATGATCGGCGGATTCCTGCTGTTGTGGATGTTCATGGGACGCAGCCGCAAGAAAAAGGAGGCCGAGCGCCGCAAAATGCTCGAAAGCCTCTCCAAGGGCGACCGCGTGGTTACCATCGGCGGCATTGTCGGCACGATCGCCGAGGCCCGCGAGACGGAAATCGTGGTGAAGGTGGACGACAACACGCGAATGAAGTTCGCGCGCTGGGCCGTCCGCAACGCCGGCGACGCCGCCAACGAAGACAAGAAAAAAGACACCCAGGAACAGCAATAACGCTTACGCGTGGCCGGGACATTCCCTATCAGCCCGTTTAGAAAGTCTCGTCCCTGAGGGACGCCGATTTCTCCGTATGCGCCCGATGAGCGGCGGGTGTCAACCCGCCGATTGCTCCAAACGAATTAAAGAGCGATGGGTGTCAACCCATCGATTCCTCCGAACACGATGGGTGTTTGGATAAATCGGTGGGCTTACGCCCACCGCTCTTTCATACACACAAATCATCGGTGGATTGACCTCCCCTTTGTGTTATATGCACAAAAACAGTGTGTTGACACCTATCGGAGAATATAGATGGGGGGGGGAAACTATTCCGCAGCTTCCGGCGGGGTTTTCGGGCCGGCGCCGGAGGCGTACTCGGCGAGCGTCGCCCGGAGCAATGCCCCGGGCGACGCGTGGCGGTCCGGCGGGTCCGCGGAGCCTATCTGCGTACCCGACACGATATCCATCGCCGAGAGGATCAGGGCCTGCTGTTCCGCGCAGGCCTCCAGCGCCCAAGAGAGAATCCGCCGCAACGCCCGCCGATCCACGCACCGGGCTGAATCCGCCGACGCGGACGGCCTCCCAGCCGCCTTCCCGAAAGACGCCCCAGCCTTACCACCCGACCCATCGACGCCTTCCGGTTCAACCCCAGCCGATCCTTTTTCTTCCCTGTGCGATTCACGAACGTCCGTTTGTCTCGCCTTGCTCTCCGCGTGCTTTTTCTGCCGCTCCGGCGGTTCGGCGTTTTGTTCCGTGTGCTTCCGTTCTTTCTTTGCCCGCTCCGGCTGATGGTCCACGGCTTTTTTTCGCATTTGCTGTCTCCCCGACGAATTTGCCTTGCCGGCTGGCGCCGGAAAAGCTATGATTACGCAAAACCGAACATTTGACAGCAGGATATACGCAAATGCGAATCCGTGTCAACTGAAAAATTCGTGTTTGCGAATTTTTTTTCGTGTTTGCGGATTTTTACGTTAAATTTTACATAAAATGAAGAAATCAAAGGAGATACCGATTTGTCGCCGCGTCGCGGAGGTTCGCCTGAAACTTTGCGGACCGCGCGGCAAGGCCGCCTTCGCAAAGATGCTCGGAATCTCCCCGAGCACGTATGACTATTACGAAGCCGCCCGCGTTCCGCCGGCCGAGCTGCTGGTGAAAATCGCCGAGGTCGGCGGCGTGGACCTGCGCCGGCTGCTGACGGGCGAGGCGTCCGCCGAGCCGGCTGTGCCGGCCGACCACCCCGCCGTCCGCCGGGCAGCCGCCCTGCTCAACGAGCATCCCCAGGCCGCCGAACCGCTGAGTGCCTTCCTCGACGTCCTCGCCAAAACGCTGGCTTTTCCTCAAAAAAGCCCCGCAAAAAGTCCCACCCAAAAAACCGCAAAGCAGTCCGCCTTTCCGAAAACGGCGCCTTCGGAAAAAACGAAGCCGTCACTGGCTCCGCTCGTTTCGCCCGCCGCCGCTTCGCACGACCAGCCTGACGACGCTCAGCGGAGTTGGATTCCGATCCTGGGCCGAAGCGCCGCCGGCGTGCCGCGGTTCTGGGCCGAGGGCGAGGACGCCGCCGGCCTGACAAGCCTGGGCGAGTTGATCGCCCGCTGCACGGAGCATCCGCCCGCGGCTGCGGACGTCGAACCGGGCCGGGCCGTCGTGAGCAGGAAAAAGTTCTCCGCCTCGCCCGCAGCCGCCCTGCCCGTGCAGATTGTCACGCTGCGAACGCCCCTGCCCTGGGGCGCCGGCGGCGAGGAATACGCCGTCGCGCAGTTCCTCTGCTCCGCGGAGATCAAGGCCAACCACCCCGACGCCTTCGCCGTGCGGATCGACGGCGATTCGATGTCGCCGGAGATTTGCCACGGCGACCTGGTGGTCCTCAGCGCCTCGGCGCCGGCGGTGGCGGGTCAGCCGGCCGTCGTGCAGATCGACGGCGCCGTCGGCGTGACGTGCAAAGTGTATCGTCCCGTGGGAGTGTGTGCGAACCTGGTTCCGATCAACGAAAACGAATCGACCTTCACGGTGGCCACCGATCAGATCGTATGGGCGCTTCGCGTCCTGGCCCGCGTCCAGCCGCGGGTGGGGAATTGATTTTTGAAATTGTTTTATGGGATCTATAAGTCGTATAGGACCTATATGTCCTATAGGAATAAGACGTATAAGACCTATAGGACATATAAAATTCAAATAACCTATGAATAGCAATAACACCTTTATTCCCCCTCACGGCCATTACCAGGAATTGCTTTCTTACCAGAAAGCGCAAGTCATTTATGACCTGACCTTCCGGTTCTGTGAGCGATTTCTCCGAAAAGGCGACCGCACCATAGACCAGATGGTGCAGGCGGCCCGCTCCGGCAAGCAGAACATCGTTGAAGGAAGTAAAGCCTCCGGCACGAGCAGGGAAATGGAAATCAAACTGACCAACGTGGCCCGGGCCAGCCTGGAAGAGTTGTTGGAGGATTACCGGGACTTCCTGCGCGTGCGGGACCGGGCCGTCTGGGACAAAGACTCCAGAGAAGCCCGCTATGTCAGAACGCTGGGCGCCAGGCCGCACGTGACCTACGAAGCCTATCGTGAATTCTGCGAAACCCGTTCACAGGCATCCCATAGAGGGTGGCTGTGTGCGGGGTATATAAGGTAGCGGGGATGGGGTACTCTGTTTTCCTGTGACAAGGAGAG
>JAFGEJ010000013.1 GCA_016931655.1 Phycisphaerae bacterium
AGAAAGCGTTTGGCCGGGGGTGAGCGAAGCGAACCCCCGGAAGAAGGTTTATTTTTTTAGAGCCCCAACGGGGCGACAGCGACTGTGCCTTCTGATTGCACTTGCTGTCGTCCCGTTGGGACTCAAATCAACGAGATCGTTTCCGGGGGTTCGCTTTGCTCACCCCCGGCTAGATGCTCCTCGACCCTTCAGGTCGAAGAGAAGAAAGAACAACACGGGAACTTCCGGACGGCTTCAATTAACCAGTTAACCTTTCGAGTCATTTGGGTTTATCGTGGTTGAACATGGATACATTTTAGCGGACGTGGGTTTCTGGTCCGCCGGCGTGTGGGACGTGGTGCTCTCGGTGCTGCTGTTCGGAACGGTGGCGCTGGGCGTAGTGGCTGTGTTCTCTCAGCCGGGGCGGGTGGAGCTTTCCCCGCAGCGGCAGGCCGCCATCGCCACCGGCCATGAGGATCGCAAGACCGTCTTTGAGAATCCGATCTTTAGGCCGTTGCTGTGGATTCTGCTGTCGGTCAGCTACCACCTGAACCTGCCTCGCGCCAAGGGCTTCCTGCGGCGGCAATTGATCGCCGCGGGTAGTCCGAACTATTACACCGCCGAGGAATACCTTGCCCTCTCGCTCCTGGCGGGGCTGGGGCTTGGAATTGTGCTCGAAGTCGTCTACGTCCTGGCGACGGGCCAGTTCAGCCTTTCGACGATTGTTCTGGGGGTGATTGTCGGCTCGTCGCTGTCGATTTACCAGGTCGTGGACAAGGCCTCCAAGCGCCTGCGGGATATCACGAAGCAATTGCCCTACGCCCTGGACCTGGTGTCCCTGGCGATGGGCGCCGGGGCGACGTTCACCGAGGCCCTGCGGACCATTACCCGCGAAAACGACACCGACGCGCTGAATGTGGAATTCAAGGCCCTGCTGGCGGAGATCGAACTGGGCACGACGCGTCAGGCGGCGTTGCAGAATTTCGCCCGCCGGTCGCCGTTAACGAGCGTGCGGAGTCTCGTTGCGTCCGTCACGCAGGCCGAGCAGCTCGGCACGCCCCTGGCGACGGTGCTGCACGACCAGGCCACCCTCCTGCGGATGCAACGCTCGGCCCGTGCGGAAAACAAGGCCGCCGTCGCCTCCGTGCGCATCCTCGTGCCCTGCCTGCTGCTGGTGGCGGCGGTGATCTTCACCGTCTTCGGGCCGGCGATCATTCGAATCGTGCGGGGAGGGATGTTCTGATGGCCGCCCCCCGCCCCGAACTGATTTTCCTCACCGGCCCGCAGCGAGGCCAGCGCGTGGTGCTCCGACGCGACCTCATGCTCGGCGGGCGCGGCGAGCCAGCCGACATCGCCTTCACGGAGGAATTCGTCTCGCGCGAACAGTTGCAGTTCCGGCGGTTCGCCGAAGGCTGGATCGTCGAGAGATTTCCGCAGTCCAATCCGATGCGCGTCAACGGAAAGGAATACAAACCCGGCAAGCAGATCCTGCTGGAAAGCGGCGACGTGATCGCCGTCGGCGCGGAAACCGAACTGCTGTTCGTCGGCGCGACGGACGACCCGCACCACGTGCTGGCGGAGTATCGCCGGGATCACCCCGAAACCCAAGCCTCGCCGGAACCCGTGCCGGTTCCCGTGGAGGCGCCCTCGCCGCAGCCGCTGCCCGTCGAACCGCCCGCCGCCGCGGCGGAACCAATGTTGAAAAAAACGCCGAAAAAGGCCGAGGCAAAACCGAAAAAACTCTCTTCCTCCAAAACGAAAAAATACTTCCTCGCCTTTCTTGTCTATCTGGCGCTGCTGGCCGTTGGGGTAATTGTGCTGTCGCAAAAGAAAGACGCGAAGGACAACGCGGAGGATTCCTCGCCGCCGCGGCTGGAGGCGCAGACCATGGCGGACGTGCTGCGAAGCGACCTGGAACGCTCGGCGAACGAGGTCTCCGCCCAGCGCAGCTTAAGGGAGGCCCGGACGTATTTCCGCCATCGCACGAGCGAGCGGCGCAACCTGTATCTCTGCCTGAAATCGTACCGGCTGTACCGGGCCTACCGCCGACCCGAACAGCGAACGTTCCTGCCCGAGGACGAGCGGAAGTACAACCAGGCCGTCGAGGAACTCACGCGAAAGGTGCGGGACACCTACGACCGGGCCTGGATCGCCGAGCAGAACAGCCAGTGGCCCCGCGCGAAGGAACAGTACGACCTGCTGCTGCAATACGTTCCGATGAGCCTGGCCGGCGACGATCCCGAAGTGCGCGACGTGCTGCTGGGAAACGTGATGGCCCACATGCGCCACGTCAGCAAACGCCGCGGGAAAAAATAGTTACGACTGGTAAATCATGGGGCGATATCGCGGTGGGGGGATGGCTCGGCCGGCCTGTCGCGCCGCGTCCAGCCAGGCGGCTTTGGCTTTCGCAACTTCCTCCAACGCCTCCTCCGGCGTCTGGCCAAAGGCGGAACACGAGGCGAGATCGGGGATATCGGCGATATATCCGCCGTCTTCCTCACTGTAGAAAATGTTTATGTGATAATCAGACATTAGTCGGTCTCCATCTTCATATTATACCGCTCTATCAGCCGAAGGAACTGACGAATTTGATAAGGTTTTGCCTGTCCTTTCACATTTTGCAGATTGATCAATTCCGTGATTTCGGGATGTGTAAATATATGATGACTTCCAGAAACTCGTGTTAGCGTGAAACCAAAACCTTCGACAAGATTTGTCATGTCTGAAAAAGCGACATTTTGCAGCGATCCACCAGCCAAACGCTTGAGAAGTTTTCGGCGATTCATGGCTTCCTCAATCTTCTATCATTAATATAGTCCCGTCGTTTCCGGCAGGTTGAACATCAGGTTCATGTTCTGGATCGCCTGTGTGCTGGCGCCTTTCAAGAGGTTGTCCAGCGCGGAGAACAGCACAACCCGGCCCTTGGCCAGCCGCACGGCTACGTCGCAGTAGTTGGTGTTGGCGACGTATTTGGTAGCTGGCAGGACGTCGTTGCGCACGCGGACGAACGGCATGTTGGAATACGCCGCCTGCAGGACGTTCAGCAGGTGCAGTTGCGTAACGTCGTCGCTGGTCGGGCGGGCAAAAATCGTGCAAAGCATCCCGCGATCCATTGGGCAGAGGTGCGGCTGAAACAGCAGCGTCGTTTCCTTGCCCGTAATCGTCGTCAAGACCTGCTCCATTTCCGGCATGTGGCGGTGATTGCCCACGCCGTACGGCTCGAAGTTCTCATTCCGTTCCGGGAAATGCTGCTTCGGGCTGGGCGCTCGCCCGGCCCCGGTCACGCCGCTGATCGCGTTAACGACGATCTCGTCCGGTAAAATCAGGCCCGCCTGAATCAGCGGCGCCAGCGGCAGAACGGCGCAGGTGGGGTAGCAGCCGGGGTTCGCGACCAGGTCGGCCTTGGCGATCTGCTTGGCGAAATATTCCGGCAGGCCGTAGACGGCCTCCGCGAGGCCCGCGGGGTCGGTGTGCGGACAATACCATTTTTCGTACTCGGCGGCATCGGTAAGGCGGTAGTCCGCGGACCAGTCGATGACCCGCAGGCCGAGCTTCCGCAGCGTGGGCACGTAGCTCATCGCTACTTTGTGCGGTACGCAGAGCATGGCCAGGTCCGCCTTCAGGGCCGCGACGGCCTGTTCGGAGAACCGTTCCTGCGACAGGACGCACTGGCCCGAAAGCAGGGGATAGAAGCGGTCCATCGGGCCGAGTTCGTTTTCCGGTCCGAACACGCCGACGACCTCCGCCGACGGATGCCGTGCCAGCCAGCGCAAGGCCTCATACCCCGCGTACCCGCTCCCGCCGACCAGCACGACACGAATTTTGTCTTTTGCTGCTTTCATTTCTTCATCCTTCATTAAAACATTCATACATATTGCCTGGTGGAGCCTACCTATGGCATCCCTGCGGGACCTGTTCCACCAGGCAGGAATATAATTTACTTGGCGGAGCGGGTGCTCCGCCAAGCAAATCTCGCAAAAAAGAAAACCCCGACGCTTCGGCGCCGGGGTTTTGGTTTCGTGTTGGCTTCTCCAATTTATCGCTTGGAGAACTGGAACCGTTTTCGGGCGCCGGGCTGGCCTGGTTTTTTCCGCTCTTTGGCGCGGGCGTCGCGGGTGAGCAGGCCTTTGTGACGCAGGTCACGTTCGATTTCGGGCATGTGTTTCGCCAGGGCGCGGGCCAGGCCGAGCGCCACCGCGCCGGACTGTCCGGTCCAGCCGCCGCCCTTGAGGTTGACGTTCACCTCGTAACTCCTTCGCATTCCCAGCGCCTCCAGGGGCGAAAAAACGGTGTTCTGGTCCTTCAGGTGCGGGAAGAAGTCGGCCACATCGCGTTTGTTGATAAGAAACGCTCCGTCGCCGGGGCGAATGCGCACGCGGGCGATGGCGGATTTCCGTCGGCCCGTGCCCCAGATGAATTGTACGCCCTCAGGCAGGGGCGGGGCGGTGCGGCTGGGTTTGGGTTCTTCCGCCGGGGCTTCCTTTTTGGCCTTGGGCGCCTTGGTTTCTTCCGCGCTCGCCTCCGCCGCGTCGGGCTTCTTGTCTTTCGCGTCGGCTTTGGGCCTGGCGGACTTTTTTTCCTTCGCCTCGGCTTTGGGTTTGGAGGGTTTTTTCTCCGTTGCCTCGGCTTGGGGGGCCGGCGCCTCTTCGGGGCTGGCGGTTTCTTCCTGAACTGGCTTGGTCTCGTCGCTCATAATCCTGTGGTTCTCCGCGAAGGAAACGTTTTTTTATAGCCTATAACTCCAGCGGTTCTGGCTTCTGGGCCTGGTGATGATGGTCCGGTCCGGCGTAGACCTTGAGTTTCCGGAGCATCGCGTGGCCCAGTTTGGTTTTGGGCATCATGCGGCGGACGGCTTCGGTGATCACCCGTTCGGGATGCTCCTGGAGCATCTCTTCCAGTGGGGTTTCCCGCAGTCCGCCGGGATAGCGGCTGTATCGTTTGTAGACGCGCTGCTGCATCTTGTTTGCGCCGGTGACTTTGACTTTCTCGGCGTTCACAACGATCACGAAGTCGCCGGTGTCCACGTGCGGGGTATATTCGGGGTGGTGTTTGCCCTGGAGAATGACGGCTACATCGGCGGCCAGTCGGCCTACCGCTTTGCCCGTCGCGTCCACCAGAAGCCACCTGGCCTGGACTTCACCCGTCTTGGCCATGTATGTTTTGGCTGCCATAATCATCCTGCAATCTCTTTCGCCGGGAAATCCCAGCCGGGTTCCTGTCGTTCCGTTGCTCTGTTAAAATAATGAAAAAACAAAGAAATTCAGCCACAGAGGACACAAAGGTCACAAAGGAAGAAGAAAATCAAAACGATATATTCTTTTTTCCTTTGAGACCTTTGTGTCCTTTGTGGCAAAAAAATCTTTTTAACAAAGCATTGTTCCGTCAAATCGTAAAGAGCCTCGTATTATGGGGTTGCTGTTGAAACAAGTCAAGACGGTTTTTCGCCCGGTGATTGTTTTTTTCTTTTTCCTTCCATGGGGAAACCCCGGCGGGGCCGGTGGAAAAATTTTATGCGGGAAGCGAAAGAAAAGGGATTTTCAGCCATGCCGTAACCCGCTATCTTTTCCGGGATTGTGTAATTTTTCCGAATCCCGGCTTGACTTTTTATTTCGTTGCGACCACCATATAAAAGATCGAAGCCGGCTATGCCGATAAAAATTGCGCATCAACCGGCTTGCGCCGCAGGGAAGCGGCCGCCATGACTCGAAGCAGGATGATGCGGCGTAGAGTGGTTGTCGGGGCGCTCTTCCCTCACGGCAGGATGTTCTTGTCGTCGTACCGGAATCGGACATACAGAAACGCGGCGTTACTCGGGAACGCCGGAGAACGTTTTGTCACCTTTTTCGCAGGACGTTGTGGAAAGGAGTACCATGTTCACCACAAAACTGACGCGAACCGTTTTTTCCCTCCTTCTGATCATCCTGGGCGGCGCCTTTTTGGGCGGCTGCAAGGACAAGGGCAAGGAAATCACCATCCGCTACGACCGCCAGCCGCAGTACACGATTTCCGACAACGTGCGGAAGGTCGCCGTCGTGCAGTTCGGCGCCAAGAGCGGCACGGAGGAGCGATGGGGCGAAATCGCCTCCGACTGCCTGGCCAGCGTGATGGACGAATACGACAAGAAATTCCATCGCTTCGTACTGATCGACCGGAAGCGCGTCCAGGCCATCATGGAGGAACGCGACTTCCAGATGTCCGTCGCGGACACCGACCAGGCCGTCCAGTTCGGCAAGATCGCCAGCGTGGACGCCATGATCTACGGAACGGTGTTCGTCGATCAGGACGAGAAGATCGAAGTGCACCAGGTTTCCGGGCCGTACGGCGTGAGCATTCCGGTCAAGACGGAATATCGCCGGAGCACGGCGGCTGTCACGTTCGCCATGGTGGACGTGCAGACGACCAAGACCATCTGCAGCGTCACGATCACAAAGAAGTACGACTCCAAGGGCATGAGCAAAGAGGAGAAGGAACGATATAAAAAGGTCGAGAAGAATCTTCCCGCGATCACCCAGATGCTGATTGACGAGTGCGTGCGGGAATTCGTCGGCAAGATCAGCCCGCACGAGGTGGAGGTGCAGTTGCAGCTGGAGGCCGGCAAGGCCAAGCAGGTGAAGGACGGGAACAATTTCGCCTCCGAAGGTGAATACAGGGACGCGATACGAATGTACCAGGCCGCCCTTTCCGAGGCGCCGGACGACGACGGCGCGATGTTCAACATCGGCGTCTGCCACGAGGCCATGGGACAACTCACCGAAGCGGAGACGTGGTACAACAAGGCCATCGCCATCAACGCGAACCCGGAATACATCCGCGCGAGGAAGCGCGTCCGCGTGGAGGCCGAGGGCGAGGACGAAACCAGCGAGGCTTCCGTGGAGGCCAATCGTCAAAAGGCCCGTGAGGCGCGACAGAAGAAAAACCAGGAATAGTACCCGGTTTTACGGTATGTACGGTAATTTGAGTGTATGTCCAACAACAGCGAAGGCCGACGCCTTCGCGGGGAAAGGAGAACCACAATGCCGAAACGCGTGAACATGTTATTGGTGGTGCTGGGCGCGGCGATGCTCGCCACGACCGCCCTGGCCGAAACCGGCGCCGAGGCCCAGGAACGCGCCCGAAAGAAAGCGATGGCCATCGGCGCCGCCCGCGCCGACGCGATCCGAAAGCTCGCCCAGCAAATCCAGGGGCTGCGCATCACCTCCGACATGACGGTGCACGACTTCGTCACGGAGAGCGACGCGATCAACCTGGACCTGGACGCCTGGCTGCGGGGCATGAAGGAAGTCGGCCAGCCGAAATTCGATGGCGAGGAAGCCATCGTCGAAATGCAGGTGACGCTCAAGACCGTCATTCAGAAGCTCAAGCAGTTTTACACCGCCCACTACAAGGGCGACAAGGTCAAGATCAACAGCTTCGAGAAAATGACGGAATACAACAAGTTCGACGTTATCACCGTCGAAGGCCACGGCGTCGTGCCGGAGGACCTGCGGGAAGAGCCGCTCGTGACCGCCGGCGGCGGTGGGGGAAAAATTCCGCCTTACTGGCGCAAGCACTGCACGGCCCGCGGCCGACTGATGGCCGTCGAGGCCGCCCGCGCCGACGCCATGCGGAAACTCGCCCAGCGCATCCAGGGCGTGCGCGTGACGGCTGACACCGTCGTCCAGGACTACGTCACCCAGAGCGACGACGTGAACCTCCGCATGGACACCTTCATCCGCGGCGCGAAGGAACTGGGCGTCCGCTACCACCGCGACGAACTGATCGTCGAGGTGGAAATGGAAATCCTCCTCAAGACCGTCCTGACGAAGTTCAAAAGCTGGGCCGACGCCCATTACAAGGGCGACAAGGTCAAGCTGACGGCCCTGGAAGAGAAGATCGAAAAGGTTCGCTACGATAAGATCGTGGAAACCGGCATGGGCGTGCCGCCCAAGAAGTACCTGCAGGACTACCAGCCGGAAGAGGTCGTCGTGTTCGAGAAGGTCCAGGCCACCGTCAACACCACGCCCGCCTGGGTGACGGAGACCATCCGCGCCACCGGCGAAGCGGCCGTCGATACCGAAGCGGAAAACAAGGTCCAGGGCGAACTGATGGCCAAGCGAGCCGCGGAGATGGACGCGCGGCGAAAACTCGCCGAGCAGCTCCAGGGACTCATGCTCACCAGCGACACGTCGGTGAAGAACTTCATGGCCCAGAGCGACACGGTCCGCTCCCGCATGGAGGCCTACCAGCTCGGCGCAAAACTCGTCGACGCCGAAGTGAAGGACGGAAAGGCCGTCGCGGAAGTGGAACTCGACCTCAAACCGATCTGGCAGATGTGGATCATCCACATCAAGGGACAATAATAACACCTGTATTGTCATCCTGAGCGAAGTGTGCGAGGTACGAGCGAACGAGAAGACGAAGTATCTCACATAGAGTTGTGTAACCATTTGGTTTGGCCCCGGCGGATTCCACCGGGCAAAATACAATGACAGGGAGAACCACCATGAAAAAGGTACTGAGCTTTGTGATGATGTGCGTCTTTGCCGTGATTTTCAGCGGCGTTCTGACCGGCTGCGAGGACGAGGTCAAGGTCCACCGCGAAAGCGAAACGACCACCGAAAAACAGACGATGGAAGTCGCGCCGTAAGGCGTAACATCCGCCTGGTCAACTATGCTTGTGCGTGGCGGAGCACCCACTCTGCCACGTTATACGGTTTCTGAAAAAATGCTCTTGGCGTGGTGCAGCGGGTGCTGCACCACGCGGAGCAATTCGGGAGAATACATATGCGCGGCGTGACTGTCCGAATGTATGGAAGTGTTCTGGTCCTGGCGCTTCTGGCCGGGACGGCCCTGGCCCAGCCGAAGACCATCGCCGTCACCGTCACGGGGATGGGGCTTACCGAGGACGAGGCGATCAAAAACGGCAAGAAGAAGGCGGCTGAGGAAGTCTTCGTGAAAGTTTACTCCGAAAGCCAGACAAAGGATTTCGAGCTGGTCAAAAACACCATTCTGACGCGGTCGGCCGGATTCATCCAGAGCTATGAAGTCCTGAGCAAGCAGGTCACCGCCGACGACGCCTACGAAGTGAAAATGAAGGTCGTCGTTCTCCAGGATCCGCTGGACGACCTGTGGGGCGTGGTGACGAACCTGATGAAGGACATGGGCCGACCCCGGATCATGGTCTATCTGCGCGAGAAGGTGGACGGAAAGTGGGAAGACACGTCCACGGTCGAAACGCGGGTGGTCCGTTCGCTGAAGGAGGCCGGCTTTGCCCTCGTGGAGCAGTCCCAGATTCAGGCTATCGAGAAAAAGGAGCTCGACGCCGCCGTGGCCGAGGACAATCCCTCGAAGGTGCAGTTTCTCGCGCAGAAATTCGGCGCGCCGATCTTCATCACCGGGGTGGCGACGGCTGAGGGCGGAAAGAAGACCATCTACGGCATGGAAAAGTGGTACTACGAAGGCGACGCGAACATAAAAATTTACCGATCCGACACGGGCGAGATCATGCAGGCCCTGCCCGGAAAGAGCACGCCCGGCGTGCAGCGGACGGCCCGGGCGGCCGCCAAGCAGGCCCTGGATTCCCAGGGACAATACGCCGCCCCCATTCTCACGCAGGACGTGCTGCGGTTCTGGATGGACGTGCTCGGCGGGCGAGGCGAGGTGCAACTGAAGGTCGAGGGAATCGACTACGGCCAAACGTCGGAACTGGAAGACGCGCTGAAGACCGTCGAGGGCGTCAGCGACGTGACCAGCGACTTCGGCAGCGACAACGCCACGTTCTCCATCGAGTGCGACACGAACGCGAAAAATCTCGCCAAGAAAATCTACGCCGCGATGAAAGACAAGCTGAAAATCAAAAACGTCTCGCAGAACGTCATCCAGGCGGAGTATGTGAAGGAATAGGCTTTTATCAAATCATCCACGGATTACACGGATTTCAAAGAGATTACACGGAAATATTTTATGCGAAAATAATTCCGTGTAATCCGTTTTTTATCCGTGTAATCCGTGGATAATTATGTGAATGGTGTGTTTGTTCAGGAGGTGCTTCTTTGGATTACGACATCGGCAAGATCGGCAGGGTGGTTGTCGCGCGGGGATTTGAAGGCGAGGACGTGTACGCCGAAATCGAAGGCCTCGCGGCGAAGGAAAACATTCATAGCGGCGTGGTGTTTCTCGTCGGGGGAATGCGCAAGGGCAAAGTGGTCGTCGGCCCCGTCAATCCCACCGGGCCGATCGAGCCGAACTTCCGGGAGTTCAACGACGCGCGGGAGATCGTCGGCGTGGGCACGATTTTCCGCGACGAGACCGGCCCGAAGATGCACATGCACGCCGGTATCGGCAGGGGGGAGGAAACCATCGTCGGCTGCCCGCGCGGCGGCGCGACCGTCTTCTGCGTCCTGGAGGTAATCCTCCTGGAAATCGAGGGTGTTAATGCACAGCGGCTTCCCGATTCCGCGACGGCGCTGAAACTCCTGACGCTTGGGAAACCATAACCTGAATTGACGCGTCCACGAATTTCACAAACCTGCCTGCCGGCAGGCAGGTTGCACGAATAAAGAGAAGAAGCCACAAAGTGCACAAAGGTCACAGAGAAGAAAAACACTACGGAAAGATATCTTTCATTTCTTTGTGCTCT
>JAFGEJ010000096.1 GCA_016931655.1 Phycisphaerae bacterium
AATGCTCGGATCCTTCCGGTCGTGGTATTCCAGTTCCGCGTCGGCCAGCGCGGTGCGGTTTTCGATGGACCAGTGGACGGGCTTGAGCTGCTTGAAGACCACGCCCTGTTCGACCAGACGTGCGAAGACTTCCAGTACAGCCGCCTCGTATCGCGGGTGCATCGTGATGTAGGGATTCGTAAAATCGCCCAGCACGCCCAACCGCTGAAACTGCTCCGACTGCACGCCGACGAACTTCTCCGCGTAGGCCTTGCAGAGCTTGCGGATGTCCGCCGCGGGCATGGTGTGCATCTTCTCGCCGAGTTGTTCGACGATTTTCTGCTCGATGGGCTGGCCGTGACAATCCCAGCCGTGGATCATCGGCGCGACGTTGTAGCCCGTCATGTGCTTGATGCGGAGGACCATGTCCTTGAGGGTCTTGTTGAGGGCGTGGCCCATGTGGATGTCGCCGTTGGCGTACGGTGGGCCGTCGTGCAGAACGAAGGGGGTTTTGCGTTCCTTCGCGGCGGCAAGAAGCTGCTCGTTGAGTTTTTGCTCCGCCCAGCGGGCCTGGCAGGCGGGTTCCTTCTTCAGCAACCCGGCCCGCATGTCAAACGACGTTTTGGGCAGGTTCAGCGTATCTTTGAAAGACTTCTTGTCGTTTTGTTTGTTCTTGTCGGTCATATACGTCTCGATTCAAACACAAAGTCCGGGGCGGGAAACTTTTGAATTCAACGAGTGTATATTGCCCCACAAGCGCCTGTCAATTCACAAGTTGGTGTGTCAAGCTATCGCGTGGCGGAGACCCTAAGGGACTCCGCCACGCGATAGTGTGAGTTTCTTTTCACAAAACAGCGGAACGGCAAGCCGGTTGCGATATCGGCTTGCCGTTCCGCCGCTTTGTCTTTTTCGTATCGAATCGGAACGCGGGAGGAAACGATTATTCTTCTCGTTGCGGCGTCCATCGGCCGTGATGGTAAGGCCGCGGCGACTCCCCCGCCGTCACGGACGGTTGAGCAAATTCCTCCTCCTCCCGCTGCTGTTCCTGACGCTCTTTCTTTTCGCGTTCGAGTTTCTTGACTTCCTTTACGCCTTCCTTAATGAGAAACATCGTGCAGGAGGCGTTGTGAAACAGCACCAATACCAGCAGAAGGAACAGAACCCACGGCCCTTTTCGACGCCGCCGGCTGGGGATGATTTGTTTTTTTCTCGTCGGCATAGGATTATATCGGTTTGCCTTCGGCGAGTGTGCGAGGATTTTATCTGGCGGACATACCATAGATTGTCATCCTGAGCGGAGGGGCGAGTAAAGCGAGCCCCGTAGTCGAAGGACCTGATAATTTTGAGGCTTTAGGTCCTTCGACTGCGGCCCTCACTTCGTTCGGGCCTTCGCTCAGGATGACAGTTGGGGGCCAAATGCCAGAAAAAATCCTCGCACACTTCGGAAAAGTTCGCGGGAATTTTTATCGACAAAATTCCCGCGAGAAACTATCGTACCCGGCTTTGACGGGTTCGCGCTGAAACGATCCCAACATCGAATCCCCGGAGATATTTGCATGTGGAATTGGAACGAAGAAACGGGAACCGTGCACTGTCGCTGGACGGCCCTGGGAGCGGGACACTGGATTGTACGCTCCGGCGAAAGGCAAATCGATTCGCGCCGGTTGCAGTGGAGAGGGAACGTCGGCAAAGACGCCGCGAACGGCCTGGTGCTGGAAACCATCCTCACCGACGACGCCGTTCAACTGAAAGTCACGAATTCCTCGACGGAAGATTTCCGGATCGACGAAATCCGGCTGGTGTTCGACGAGGCGTCTGTCCCGGTGGACGACTACCTGGAATACGTGCATTCCAAATGGCTGTACGAAGCCCAGTCCACCGTCAAACGCATCGGGCAAAAGACGGACTTCGTGGAAGCCAATCCCGAAAGCAGCATGGTGTATCTGCTGAAATCCCGAAACCAGGAGGCCTGCTGGCTTTTCGCCGCCCTTCCTCCGCAGGAGGAAGATTATATCTATTTCAAGGCCCTGCTTGCCGAACCGCCGAAGGGGGGAACGTTCGGCGTGGACATACGAAGCGAACAGGGCAAAATCCTGCCCGCCGGGTGCAGCACGCTTTGTTCAAAAATTATCGTTGCACAAGGTTCCGATCCCTTCGCCCTGCTGGAAAAACTGGGAGATCGTTACGCGGCGCTGCGGCAACGCCCGCTGAAGCCCAAAGCCGTCGGCTGGAATTCCTGGGACGAGATCAAGTTAAACGTCACCGCCGAAGCAATTCGCGAAAATCAAATGCTCGTGCAAAAGGAGTTCGGCGAGAAGGTTCGATATTTCGTGATCGACGACGGCTGGCAGAATTCCTGGGGCGACTGGCGGTTCTCTCCCAAATTTCTCGCCTCCGCGGAGGAATTCTCTCGCCGTGTCAGACAAGCCGGAGGTATTCCCGGCATCTGGCTGGCGCCGCTTTATGCGGACAAACCCATGATGGATTCCCACCCGAAATGGTTTGCACGAATGCCGGACGGCTCCCTCGTCGAAAGCGAACAATCCCGTTTTACCCTGGGCTGCCTCGACATTACCGTTCCGGAGGTGCAGGAGCACCTGTTCAACATCTATCGCGAACTCAAAACGGCGGGATTCTCGTATTTCAAGGTCGATTTCACTCAAATGGTGCAGCGATGCACGGGCTTCCACGACGCGACCCTCGGCCGCGGGGGGATTATCCGCAAAACGTTTGAAATCATACGCAAGGCCGTCGGCGACGAGAGTTACATTCTCGCCTGCGCCCCGCCGTACGAATCCGTTTTCGGCCTGGTGGACGCGGCCCGCATCACAGCGGATATCCAACTGAAATGGTCCGTGGTGCAATTCAATATCGGATCGGCCGCCTGCCGATGGTGGATGGACCGAAAACTCTGGAACAACGATCCTGACTTCCTCATTGTCCGCGCATCGGAGTACCGCACCCGACCCTACAAGGAGGAAAACCCCAAGCCGTTTGAGCGGGGAAAATACAATTCCGGAGCGAAATTTTCCGCCCGCGAGGCGCGCAGCTGGGCTTTGGCGGCGGTGATGATGGGAGAGGTGTTTCTCGGCGACGACCTGCGCGAACTGAATTCAGCCGGACTTGCCCTGCTGCGTCGGGCGATGGAACTCGCCCCCCTGCGCCGCACGGCGGTTCCGATGGACCTGTTTACCTGCGGCCACAATCGTCTGCCCGGCGTCTGGTTCGCCGAAGAAGACGACCGGAAAATCCTCGCCCTGTTTAACTGGGAAGAAGAACCCGCACAACACACAATTTCACTTTGCGATTACGGAATTCAGCAGGACGACGAGATATGCTCCTGGTTTGACGAGAAAGGAATCACGCCGTCTTCGGAAGGCGTTCTGAAGCTTTCCCTGCCGCCGCACGATTCCGTGTGTATCGTGGCTACACGAAACGCGGACTGATACCAATTCAATAAAATAAAGGCCGATGTAAATTTTCATCTATCAGAGAGGCTTCTGTACCGAAGCTGGAAAGGGTTGTATTCCTTGACAGTAGCCACGGGCGCAAGCCCGTGGAAAAAACGATCCTTGATTACTCAGAGCCCCGGCGGGGCGATTGATAGGTTTTCCGCAAATACATTTATTTCAATCGCCCCTCCGGGGCTCCAATCTTTTCCATGCAACAATGTGTCCACGGGCTTGCGCCCGTGGCTACTTCCAAAGAAAAATAGTTGTCTTTATTTCGAACCGATTATAGATGGGCGATAGGTCGGCCTAAAGTTTGTTGAATTGGTATGATCTATTTCGCCGGCGGCCAGAGGAATCGTCCGTCCCGGCCGATGTATCCGAGTTTCCCGTCCGCCCAGACGGCGGCGACGCCCTGCCGGAAATCGCCCGCGCGATCGAATCGCGGTTGAATCACAACCTGGCCCTCGGGATCAATATAGCCCCATTTCACGCCGCCTTCACCGTTGCCGGGGAAGGTCAGCACAGCCGCCAGGCCTTCGTGGAAATCGCTCACCCGGTCGAAGTCGGCCTCGATGACAACCAGGCCGCTCTTGTCAATAAACCCCCATAAACCGTTTTGTCGTGATCGCACGGCGGCGAGGTTTTCGTGAAACGGACGGCCCGCCAGAACATCCGGAACATCCTTCGAGAAGATAACGACCTTTCCGAGATTGTTGATATATGAACAACGATACGGCTGATCATACCCGATGGGTTTTTTCGACAGGTGGATGTACTGCACCCACGCCAGTCCCTCGGAGAACGGCCCGGCGGCGCGATATTGGTCGGGGATTTTTAATTGCCCGGTCTTGTCGATGTATCCGCAGAATCCGTCGCTGACGCGCCGGCCCATCCATTTCCCGTGAGTCATGACGACCGCTAGGCCTTCGGAAAACGGCCCGGCGAAGGAGTATTGCGGTTTGACGACGACTTGTCCGTTCACGTCGATGTACCCGAACAGGTTTCCGTTGCGGATGACGGCGAGGTTTTCGTGGAATCGCAACGGTGTGGGAGATTCCGGTGGGAGGATGGTTTTCCCCGCCGCGTCGATCAGTCCCCACTGGCCATTGAGCATCACGCCGACGCGTCCGGCGGAGAATCCGCCCTGATCGACGGCCTCGAACTGCGGCGAAATGACCATGCGCCCGGTGGCGTCCACAAAGCCCCACAAACCTTTGCTCTGAACGGCGGCCAATCCTTCGGAGAACACGCCGGCGTCCTGATATTGCGGCGAAATGACGATTTTTCCGTCGGCGTTGATATACCCCCACTGCTCGTCCTGCACCACGGGCAGCAACATCGACGCCGGAGCGGTAGCGGCGGAGTCTTGTGGCGGCGGAGGCGGCGCCGGCGGGGAGGCTTTTTTACACCCCGCGCAGAAGAGCAAAACGGCGATCAGGAGAAATTTGCGAAGCACGTATTCTCCTTACAATTCTTTATACCACTAACGATCCAATTCGTGAATTTTCGTGATGATTTCCATTTGTTCGTCTTTGAAAGTAGCCACGGGCGCAAGCCCGTGGTTTGAAGACCGCCTTTTCGTTTTGGAGTCCCTGAGGGACGATTGAAATTCGACCACCAAACCTTCAATCGTCCCTCCGGGACTCTGCAATATGAATCGATCTCGTGCCCACGGGCTTGCGCCCGTGGCTACTGTCAGAAGAACCGATACGTGTTTCGTGTCAACTACCAGCTACCCGGCTCCGCCAAGGCTACGCCGGGCAAGCTGACTACCGGCTACTGGTTACTTTGGTTGCGGCCACAGACCACGCTATTGGGGCTTGTCTTTACTGCCCGAACGCCTGGAGGGCCTTGTCGGAACCGATCAGCAGGAGCACGTCGCCGTCCTGGATGGTGGTCTCCGCCGTCGGTACGGAGATGACCACTTCGTGCGTGCGGCGTCGGCCTTCCGCGTCGGTGTCCTCGGCCTGGCGACGCACGGCGATCACCTGCACGTGATGATTCTTCCGCACGTCGATCTCGCCGAGGCTCTTTCCGACGAACGGCCTGGGGGCGGCGGTCTGAATCAGGCTGAATCCATCGGACAGTTCGATGTGCTCGATCATGCGGGGCGCGACGAGGCGGGTGCGCCACCGGTCGGCCGACTCGCTTTCGGGGTTCACGATATTGTCGGCGCCGATGCGCAGAAGGATCTGCCCGCGCACGGTGGTGGTGGCG
The DNA here is from genome assembly GCA_016931655.1 of Phycisphaerae bacterium. Classification (GTDB taxonomy): domain Bacteria; phylum Planctomycetota; class Phycisphaerae; order SM23-33; family SM23-33; genus JAFGEJ01. The sequence goes on from JAFGEJ010000096.1 coordinate 5,649, forward strand.
CGGGTGATGACCCGCGGCACGCCCATCTGCTTGAGCAGGACGGTTGTCAGGACGGCGGCCTCGAAGTTCGTCCCGATGCCCACGACGGCCGCGTCCACCTTGTCGATTCCCTGGCTGCGAAGCGTCTCCTCGTCGGTGGCGTCCATGCAGACGGCCCGGGCCACATCATCCCGCATCGACTCCACCAGGTCCGCCCGGCGGTCCACGGCGATCACTTCGGCCCCGGCGTCGGTCAGCAGCTTCGCCAGCCGGCTCCCGAACCGCCCCATTCCAATCACGGCAAAACGTTCCATAACGTTGACCCTCTAACTAACGGTACACGCGGCAGTATATCCATCGTTCCCGGCGATTGGAACGACTCTTTTCCCGCGGAATGGTATCGAAACGGCTGTGGAGGAAACGCCGGTGAGTGACCTTTTTTCCTGGCGGTAACTCGATAATTCTCCTAAGCCCTGTGGACGAAAAATATACGACACTGAGAGACTGAGAAA
>JAFGEJ010000097.1 GCA_016931655.1 Phycisphaerae bacterium
CGTGGCGGAACAGGAGATTGTCCGAGCGGCGCAAATCCTGAACGTCGGCGCCGTAGCCGAGGATCACGGTCTTGACCCTCGCGATCCGCAGCAGCCAAGGCTCGATCCGCCACAGCCATCGCGTGGAAATCCCCAGAATGTGGCCGTTGAAATACAGGTACAAACAACGATAGCGAAACAGATATCGCAAAGCGAAGCGCAGGAGTTTCCAGCGGCGAAGAAGGCGCGGGCAATTCGACCAGTCCTCCACGCGGTCGAAGTCCCGCGTGATGTAGAAAGGGTTGTACGCGAAGGTTTCACAGTCGTAGCCGTATCGCCGCATCGCCGTTTTGTGGAATATGTTGTTAATCAGGGGAAGCGGGCCGATACCGATGTCGCGTTTCTTCGGCCGGTAGCGGCGATATACCGCCGCACAAAGGAGGATCACCCCGCAACCCACCTCCAGGATGAACGATAATGCACTCATTCCACAAATCGATCCTTTCAGGCCGGCGGCGAGGATTCCATCCATGCCCGCAGCTCCCGCGCGGTTTCTTCCACCGCCCGCGGGAGGGGGGTATACGCCGGCTGGCCAAGCTGCCGCAGGCGCGTGACGTCCGCGGCCAGGTCGCCCGGCCGGGCGGACTCCGCGATTTGCCACCGGGGCGATTTTCCCACGGCCCGGCCCAGGTGTTCGGCGAATTCCCGAAGCGGCACGGCCTGGTCGCCGGCGACGTTCAGACAGGGCGGAATCGACTCCGGAGAAACCTGCCGCGTCAAGAGAGACGCCAGAATCGCCGTCAGATCGTGAATATAAAGCCACGACACGCGCAATCCACCCGCGTCGGACGGATCGTCAGGGCGCGGCTGCAATGTTATGGGTTCGTCGTTCCAGATTCGGCGGAATAACGCTACCGGAAGCATGGTGCGCTGGGAAGGGCCGAACAGGCCGAAAAATCGCAGCGAGACAAACCGCCGATCGGCGACTTTCGCGTCCAGCAGACGCATGACGTCCTCCCCGCCGAGTTTGCTCAGGGCGTAGGCGTCGTCCCGGCGCGTCGGGGCGGATTCGTTCAGCGGGCCGAACGCGGGCGCATAGACGTTTCCCGTGGAGGCGTATAAAAACAGCCGCCCCGGGGTTTGCAGAAACGCCTCCGCCGCCCGGCAGGGCCCCCAGGCGTTTACGCCGAACAGGTGCTCCGCCTTTTCCGGAAACTCACGATAGAAGGGAGACTGGGAAAGATAGATCAGGGACGTACAGGCCTCCGGCAGGCGGGGAGGATCGGCCAGGATGTCCAGCCGGTTGTACTGAAACTGCTCGTGGCGCACCGCCGGCGCATCGGCGAGATCATAGCCGTACACCTTCGCCCCGGCCCGCGCCAGGGCAAGGCAGAGATGCCGGCCTACAAAACCATTCGCTCCGATAACGGCTATTTCATCCATAGGTAATCGTTGGTATACGCATTCGAGAGAATCCGCCGTTTCTGTAAGGCGGTTCCGATGACTACTAGTTTATTCCTTCCCCGCCGATCGCAACAGGAAAAATGCCGCTCAGGTCAACAACGTTCCATGACGAGACGGTTGAGGAATCGTTTTGAACAATCGGAGAAACGTTTCCGCGATGACTCGATTGGAATGATACCGATCGTACCAGCTTTTCCCGTCGCGAACCAGCGCCTCGCGATAGGACTTGTCTTCATACAGGCGGCGCATTCCCGTGAAGACCTCCTCCGGCGTGGAGGCGTTGATCACCGGCGGCATTTCGGGGAAACACCAGCGGTGACGTTCCTCGTCCAGATACAGCATGGCGGGGGTTTCGTGCAGCAGGGCCTTTGGCATCGTGCTGCCGAAGGCGCCGAGATAGAATTGATCGGCCAGCAGGTCGCAGGCCTTCATGTACCGAACCATGGCGTGGTTGTGCTGCGGAGGAATCCAGTGAACCCGTTGCGCGATCTTCAATTCCTCCAGCAGCCGCTGGGTTTTATTCACCATCTTTCCCCAGTCCACGAACACCGCCGCGCCGCGGGGATTGCATTCCTGGATAAACCTTGCCAGCCCCCGAATGAAAATATCATTTCCCTTCTCCAGGCTCGGATCGCGCGTTTCGTCCCAATGTTGGCGCGACGGGTGAAAGACGATGAAATCCGCGTTCAACGAGGCCAGAAGCTCCTCGTGAAGTGTACGACACTGCTCTATCTCCGGCATCCATTCGTTCACCGGATGCGGCATGAAAGCGTAGGGATACAGTCCCAGTGTATCCGCGGCCTGGTTGTTGTCCGCGTTTGTAATCAGCGAAAGATCCGCCATTCGGTAGGTCAACGCGCAAAGACGTCCCTGGGCGTCGGGCAGAAAAGGAAGCTGACGGATGGTTCCGTGCTCGTACGCCAGATAGGGATGCTGATTCGTCAACAGAGGCCAGCAGCCGTGCAGGCCGTATCCGATGACGTAATCATAAAATGACAATACTTCCCGCCACAATTTGATATGCGTCAAATAAGGAAGAATATCCGGAAGGGTAAGCGAATCCTTGCGATCGGGAAAACAACGTGCAAACAACTTCGTCAGGGTATTTGCGTTTTCCATCTCGGTTCTGGGAGCAAGACTGTGAATCACTTTTTGCATCAGGGAGAACAACGGGTAAATGATATTTCCCAGGATCACCCTTTGAATCTTCCACAGCACCCACAGCCAGAGTGACGGCCTGGTTGCCCTGTATTTTTTTTCTTTTTTGTACTTCAAAAGGGATGAAGAGATTACCCCAATTCGCTGCAGGAAATACGAAATTGCAATTTTCCCGCGATTCCAGTTTCTAAGGATGTACTTCAGGAAAATATACGCCTGGATTCCCCAGAATCGTCGCAGCAAAAATGAAGGCGCTCCCTTTCCATGATTTCTGGTTTTGAGATATTTCAGGCAGAAGTACGTGGGGCCTTGAACAAACCAGTTGGGTCGTCGAAATCCATCCGTTTGGATTTTTTTCCAGTTCGGCTTGTCTGCATTGTCAATCTGTGAGACGTTGAAATCCGCGTCTTCCCATTCCGGGCATCCCATAATGTGATAGTAATCGCAGCATAGAACGTCATTGACAAAGCCGTTTTCATTCAACAGCTTCGCGTTCAAATACGCGTTGTTCGCGATATTGCCTATATGGAGTACACGTTTTTTTCCCATGATTCTTCTTTCGGCGCGCCATACAACGACGAATTCGGCGTCACATTACGTTCGGCTTCGGCGCGTTATTTTTTTCTCGCGAGGATATGCAAATTCCGATTCTCCGCGGTTTTGGTAATTGCCTCAAAATCGTGATTGGAAAGCCACGCCTCCACTTCCTGGCGGGTGTATAAATCGTTAATGGGCGGCGAAATCGCGTCGAAATAGCCGTGAATATATTCCTCTCCCCGAAGGGGGACGTCGCCCGAGTGCATGGCCTGGCGAAGAAAGTCGATTTTTTCCCGAAACGATAGATTCTGCGATCGCAGGCGAAGACGATCGTACAGCGCCAGCTCCTGAAACTGCGTAATTTCTCCCCAGGCCGGTTCGCCGTACAACATCAAAAACAGCCAGCCGCCTGATTTCACCAGCTTCTGCGTATGACAAAAGGCCCGGTAGGTGTCCCCTGTATGATGCAGGACGCCGTAGCACCAGACCAGATCGAACGTCTCCTCCGTGGGCAGATCCTGTAACAAATCCGCCCGCAGGACGCGATGCCCCTTCATGTCCGCGCAATGGTTTCGAGTGCTTTCCAGGGCGTGCTCGGACTGATCGAGGGAAAGGACGTTCGCCCCCAGTTTTCCGAGCACCCAGGAGAATCGTCCGTTGCCGCACCCCACGTCCGCGACGCTCTTGCCCTCAAACCACTCCCGAGGCCGTTGGGTGTAATCGAGCACCAGTTGAATGCCCTGCTCGCAAAAGGCCGGGTCGCTTAAAAGATGTTTTCCCTGGGGCAGTTCGTCCCATTGCCAGTCGAAACTTTCTTTCGTGGCGCATCGCGCCGCCAGAACGGATTCGACCTCCGGGCCGAGCAGGTACCGTACCAGCGAGGACAGACGGATTTTTTCATAGTACAGATGTTCCACCGCCGCCTCCAGATAGGCCAGACGGTCCTCAATTTGCCGGTTCATGGCAGGAATCTCCTTTCCTCTTCCGTCGCCGGATTCATCCACGCTTGCCCGAATATGTTCCATAAGTTTTCGAAACACGGTACATACTCACTTTTTATTCGTCGCCGCCCCGAATCACACACCGGCGGCGTGATGTTACGCTGCTCCTTTGTCCTGAACGCGGCCAAGGGCCTGTTGTATCGTCTCGGCGACAAGGTCCTGGTTCTTCGAGGTCATTCCGGGGAACAGGGGAATGGATATGGTTTCGTCCTCCGCCCGGGCGGCGTTGGGGCAATCCTCCGGGCGCAGGTGATATTTCTGAACGTAATATCCCAGACGGTGCACGGCGTGCGTACCGGGTCGGGAGGCGATGTTTCGCTCCACCAGGGCGTCCATAAGGTGGTTTCTCGTCGCCAGGCCGCCCCGCGTGACGCGGACCACGTACGACTGGTAATTCATGGAGCAGTCGGCTGGGACCGCAGGAATCGCAACGCCGTCCATTTCGCCCAGCAGCGCGTCGTACCGTTGCGCCAGGCCTCTGCGCTCGGCTAGCAGATTGTCCAGCTTTTCCATTTGCGCCACACCCACCGCCGCCAGGATGTCCGACATGCGCAGATTGTAGCCCAGCACGTCGAACGTGCTGAGATGATAAGGCCTGGCCTGGCCGGCGGCGGCCTCGCGCGGGGCGCCCGCGCCGATGTTCCGCAACGAGCGGACGCGATCGGCCAGGCCGGCGTCCCGCGTCGTTACCATGCCGCCTTCGCCCGTCGAAATGATCTTCCGGGGATGAAACGAGAAGCATCCCACGTCTCCCAGGCCGCCGAGGGGACTTCCCTGATATTCGCTGCCGACGGCGCAGGCGGCGTCCTCGATGACCGCCAGGTTGTGTTTTTCCGCGAGATTTCTAATCGAGTCCATCTCGGCGGGCAGGCCGAACAGATGGACCGGAAGGATTGCCCTGGTGCGGGGCGTAATCGCCGCCGCCGCCGCTTGCGGATCCAGGTTGTACGTGGACAGATCGATATCGACCAGAACGGCCTTGGCGCCGGCGTATTCCACGCAGTGGGCGGAGGAGACCCATGTATAGGCCGGGACGATCACCTCGTCGCCCGGCCCGATGCCCAGCGCCAGGACGGCCAGGTGCAGCGCCGCCGTTCCCGAAGAGGCCGCCGCCGAAAAAGGAACCCGCTGACGGGCGGCGAAGAGTTCCTCGAACCGGCGCACCATCGGCCCCTGGGTGACCCATCGGGATTCCAGGCACTGCCCGATGAGTTCCCGCTCTCGCTCGTCAAATTTTGGAAACGCCAATTCCATGCTTCTTTATACCCTTGCCGCGTGCACCGCGATGAAACGCACCGCGTTTTCCACAAAATTACGATTTGGGTTTCAGCACGCAAAATTCCTGCTGGCCGCCTTCGATGACGTCCATGAACTCGACAAATGTGTAATACCTCTCCAGCAACTCCCGAAACCAGGGAAGATCAAAATGAAACAGATGATACGGGTCCACCTTTTCCACGTTTTTCGCGTAGGGGTCGTATGGTTTCGCGTCTTTCACGAACGCCACCCACAGGAGCAGGCATCCGTCTGGTTTGAGAACCCGCCGGATTTCTTCCAGCGAGCGGTCCAGAAGGAACACGTGATCCAGGGACGTTGCCACGACGACGGCGTCGAATTGATTCGATTCCCAGGGCAGGAATTCCGCAACGCCCTTGTAGAAGTCGAAGGGGTGTTCTTCGGAATTTCCCAGTGGGTCCAGGCCGTGGATCCGGCAGGGATACATGGTGGATTGCAGATACCGGGGAATCGGCTGCGGACCGCAGCCGATGTCCAGCACGTTTCCCCGCAGATACGGCTGGAGATACAGGCGAAATAGCTCCGCCACGGCGTGTCCCTCCAGGCTGCAACTGTCCACGGGCAATCCCTCGTACATTTTTTCCCCTTCATGGAAGGCTTCCTGCCAGACGGGAAAGCCCGCCGGGGCGAGTTCTTCCAGGCGCTCAAGCGCTTCTTCCAGAGAAACCGTTTTTTCCAGAAGTGCCGCGGGGGAAGGCATTTCTGGCGTGGGCAGAACCGATGCATACCACTGATTGCGCATCTGCAGAATGGTCCTGGCCTGTCCCGATGTAAAACAGCCGCTTTTCAGGAAATCGCCGAGACGCTCCTGTGAGGAAAGCTTGGCTTCCGCATTTAACATGCGCGTTTCCAGCGCTTCAATTCGCCAATCCAGTTGCGCCAGGTGGTGAATCGCCTCCTGCGTGTTGACGTAGGACTTCAGGGAGGTATTCCGCGAGAGGGAAAGAATGGTTTTGATTCTCGACAGGGCTTTTCGAAATTTCGTCATGTTCGGCGTCTTTCGTGAAAGCTTACAGTTCGTAAGAAACATCCGTGTCGGCGGCAAAATAAACGGGATGCAAATGAAACACCACCGTTGAGGCGGGCCGTGCCGCCTGAACCGCCTCCAGCATTGTTGCCAGGTCTACTTGCCACAACCAGGATCGGGAAACGAAACGCCCCGCGTTGGCCAGGGTCCACCGACCCGGGCCATGATACCACACCCGGACGGTGTATGCCCGGTCATACACGGGATTGTCCAGCAGGTACGTGCGCATCCACGCCCGGTTGTTGACGGCGTCGGAAACCTGCTTTGTCATCCAGCGCTGCGGTTTTTTTCGGAACCATCCCGTGATGATTTTTCGGCCCGGCGGCTTGGGATAATTGGCTTCGTACGTCAATTCCCAATCGGCCAGGGGGACGCTGCCCAGCGGACAGGACACCCCGTTGACCGTAAGGGCGGACCGCTCCGCCGTCGTGTACTCCCGAAAAATTTCAAAATTTTCCGCCCCGAAAAGCGGATAGCTGTTGTGGGCCGCGACCCCGTTGACGGAAACTCCGCCGGTGCGCAACCAGTTCAACTCCGTCCGGACGCTCTCCAGACCGTCCCGGTGATGGAGAAAATACACCGTCAGCGGGTCAATGTGAAGTCCGATTTCCGCCCCGGCCAGTACCAGTGCCCGAACCCACTCCCGCAGGCGCGGATTCCGCACGAAGCCGTTTTCGTCAAAGACGCCGTAATACATCGCGGTGTGCAGAAGGTAAAAACTTCCGCAAAGGCCGTACCGCGCGTTGAACCGCGCGAGGCGCACCGCCGCGATGGGATCCATGTCCACGTCGAACCGCAGTGCGCATCGAACGTGATCGTCCTGGCCGGGGGAAAGCAGTTCCCGCATCGGCACAAATCGGACGCGTGGCAATTTGCGCAGGGCGTGAATGAATTCGCCGTATTCCGCGAACGTCGCCAGCAGTCTTTTTTTCCGCAGCGGCGCCTTGGCGGCTTCGTACGTCCGCGCAAAGGCCTCCGCATCGTACGGCGCCTTCGACGGCACGTAAGGCAGAACTTCGGATTGTCCAACTACTTCCGCCATGCGATTTTCCGTGGGATTACACGTGGGCGATAATCACCGTCTCAAAGGGAATATCCTCTCGTCCCGTGGGGGAGGGATGAATGGAAATATCACGGCACCCGGCCTGTTTCAGCGTGTTGTACGCCGCCGCCGGGGAAATGTCATTGTAATAAACCCCTTGCTCCTCGTTGTGGCGGTACACGTGCTCTGAAAGGTCGCCGAAATACCCGCGATAGGCCGTGATGTAAATCCATTTTTTGGCGGCCTGCACCGCCGCGTTCAAAAAGGCGTCCATGTCGTATACGTTGTCGATGGTTCCCTGGGACATCACCAGGTCGAATTCCTTCTGGGGCGGGCGACGAATGAAATCCACCGCCCGAAATTCGTGACGGGGATTGGAATAGGTGTTGCGGCACCAGTGAATTATGGATTCCGCCAGGTCCATGCCGACGTACCGAATCGAGGCGAAAAAATCCGTGTACCCGATCGCCGCGCCACAGCCGAAATCCGCGACGGATTCCAGGGACTCCCTTTGGGCGACGCAACGGAACCATTCCTCGAAGGCCTTGTGCTGGGCCTTCCGATGCTCGTACATCCAGCGATACCAGGGTTCGCCGCCGTCATGGGCTCGCCAGAACGCGCCGAATCGTCCCTCCTCGCCGGCGGCGTTTTGAAGCGCGTCGCGGGAAGATTCGTAATACCCCAGCCGGGCCATCATCCCGCCGGCGACGCGGTCGAATTTCCGCCGCCACTCCGCCGGCCAGTCCGGCCAGGGCGGCGTCGGAACCCCGTCCGAGACGCCGCGATCCTTCAGCGAATTGATGCGCGAATCCAGCATTTGGCCGATCTTTTGTTCGTCCAGGCCTTCAAGCCCCAGAAAATCGACTACCCGCAGAATGTCGCCCGCCGAGGGGTTGGTGTAATCCAGGGCAATCCAGGCCTCGGCTGGAATGGACGCCAACCCGTCCACGTACAATTGATTGACGCGCCGCCAGTAATACGCGCACATTTCCAGGCGCGTCATCGACTCCCATTCGTCATAATACTCCTTCCCCGGCAGGGGGCGAGGGCGGGAATAGTCGGAGGTGTCGTTATGGGCGAGCAGATTCGCCGCCGAGGCAAAAGCGGAATCGGTCACGCCACTGGTGTCTTTGCATTCCCGGTAAATCGTGCCGAACTTGCGGTTGTGCCAATCCAGAAGCGACCGCACCACGTCCCGCCCGTCCCGCTTCAGGAAGACAAACCTGCAATGAAGTTTTTCATACATAGCCGCGATAAACGGGCCGTAGGTGACGTTTTTTTCGCCGTATATGATGCTCTTGTCGCGCTGTTGGGCGATTCGCGGGAGGATGCATGTATCGACCACGGCCTCGAGGTCGTGCAGGCGTCCGTCCATGGCGTCCCGCGTCTCGACGTTCAGATTGGGCGTCGGTTCCATGACGCACCGTCCGTTTTCGGCCTGGTCCAGAATGCGACACAGCGAGGTGGAACCGGATCGGGCGCAGGACAGAATGAAGTAGCAATTCGCGAAATGTTCGCCGTCGGAGTGTTTCATTCCTGAATCACCCTCACGGAGAGCAGCTTACCCTTCAGATCGGCCAGGCCCGTGAAGCGCGTTCGTCCGACGACGTTAAACACCTGCGCGCCTCGCAAAACGTGGATGATGGAATATCCGCCCGCCGCTCGCAGTTCCGCCAGCCCCCCGCCCAGGACGTACGTGCCGGCCTGGAGGTCGCAGGGGAAGGAAAAATCCACCTCCAGCCTCTGCCCAGCCTGGCAGGGGATGTTCACGTCCAGCAGCGCCGTCTGCAACCCGTATACGGGCGTGCCGTTGAGCGTCTCCACGCGAAAGCCCACGCCGAGATTGGGGAGATCCTGGTAACATTGAATCTCCGCCCGAACGGTGTATTCCTGCCCGGCGGCCAGGAATTCCACCGCCGCGCCCTGGGCGTTGTAGATGCCGTAGCTGAGAAGCTCCGCTTTCATGTCCGCTGGAACTTCGCCCGGCCTGGCCTGCTCCTTTGCGCCGTCTCCCTGCCGGCGACTCTGGACCACCGGCTTGCCTGTTCCCTTCATTTGCAGGTGGCGGTCATCGGCCAGGATTCTGTCATAGGCGTAGCTTACTTCGCGCGGGGTGTCTTTGAGCATCAGCTCCCCGCCGGACAGCAGAATGGCGGTGTCGCACAATTCCACGATAGTTCCCATGGAGTGGGTGCAGAAAAAGACCGTCGCGCCGCGGGAGACGATTTCGCGGATGCGCCGGCTGCACTTCTCGCTGAACAGCGCGTCGCCCGCGGCGAGGGCTTCGTCCACGATGAAGATGTCCGGTTCGACGCTGACCGCCGTCGAAAACGTCAGCCTCGCCTGCATGCCGGAGGAATAGGTTCGGAACTTCTGGTCGATCACGCTGGCCAGTTCGCTGAATTCGATGATGGAGTCGATTTTCCGGTCGATTTCCTCCCGGCTCATTCCCAGGCACATTCCCCCCATGTAGATATTTTCCCGGCCGGTGTATTCCGGATGAAAGCCCGTCCCCAGCTCCAGAATCGCCGCGATGCTTCCCTGAATATCCACGTCGCCGGCGGTTTTGTCCAGTGTGCCGGCCAGGATTTTCAGCAGCGTGCTCTTGCCGGCGCCGTTTCGCCCGATCACGCCGACCACCTCGCCGCGCTTCACCTCAAAACTGACGTCTTTCAGCGCCCAGTGCTCGGCATGATGACTTCGTCCGGTGAAAATCTCCTTGATCAGGTCCACCGGCTGGGAATAGATACGATAGACTTTCGAGAGTCCGCGCACGGAAATCGCCGCCGCCGCGTCCGGCGGAGACGAATCTTTTTGCACGTCCTGTACGTCCGGTTCCGTCATAATACATTTCCGAAAAAGATCCTCACCCGGCGGAACACGCGATACCCAGCCATGAACATGAACAGGGAAAACAGCGGGTAGACAATCCATGCATACCAGTGCTCAAACCGTCCGAAATACCAGGCGTCCTGGTAGCACCAGATCATGTAACTGAACGGATTGATATACAGGATCGGCTTGAATGGTCCCGGCGCCATGGCGGGCAAATAGATGACGGGCATGAGATACATGTTCACCACGCCAAAAACGGTCACCACGTCCTTTACGTCTCGCAGATACACGCCCACCGACGCCAGCATCATCCCCAGCCCGATGAACTGGATCACCTGAAAAAACAGCAACACGGGAAGCAGCAGCACCGTCCAGGGAAGAGCCTGATATCGAATCAGCAGATAGATCAGCAGAAACGACATGGACACCAATTGCGTAACGGCCGTGGACAACACGCTGCGAACGGGAAGGATTTCAATGGGAAACACCACCTGTTTCACGAGATTCGCCTGGCTGGAAATGGACGTGGCGGATTTGGTGAGGCATTCCTGGCAGGCCAGCCAGACGGTCAGGCCACTGAGCAGATAGGCTGTGTAGTCGCGCGGCAGCGTAAAGGTTCCTTCGCCTTCGATCTTGATTTTCATGACTGCGACGAACACGAAAACATACACGCCCATCAGCAACAACGGATGCATCAGCACCCAGAGGGTTCCCAGAACCTGGCCGGCGTAGCGATCGGTCAGCTCCCGCTTGGTCATCTCGAGCGTCAGTTCACGATGCTGCCTCAGCAGACTCACCAGATTCGTGAATGCGCTGCGATAGGCCGGGATGTTCAGAAGGGCTTTGAGTATCATCGTTTCCGGTTCTTGTTCCTCGCGGGGAAACCTCTCCGCCAGGCCGTTTCCCGCCGCGGGAAAGGCCCGGCATCCTACCACGGCCCGGCGGTTCATTCAAACGTCTTGTCCACCCAGTGGCGCTGGAGCCATTCAAAGCTCAGCAGCGACCAGATCAGCAAACGGTTGTTCCGCCGCCCGGCGAAATGCTCTTCCAGCCTCGCCTGAACGAACGTCTGGTCAAACCAGGGCCGCTGCCGCGTCCGGGGATCGTACAGGATCGACTGAATGTAGTCCATCGAAGGCCCGCGGAACCAGTTTTCGTCCGGCGGGCTGAATCCCTGCTTGTGCTGGCGGGTGAATTCCACCGGCAGAAAGTTCTCCATCGCCTGGCGGAGAATGATCTTGCCGTCGGTGGAGACGTTGTGTTCGTTGGCGGAATTGCTTCGGAGCGAATCGGTGTCGAGCTTCCATTTCGGGCGGATTCGCCAGGCCAGGTCCGCCAGGTCGTTGTCCAGGAACGGCACGCGGCTCTCCAGGCTGTGCGCCATGCCGATGTGATCCTCGGTCACGAGAAATCCGTGCAGAAACGTGCGGAACTCGAAATACAGCGCCCGCTGAACGGCGTTTTCCGTTTCGCTGAGGTCTTTCCGCGGCGCCGGCGCGTCGCGCAGGACGTCCTGGAACATCTGCCTGGCCCGCCCAGCCGCGGAGGAATACTCACCGATCGCAAAAAGCCCCGGCTGCTCCGAAGGCTCCAGAAGACGATTCCAGTACCGGAAATACGCGTCCTCGTCGCCGGTGGGCGAAGGGCCGTCCATGATGTGCCGATACCGCCAGGGATATCCCGCGAACAGTTCGTCGCCGCCGGCCCCGGCGAGGCAGACCTTCACGAATCGGCTGGCCAGCTTGGCGACGTACCAGTTCTGATGGCACATGCCCACGCGCGGGTCGTCCATGTGCCACGTGATTTTCTCCATTGCCGCGGGCATATCGCCGGCGTGGAGGACGACGGCGTAATGTTCCGTCTGCAGCAGGTACGACAGTTGCTCAGCCAGGCCGCGCTCGTCGAAGCCCTGCTCGATCCCGTCCACGTTGGTCAGGTCGAATCCGCCGGTAAACGTCACCAGCCGCGGAATGCTCCTTCCGGCGACGGACACGATCGAACCGCTGTCCATTCCGCCGGACAGATAAGACCCCACCTCCACGTCGCTGATGAGTTGTCGCCGGACGGCTGTCGAAAACGACTCAGCCACCTGCTCCCGCAGGCGGGTTTCGTCGCCGTCCGTTTCCGAGGCGGCGGGGAACTGTTCATGAAACATTCGCGAAGTCGGCCCGCGTCCGTTGCCCGGCTTCAGGGTAATCGCCGCGCCCGGCGGGAGGATCTCAACCCCCTCAAACAGCGTCTGCCGGCCGAGGGTGTTCTGAAACGTGAAATACTCCACCAGCGCCCCGGGGTGAATCGCCGCGCGATGCAGCCCGCTTGCAAGAATCCCTTTGGTCTCACTGGCGAAGAGGAAATAGTCGTTGGTTACGGCGTAATAGAGCGGCTTGACGCCGAACCGGTCCCGCGCCAGCGTCAGCGTGTTTTCCTGGCGGTCGTACAGCGCCAGGGCGAACATGCCGTTGAGCTTCTCCAGGCAATCAAATCCCCACTGCTTCCAGCCGTGGAGAATCACCTCGGTGTCGCAGCGGGTTCGGAAAATATACCCCTGTTCCTCCAGCTCTTTTCGCAGGTCGGGAAAGTTGTAGATTTCCCCGTTGAAGACCACCCAGTATCGCCGGTCGCTGTTGCTCATCGGCTGATGGCCGTAGTGGGAAAGGTCCTGGATCGAAAGCCTCCGATGCCCGAACGCCAGTTGATAGCGCCTCCGTCCCAGTTCGTCCCGGGCGTATTGCCCCGTCAGTGTCGGAAGATGCTCGTTGAAATGGCGAAATTCCGGGTCGGTGAACCCGCACCAGTATCCCCCATCGCCGGTGGATTTGTCGCCCACCTGGAAGAAGGCGTAGCCCGCGTCGTCCGGGCCGCGATGCGCCTGGACGTCACACATGGGTTTGATCTGGTCCGTGGGGACCGGTTTGTCGGCCAGGCTGACGATTCCCGCAATTCCGCACATAGATTGGAACCCTTCGTACGCCGCTGAATCGGCTTTGAAAAACAGGCAAAAATGCTATCGCTCCGGGAGGGGAGAATCAATCTAAAACTATTCCTTCGGCGCCTTGGCGAGCGACCTTTTTTCCTGGCGGCAACTCGATGATTCCCCAAATCCTATGGTCGAGAAAAATCCGACACAGAGAGACAGAGGAACTGAGAAGATTTTTTTGATTCTTTTCTATTATAATCCTCTCTGTCTCTCAGGAACTCAGTGTCGGATTTTCTTGATTTTTCATCGTGCCGGGAAATCTGGTTGCACACGCGCCTCCGCCGGAGAAGAAGCGGCCTCCGGGTGAATCCGTATACCGGGCTGGCAAGCCGGCTGCCAGTACCCCCCGTTGTCCCGAATGAGATTGTCGGACCAGAGAATTTCCCCGCAACGGTAGGCCTGGAAGGTATTGGCGTTGTGCTCGACAAGGTTCCCGACAACCGTAACCTCTTGGCAGGAAGAGAAATAAAACGCATTGAATGTGTTGTGATGGACGTGGCAGTTTACAATCGACAGCGTGGAGCGCACCGCGGAAACCCCGATCGCACCGCAGCCGTTCAGTTCGCAGTTTTCGATGCGAACGTCCCGGCTGTCCTGGACGGAGATCACCGGGCCGTGACAATTGTAGCTCGCCAGGGGTTTTTCGTGGCGGGCGCGCAGGCCCGTGACCGTTACGCCCTGAGAGTCCGTAATTGCCACGACGGCGGCATTCGTATCCAGGCCTCGCAGTTGCGTACCCGGCTCAAAGGCCAGACGCAGGTTCCGCCGCCCGGTGAGTCTCAGCGGTTCAGCCAGTTCGTACCGCCCCAGCGGAATCACAACAACCCCGCCGTCGGGCGCGTCGTCCACGAATCGCTGAAGGTCCATCGCCTGAAGCGACAGGTCCTTTTCGGGCGTCTCGAAGCGCCCTTCCTGAAGGGTCACCGGATTTGAATCGCAGCCGGCCGACATCACCGCAAACAATCCCGCGAATATCAAAATGCAGAGCTTCATAGCCCATCTCCATATAATTGAAGCAAATGCGCGGCGGAGCACCTGCTCCGCCGCATTACGTCAATTTATAACAGTAGATTAACATGGTGGAGCAGGTGCTCCACCATGCAATAGCTAAGTGCGTTTGGATATGATTCATTCTGATTCGTTCATTTCCGCTCGCATGAATTCGACGACGTCTCGCAGGGCGTCCCGCAGGGGGATTTGGGGCGACCAGCCGGTCAGGGCGTGGAGTTTGGCTGTGTCAGGCCGGCGGCGCATCATGTCCTCCAGAGGCCGGCCGAAGGCTTCCTCGTAGGATACATATTCCTTCGCGGATCGGCTGTCCGTCAGTTCCAGAATCGCGTCGGCCAGCGCGTTGATCGAAATTTCCTCCGTCGCGCCGATGTTGAACACCTCCCCGGCGGCGCGGGGGTTCAGCGGCAGGGGCTGAATCGCCTGGATAATGTCGCGGACGTGGCAGAAGCATCGCGTCTGCCGCCCGTCGCCGTGGATGCGGAGGGGTTCGTTTCGCAGCGCCGAGCGGACGAAGTTCGGCACGACCATGCCGTACGCGCCCGTCTGACGCGGGCCGATCACGTTGAACAGCCGCCCGACGACCACGGGCAGTTGCGTTTCCTGATGATACGCCAGGCCGAGGAATTCATCGATCACCTTCGAGCAGGCGTAGGACCAGCGGTTGTATCCCACCGAGCCGAAGATCATATCGGCGTCCTCGCGGAAGGGCACCGCCGTGTTCCTGCCGTACACCTCGCTGGTGGAGGCCAGGAAAACCGGGCGGCGAAATCGGTTCGCCGCCGCCAGGATAACTCCCGTTCCCTGAATGTTGGTTTCCATCGTCTCGACGGGCGCCTCGACGATCCGCCGCACCCCCACCGCCGCGGCAAGGTGATACACCACGTCCGCCCGTTCCACCAGGGGCCGGACAGCCGACTCGTCCCGCACGGTTCCGCGAACAAACTGAAAAGAGGAATGTTTCTGAGCGTCCGCGAGATTCGTCAGGCGTCCGGTGGACAAATCGTCGATGACCGTGACGGCCCCGCCGTCGGCCAGCAGGCTCTCAGCCAGGTGCGATCCGATGAATCCCGCTCCGCCGGTAATCAACGCGTGCATCCTATGCTCCTTGCCCCAAAATTTTCATTGACCACCCCTGAGGGGTAAACTCCGACACAGGAGGGCACAGAGAGAAAGAAAAATACTCAATAATCAAATTTCAATATTCAAACAATACTCAATATCCAATAAGGAAAAATCACTCATGGATTCCCGGATTTGCGATCTCTGAAAAAAGGAAATTTTTACCACAGACACAAAAAACCTTAAGAAATAATGTCTTTCTCTGTGACCTCTGTGTCTCTGTGGTGAAATATCCGTATTCGTCACGAGAACAATGTCGAAAGGCCGGTTTTGTCTTTCCGCCCGGTTTTTTTGGATGGGGGTTCTGTTTCATATTCCGGCGTCGCCCGGATGGGCAGCGAAGCCGGTTCGTCGGCGTGGGCGCGAATTTTCACGAGCCGGACCGATTTTCGCAGCATTTCCAGCTGCCGCCAGATTTCCTCGGAGGAATATTCCCCTTCCACGCCGCTGTGGCGGAGCCGGTGGTGAAATCGCTCGACAAACCGCGTGAACAGGTGCGGATTGGCGTACAGCCGGTCGGTGGGCAGGGCGAATTCGGCGTACGCGCCGTTGAGCAGGTCCAGCATTTCCTCCGACCATCGGCCGTTGTTTTTCGCCGCCGTTTCGCGCAACGTCTGAATCTCCGCCAGGCGGGCGTTGGCGTTTTTGACGTACTCCGCGGAGATCTCCGTGCCCGCGTAGCGTCGGTCCAGTCGTTTGGCCGCGGCGGCCGTCGTGCCGCTGCCGGAAAACGGATCGAACACCACGTCCCCCGGATTGCTGCAGACGCGCACAATCCGCGCCAGCAGCGGTTCGGGCATCTGGCAGGGATGCCAGCCTTCCCGCTGGCCGAACGTCCCGCAGACGCGGGGGAATTCCGTCCACACGTCGTCGGGGATGCGCCCGTCGGGATTGGCCCGCTTGTCGTTGTATTCCCGTTCGCGGTCGGAAAACGTCCTCACGGCCTTGTCGTTGAACGTGAACTCCGTCGGGTGCATCGTGAAGTAGAACAGGTGCGTATGGCTGCGGGCGAATTTGCGCTTCGTGTTCTGGCCGAACGTGTAATGCCAGATCACCCAGTTCCGCAGCGTCAGGCCCAGTTCCCTGCCGATAAATCGCACCTCGGCGGCGTATTCGGCGCCGATGGCGATCCAGAAGCTCCCCGTCGGCTTGAGGATTCGCTTGCAGGCCGTCATCCAGTCCCGCGTCCAGCGGTAGTATTCGTCGTAGGCCTTGCGGTCCTCGTACACGTCGTACTTGTAGCCGATGTTGAACGGCGGGTCGGCGAACACCAAGTCCGCGAACGGCTCAACGCTTCGGAGAAGGTCGATGCAATCACCCTGTACAATCTGGTCCAGCGGAATCATGGGGCGGATTGTACCCCCCCGGCCCGGCCGGCGCAAGTGGGATTTTTCCTGAATTCCCCGCCGGCGGGTTGGTAGGCGACCTTTTTTCCTGGCGGCAACTCGATGATTCCCCCAATCCTGTGGACGAAAAAAATCCGACACCCCTTGGGGGCAGGCTCCGTCACTGAGAAACTGAGAAAGAAAACAAATAAAATCTTCTCTGTCTCTCAGTCTCTCAGTGTCGGATTTTCTTGATTTTCCCTCGTGCCGGAATTTTTTAAACATCCGGTTACTCATGCAAGATGTTCCGGCGAGAAATACGTTCATCTTTGAAAATCAATCTGCCGATAAAGGGGTAACGCTGGAATGTACGTGATTTCCGGGCCGGGTGCGACGCCCCGCGGCCAAGCCGCGCGGCGGACGCCGCTCCAGGGAAGGAGAACGCGATGCTGGTCTTGTCCAGACAACGCGACGAAACCATTATGATCGGGGACGAGGTGCAGGTCACCATCGTGGATATCCGCGGGGAAAAAGTACGCCTTGGGATCACCGCCCCGCCGCACATTCCGGTGCACCGCAAGGAAGTCTACGAAGCCATTCAGCGCGAAGGGCAGGGGGAAGGGAAAAAGGTCGAGTCTCTGGCCAAGAAGAAACCGCCCGAAGGCGAAAACCCGTCGGAATAGGACCCAATCCATTTCCTGACGGCGCGGGATTTTTCCTCCGCGTTCTGAAGGCCGCCCAGCCGTCCCGCCGGAGTCATGACGAAGCGTGAACGAATCCTGATCGGCTGTCCCCGCTATAAAATGTACGTCCTGGGGTCGTATGAATGCGACGAGGCGGGGCGGTATCTCCTTCGGCCCGACGGCACGTTCGACGTGTTTCGCGCCAAGTGCGGCCAGCGGGGCGGACTGTGCAACGAACCGCTCTGCTTTCTCCACCGCTACAATAAGCGAGGCCCGGGCACGTGGTATCCAACCGAAATCCTCGCCAGCCGCACCGACGACAATGCTCCCAGGGCCACGCCGTCGAATCACCCGAAAGAAGGCGATCTGTTCTGAATACGTGTCGTGTCCCTCAGGGACGCGCGTACCGCGGCCATCTTGGCCGCGAAAATACAATCTTTAACGAGGGCGGGACGCCCTCGAGACGCGCGGGCAGGATGCCCGCGACACTTGAAGAATGTTCTTTTCATACACGCCCTGAGACATGCTCGCAAGGCCGTTCCCGCCAATTGCACCGCGCTTCCGAAAGAATCGGGCTTGTTCTTTGCCCGGCCGGTGCGGTACGCTGGTGCTTCAGACACGGAGGCGGCGATGAGCATTTACACGAAAACCGGCGACGAAGGCGAAACGCAACGAATCGACGGGCGGCGCGTCCGCAAGAGCGATCCGTTCCTGGAAGTCGTCGGCTCGCTGGAGGAACTCAACGCGCACCTGGGCCTCTGCACCGTGGAGGCGACGCGCCTGGCGAAGGACGACAAAACCGCCTCCGCCGGCTTCGATGAAATCGTCGCCCTGCTGGACGAGGTCCAGAGGCGGCTGTTCGGCCTGGGCGCAATGCTCGGCGGCGTCGACGCCGCGACGGGCAAGGCGGCGATCACTCCGCAAGTCCTGGAACACATGGAGGCGTGGATCGACAAAACCGCCGCGGCCCTGCCGGAACTCCGCCGGTTCATCCTGCCCGACGGCGGGGAACTCTCCGCCCGGCTTCACGCGGCCCGCACCGTCGCCCGGCGGGCGGAACGGGACACCGTGCGCTTCGGCGACGCCGGCGGGAATCCGCCGCCTCTTGCGCTGCAATACATCAATCGGCTGGGCGACTGGCTGTTCCTGCTCGCTCGCCTCGCCAACGCGAAACTCGGCCTGAAGGATCGGGAGCTGTAATCGCATGTCCCTCGCCCTGCCGTATCTCACGAGCGATTTCCCCGGCGTCGGCGGAACGATCAAGCGGCGCGTGGAGGATTTCCGCGTGGAGGAAATCCCGCTCTACGACGCCCGCGGCGAGGGGACGCACGTGTACTTCCGCGTCGAGAAGCGGGGCATCCCCACGCCCGTGGCGGTGGAGCGCATCGCCCGGTACATGGGCGTCCGGCCGGGCGACGTGGGCGTGGCGGGGCTGAAGGACGCCCAG
>JAFGEJ010000098.1 GCA_016931655.1 Phycisphaerae bacterium
ATAGAAGGATGAACTGCAACGTGGCAAAACGAACCAAATAGAAAAGGCGAGAATTCCTTGACATTGCCCCTTTGCTTATAGAAGGGCCGAGGAGCGTCTGGCCGGGGGTGAGCAAAGCGAACCCCCGGAAACGATCTCTTTGATTTAAGTCCCAACGGGACGACAGCGAGTTTGATGAGAAGGAATCGTCGCTGTCGCCCCGTTGGGGCTATAAGAAAATAAGCCTTTTTCCGGGGGTTCGCTTCGCTCACCCCCGGCCAAATGCTTTCTGTCCCTTCGGGACAAGGAAAAAGACAACAAAATTTCGGGGAAGCTCCATCCATGTTTTGATTGCCTGAATTTCTGGACAGCCTCAAATTATTGCATGGCGGAACAGGTCCCGCAGGGATGCCATAGGCAGGCTCTGCCGCGTATTTCCTTCAGTTCCCCATACCAACTGTCCAGAAGACCAAAGAGTGTAATCTCTTTTTGGCCAAGGGGTTACAATCGAGGAATCTCGTTGATTTTCCGTGCCATAATTAGGACGAAGTTCCGGCAGAATGGAATGTACTCCGCCGCGATCGACGGATGGTTTGTCGAAGGCATGTTCGCCCAGGAGACCTGCCGATGATACGTGCAGCGAAAGGTACGGTACATTCAGGGCGCTCGAAACCCAGGCTGCGGACCTCCCACAGCAGCCCAGCCAAAACCGAAGCATGGGAAGACCCCTACCGCAACATCGTTCGCAGAGAATTGATCCTCTGCCATTATTGCGGTTACAGCCCGTCGAGAATTCCGGGCGACGGCGTCTGCCCCAAATGCGGAAAGACCGGCTGGGAGCGCTCCGTTGTGTCCCGACGACTGGTACCAGCCCAGGATGAGGCGTAAGAAACCGGCTCAGCTCACCAGCGTGTTGAGCAGTTCAAGCGTTACGGTGGACAGGTCGGCCTCCACACGGTCGGCCTGGTGTAACTCGTCGGGCGGATAACTGGTGTGAACGGCCAATACGTTCATGCCGGCGGCTTTCGCGGAGGCGATTCCGGTCGGCGAGTCCTCCACGGCCACGCACCGCCGCGGCGCGATTTCTCTCTCAAGGCGCCTCCCCAGCAATTCCGCCGCCTGCCGGTAGGCTTCGGGATGCGGCTTGGTCTGGCGAACGTCTTCGGCGGCTACGATCACGGAAAAGCACCCCGCCAGGCCGATCGTCTCGACGCCGATTTCGATTTCCCTCCGCAGGCCCCCACTGGCAATTGCCAGGGGCACGCCGGCCCCGGCGGCGGCGCGAACCAGTTTCACCGCCCCGGCAATGGGCGGAATCGATTCCGCCAGGTGCGCCTGCAGCACGCGCGTCTTGGCGGCGACCAGTTCATCCAGTTTCCCCGGCCCACAGGCTGCACCGTGCCGGCGTATCGCCTCCCGCAGGCAGGTGTAATCGTCGAACCCCAGATAGTGTTCGAAATACTCTTCCCGCCCAAGCGTCACGCCCACCGTCGCCAGCACCTCCGCGAAGGCCCACAGGTGCACCGGCTCGGAATCCACCAGAACGCCGTCAAAATCAAAAATCAACGCATCCATCATTGCGGAGCATCGTACCGATTCCCCCGCCGCACTTCCAGCATTCCGTTCCTGAATAGGAAGAAGTGAGTGATCTTTTTCCCTGACGGTAACTTTCTGGTCGCTCTGAGTCCTGTGGACGCGTAAAAAAACGCGACACCCCTCAGGGGCAGGTCGAAGATCCCATAGGGACTCCGAAACTGAGGAACTAAGAAGATTTTTTTATTTTTTCCCTCTTCTATATCTTCTCTGTCTCTCAGGAACTCAGTGTCGGATTTTCTTTCTTTTCGTTTATACCGGAATTTTAAAAAATCCGGTCGCTCACTGGAGGAAGGCGAACTGGACACTTGTAGGGGCTTTCCCTTGGCGCGTTTCGGGTAATTCCCGGAAACAAAGTATTTGCAAGACTTTGTGTATTTTTCTGGCATGAAAAGCCTTGCGTTTGTATCGTTGTGGTCCAATAATAAGGTGCAGAGGCAAGCGATCCCCACGCGGCGTGGAGCGTGGAGTCGAAAAACTCCTACGTAGTTTACGGTTTCGCCCGGGGACCGTGTAATGTTTGCGCCAATATCGGGTTGAATTCGATTCTAGTATCGGGGAAAAAGAATGCAGAGTGATACGATCAGGGTGCTGTTGGCGGACGATCATGCGATGGTGCGCGAGGGGCTCGCGGCGTTGGTATCGGATGAGCCGGACATTGAAATTGTCGGACAGTGCGGGAACGGGCTGGAGGTGCTTCCCCGCGTCCAGGAACTGGACCCGGACGTGGTGGTGCTGGACGTGACCATGCCGGGCCTCAACGGCCTGGACCTTTGTCGCGATCTGACGCGGCGAGGAGACGGGCTATCCGTTCTGATGCTGACGATGCACAACGACGAGGGATTCGTCGCCCAGGCGCTGGAGAGCGGCGCGACGGGATATCTCCTGAAGGAGTCCGCCGCCGATCAACTCGGCCCGGCGATTCGCAGGGTGGCCGCCGGCGACCTGTACCTTGGCCCGGGCATCCCACGGAAAGTGCTCGAACGCATCGGCGACGGCGGAGACGACCCCTACCAGCGCCTCAGTTCGCGCGAACGCCAGGTGCTGCAACTCATCGCCGAGGGACGCACCAATCGCAAGATCGCCGAGATGCTCGGTCTGGCGACAAAAACCATTGACACGCACCGCACACGCCTGATGCGCAAACTCAACATCCACGACCAGACGTCGCTGGTGAAGTTTGCCATTCGGCGGGGCATCATTTCCGTCCAGCCGCCCGACGGCGGAGGCGCCGCGACGGCGGAGGCCTGATTTCTCCCCTTTCCCCGGTGCGCACAAACGGAATCCTTCCGCGGAAGGCGGCTTTGCGCGAAAATCGGCGGGGAAACGAAGGAAATCGGCCACCCCTCAGGTGTAAACTCCGGACGCAAAGGTCACGGCGCGGTCCGCGAGCGAAACCAAAGTAACCAGTAACCTGTAATCGGTACGAAGCACGTATTGGTTCTTCTGTCAGTAGCCACGGGCGCAAGCCCTCACCTTTACCCATAATTTCTGGTCTCGATTTGTTTTTTTTCAGCCCAACGGGCTGAAACATAACAGCCCAGGGCAACGCCCTGGGTAAAAGGG
>JAFGEJ010000099.1 GCA_016931655.1 Phycisphaerae bacterium
ATCCCATAGGGAGAACAACGTAATTTCTTATGATTTTCTCTGAGTTCTCTGTGTCTCTGTGGTCAATGAATGGTTTTTCAGAGGTCTTCTATGTGATATTGTCCATGACAGGCGACGGGAAAAGGGAAAAACCATAAAAGGGTCTTTTCGCCAGCCGCTCCGAAGCGTATAATCCCACCGCTCGCGGGCGCCCGCGAATCCCAAACTGACCATCGCACGAATGGAGTAGAACCATGCCATTAATCCCACTGCGAACCCTGCTGGACCACGCCGCGGAAAACGACTACGGCGTGGCGGCACTGAACGTCAACAACATGGAGCAGATCCAGGCCATCATGGAAGCCGCCCAGGAAACCGACTCGCCGGTGATTATCCAGGCCAGCCGCGGCGCACGAAGCTATACGAACGACGATTACCTGCGCCATCTCATGCTCGCCGCGGCGGAACTTCATCCGAACATTCCGATTGTCATGCACCAGGACCACGGCAACAGTCCCGCCACCTGCCTCAGCGCGATCGAAAACGGCTTTACCAGCGTGATGATGGACGGCTCGCTTTCCGAAGACGGAAAGACGCCCAACAGCTACGAACAGAACATGAAGGTCACGAAGGAAGTCGTCATAGCCGCCCACGCCAAGGGCGTCAGCGTGGAGGGAGAAATCGGCTGTCTCGGCGGCATCGAGGACGGGCACGGCGCGGGTCTGAGCGAGGACGAAGCCAAGGAGCACCTGACAGACCCGGCCCAGGCGGAGCAGTTCGTCGCGGATACGGGGCTCGACGCCCTGGCCGTCGCCATCGGAACCAGCCACGGGGCGTACAAGTTCGCCAAGAAACCCACCGGCGACGTGCTCCGCATGGACGTGATCGAGGAAATCCACAACCGCCTGCCCAACTGCCACATCGTCATGCACGGCTCCAGCTCCCTGCCGCAGGAGCTGCGCGACATCATCAACGAATTCGGCGGCGACCTCAAGCCGGCCTACGGCGTGCCCGTGGAGGAAATTCAGCGCGGCATTCAGCACGGCGTGCGGAAGATCAACGTGGACACCGACAGCCGCCTGGCGATCACCGGCGCGATCCGCAAGGTCTTCGCCCAGAAACCCGCGGAATTCGATCCCCGCAAATACCTCGGCCCGGCGCGCGACGCGATGAAGGAGGTCTGCAAGGCCCGCATGATCGCCTTCGGCCAGGCCGGCTGGGCGGGGAAAGTGCCCGTCAAGTCCTGCAAGGAATTGATCGACTTCTATACGAAGTAGAATACCGACTGGATCCAAAATTGCGCTTCCTCGGACAATTTGGATCGCCCGGTTATCGTGTTCCGCCGTTTTCAGAGTTGCACAGGATTGTTGTGCGCGTTTTTGAGACCGGTGGAAGGTTTTTACAGGACGGAATAACATGCGGCTTCGCCTGAATCCTTCAAATCCCCTTCCGCCGGGACGAATTGCCTGGGTGTGGGAACACGTTTCTCCCGCTCATACCGTGCTGGATTACGGCTGTAATGACGGCAAGGTACTGGCCCGGCTTCGTTGTGCCGATTCCTCCATCCTGCGCGTGGGCGTTGACGTCTGTGACGACGCGATTCAGGAGGGGCGAAAGAAATACCCTCATCTGACGTTGCGCACCATTTATCCCAATGAGTTTTCGTCCCTGCCCTTCCCGGAGGCCGCATTCGATCGTGTTCTTCTTCTGGACGTGATTGAACACGTCGAGAAACAGATCCTCCTGCTGAAAGAACTCCGACGGGTCTTGAAACCCGACGGTGTTCTTATCGTCACGGTTCCCGGAAAGCATTTCTTTTCCTTTCTCGATAAGGGAAACTGGAAATTTTATTTTCCCGGTATTCATCGTTGGTGGTACACGAAAAAGCTCGGCCAGGAGGCATATCAGTATCGATATGGCGGTGGGAATCCGTTCGGCCTGGTCGGGGACGTTGAAAAGGGCAAAGGAATCCATGAACATTTTTCCCGAGACTCCCTTCGTCGATTACTCCACTCCGCGGGATTCGCCGTGGAAGCATTTGACGGAACGGGATTCTTTCAACGATGCATCTATCTGTGCAATAACGTTCTTCCCTTCCCGTCCTTGTTGCGAAAGCTATCCCAATGGGATACAAAAAAATTCCACGTGAAGAATCTCTTTTGCATCGCCAGACCGACGAAACAGGTCTAATACCAAACACACAAAGTAAATGCGCGGCGGAGCACCCGCTCCGCCGCGGTAAGTCAATTTATAACAGCGAATTAACATGGTGGAGCAGGTGCTCCACCATGCAATAATTATGTGTGTTTGGTATAAATGAAATCTCCTTCCGACTGCCCGTTTTTGTGAAAAAATTCCCAAAATAGTTGCTTTATCATCGTTTTTAGACGATAATGTGTACAGTGATGTACAGTACTGTGCGTTATTGTACAGAGGAGTGCATTTCTGTACAGAAAGGTGGTTTTTATGACGACGATTCCATTTACAAGCGCCCGGGCCAGGCTGTCGGAGTTGTTTACCGAGGTGTGCACGAAGCATGAGCGTATTGTCGTGGAGCGCTACGGCCACCAAAGGGTGGCGATGGTTCCCATAGAAGATATCGAGGCGCTGGAACACCTGGAAGATCAACGGGATATCGCCATCGCGGAGGCGGCGCTGGATGAATCCAAGGATCGAATTCCCTGGGAAGAGGTAAAGCAGGAACTGGGGTTGTAATTGGCTGGGGAAATCCAATTTACACGAACGGCAAGGGAGCAGCTTCGGAAACTGTCTCGCCGCAATCAAGGCCGTATACTTGCCGCTTTGGACTTACTCCGCCAGAATGACGCGACGGCGTCCCTTTATCTGCTCGAAAAGGAATCCAAAGGGAAACGCGTAAAATTGCTGAAAGAAGGCCGGCGGATGATTTGGAAAGTGCGTATTCGCCACGTTCGAATTCTCTGTGCCGTCGAGGGAAACGCCCTTGTGGTTGCCGCTATTCTTCGTGAATAGAACGTGTCTGTCTTTGTTTGCCAGGAATCCACGCCCGCGGGTTTGCAATCCGCGGGCGTTTCTTTTACGATGCCGGAACACGTGAAATACGAAAAGGAGCAACTCGCGGGGGAGGTGATCCTGCGCCTGCGAGGCAACCTGGACGGGTTCGCCTCGGACGACCTGGCCTGCGCGCTGGACGACGCCATTGACGGCGCGGAAGGCCTGCTGATCGTGGACATGCACGGCGTGGAGTTCATTTCCAGCGCCGGCATCGGCGCGATGATGTACGCCTTCAAGCGGCTGAAAAAGAAAAACCGCTCGATGGAGCTGATCCGCGTCCAGCCGGGCGTTCGCAAGGTGCTCCTGATGACGGGCGTGGCGGCGTTGTTGAACGTCTCGGAAGGCAGCATGAAGATCAACGACGTGCTCCAGGCCGAGGACGCCCGCAACGCCCAGGCGATGGCCAACATCCGCGGCATCCTGGCGGACCTGTTTCGCCACCTGTCCGTTCCCGACGACCAGGCCGCCTTGAAAATCGAGGAGATGTTCCGCCTCTGCACCACGCCGACCCCGGCGGCGGACATTGAAGGGCGGCTCCGCGACCTGCTGGCGCCGCTGGACCTGGCGGGGCGCCTCGACGCGGCCCTGGCGGACCTGCCGAAGATCCTCCACAAGCGAATCGCCCCTTACACCGCCGGCATCAACAGCCTGCTGCACGTCCGCGCGGGAGATGGCCGCCTGGCGGAAACCTTCGCGGAACAAATGAACGTGCATCTGCTGGACACGGCGGATCGCAACACGACCGCCCTGCCCCTGACGCTGTACGACGGCGAAACGATCCCGCTGGAAAACAACGCCCACGACGCCGCGCTGCTCATCAACGTGCTCAACCGCCACGACGATCCCCTGCCCATCCTGCGGGAAATCATGCGGGTCGCGCGCAGCCGGCTGATTATCATCGAGGCCGTCTGCTTCAATGACACGCAACGACGGATGAACATGTTCTTCGACTGGTTCCACACGCGAATCGTCCGCGGGCAGGACGGCCCGTTGGCGCGGCATTTCGACACGCCCAGGGGCTGGAAGTGGTTCCTGCGTGATCAGGGCCTCCGCGAGCGGGCCAGCGTGGACCTCGGCCTGGAACTGCCCGCCCTGGGCGAATACCACTGGATGTTCGTGATGGATTTACCCTCGACGTAAAAAAGAAGTTCTTTCGGCGCAAACGTATGGTATTCTGATTTTTGCGTCGCAAAATGACGCCGAGAACGGTAAGGGAGTCTGATCCATGATCGAACTGGAATCGTTGGGTGACGTGATTGAAAACCTCAGCGCCCGGATCGTCGCTATCCGGGACTCTCTTTGACATCCCTGCGCGGCAGAAGACGATGGCCGAACTGGAGGGGAAGATGGCTGCGCCGGGTTTCTGGGACAACCAGGAAGCCGCCCAGAAAGTCGTCGCGCAGCTCAAGGCCCTCAAGGCCGTCGTCTCGCCGATGAAGGATCTTTCGCGGCGGGTCGAGGACGTGCAGGTGCATTACGATCTCGCCCGCGAAGCCGACAGCCAGGAGGAATTCCGCGAAGTCGCCGCCACGGCCCAGCAAATCCAGGCCGACCTGGAGAGCCTGGAACTCAAGACCCTCTTAAGCGGCGAACACGACGCGGGCAACTGCTACTTCTCCATCCACGCCGGCGCCGGCGGCACGGAAAGCTGCGACTGGGCCGAGATGATGCTCCGCATGTACCTGCGCTATTTCGAGCGCGCGGGGTACGCCGCCGAGGAAATCGACCGCACCGACGGCGAGGAGGCCGGGGTCCGTTCGATCACCTTCCGCGTGAAGGGGCCTTACGCCTACGGGTATCTCTCCGCCGAGCGCGGCGTGCATCGGCTGGTGCGGATCAGCCCGTTCGATTCCCAGAACCGCCGGCACACGAGTTTCTCGTCCGTGGACGTACTGCCGGAACTGGAGGACGTGGACGTCGAGATCGACTGGGACAAGGACGTGCGGGAGGACACCTACCGCGCCAGCGGCGCCGGCGGGCAGCACGTGAACAAAACCTCCAGCGCCATCCGCCTGACGCACCTGCCGACGGGCCTGGTCGTGCAATGTCAGAACGACCGCTCGCAGCACAAGAACCGCGCCGAGGCCCGAAAAATGCTGGCCGCCAAGCTGTATCAATATGAAATGGCCAAGCGCGACGCCGAACTGGCGAAACTCTACGGCCAGAAGGGCGAAATCGCCTGGGGAAACCAGATTCGCTCCTACGTGCTGTACCCCTACCAGCTCGTCCGCGACGAACGCACGGAGCTGAAGAGTCCGCACACCGACAAAGTCCTCGACGGCGATCTGCAGGCGTTCATCGACGAATACCTCCGACATAAGGCGACGGGGAAAAAGTAATCCGGAGAAAGACGACCACAGAATCGCAGAGGACACGGAGAATCCGGAAATCACGAAGGCCACAAAGGGCACAAAGTTCACAAAGGGAAAGAAGAATATCCCCAGACGAGTAGGGCGTGCAACTTGCCGAAGGTCCGGCGAAGTCACGCCGAAGGCTTGGCGTAGGCGGACGAAGACGGGTTGCACGCGCAACCTTTTACGAAGTTGGATAAAAACTCCTCCCCGCCGGAGGAGGACAGGAAGGGGGAAAAATATGAAAATGGTTCATCAGAAACGAATGAGAATGATTCCAAAAGAATTAAGTGTGTGTTCCCCGATTACCGGAACTTTTCTCCACTTCTTCTGGAGTATACCAGATTAACTTAATCTTGTTATCTGGGAATGCATCACAAATGACCGGCTTGGGATATGGATCATTGAGACTTATTATCCATACATCTGTTCCAATTGTAAGAACCAAAAGAGTATAACCGGAATCTAATTCAAGCAATTGGTAGTGATAACAGAAAACTTCCTCCTTCAAACCTTCGTTATCCATTGACCGCTTCTTAAGAACTTGAATTGTTCCTGATTGACCATGAAAAATAGGCCATAGATCAATCCCATTTCCATTTCGAGCAAAATTACGTGCTTGATCGAAAAAATGCGAACGTGCATGCTTTCGATCATTTAGACATAGAAGCTCTATGCCAATTTTGCAGAAGAAACGTCCCATCATTGATAAAACGTAGGGAGTAAATACAAATTTAAATTCTTTTTGTGTTCCAGCTATGATGTCACGAATAATATTGGAATCATCAATATCAACCGAAATTGAATAATCGTCATGACATGTAAATCCTACGAAATTATCATGAATTTTATGAATAGAAGATAACCGTCCCTTTTGCTTTTTTGGTTGGCTCAAATTGACATGAGGTAGTTTCCCTTTTTTCTTTTGGATTCCGAGAAATGTTCGCCAGAATGCTATGGGAGTTTTTCCAAGTACAAAATTCTCTATCTTGGAACCAAAGTACTGATTACATTTATCACATACTTCGTCAAACAGAATGAGATCATCATTTCCAAGGGCTTCAGGAATGATGTGTTCTGGTTTTGAGAAGGGACCATTACTGTGACAAAATAGGCAAGTATTCATAATTATTCTAAACTAGAAAGTGATAATGTGGATAACTCATCATCCACCGTCATTCTTTTGTTAAAATCCCTCACCCAACCTCTCCCGGAGGGAGAGGAGTACAAATCCCGATTCGTAGAAGATTGCGCGTGCAGGCAAGCAGCAGGCCCTACAAATATCTTCGTATTCTTTGTGAACTTTGTGGCCTTGGTGGCTTCTTAATTTCCGGATTTCTGCACCGCTCAGCGTGTGAGGTCCCTTCGGCAAGCTCAGGGCATGCCTTCGGCTTCGCTCGAAGACTCGCTCCGCTCAGGATGACAATCCCCTCATCGCCTCGATACTTAAAACCATTCGTGCAATTCGTTCTTATTCGTCTTATTCGCGTTCTCTTTCTCTTCCACCGACTACCGGCTCCTGACTACTGACTACCGACCACTCACTCGTTTTTTCTCCGCCAGGTCGATGGCCAGGTGGATGGCGGCGATGAGGCTGGCGGGATTGGCTTTGAATTTCCCCGCGATATCGAAGGCCGTCCCGTGGTCCGGGCTGGTGCGGATGATGGGCAGGCCCAGCGTGACGTTGACGGCCTGCTCCCAGCCCAGCAGCTTGATGGGGATCAGGCCCTGGTCGTGGTACATGGCCACGACGCAGTCGAACTTGCCCTCCAGCGCTTTTAGAAAGATCGTATCGCCCGCGAACGGCCCGGAAACGCGGATGCCCGCTTCGGTGGCCATCAGAATCGCGGGCGTGATGATCCGCTCTTCTTCGTCGCCGATGTTGCCGTTTTCGCCGGCGTGCGGGTTCAGGCCGGCTACGCCGATCCGCGGTTTTTCGATGCCGAACCATTCGCGCAGGGCGTTATCCGCCAATTCGATGGGGTTGAACACGCAGCCGATGGTGAACTTGTCCCGAATGGAAATGATCGGATCGTGAATCGTCGCCAGCACGACGCGGAGCTTCGGCGCGACGAACATCATCGCGACGTGCCGAACCTTGCAGCGGTCCTTGAGCAGCTCGGTGTGGCCGGGGTGTTTGTAGTCGCCGGCGAGCTTCCAACTGGTCTTGGAGATCGGGGCCGTCACAATCGCGTCGAGGTATCCGTCCAGGGCCGCGTCGATGGCGGCCTCGCAGAACGCCAGCGACGCCTGCCCGCCGAGCTTGCTCGGTCCG
>JAFGEJ010000100.1 GCA_016931655.1 Phycisphaerae bacterium
ATCCCATAGGGAGAACAACGTAATTTCTTATGATTTTCTCTGAGTTCTCTGTGTCTCTGTGGTCAATGAATGGTTTTTCAGAGGTCTCGTATCTAAATTCTTTGTGTTTTTGTATCTTTCGCCTGAAAGGCGAAAACATATCAGCCCAGGGCGAAGCCCTGGGTGAAGATGGATTTTTATTTTTCAGCCCTGAAAGGGCGTGACATTATATCTCGCCCTTTCAGGGCTTAGAATTGTATGTCACCTGTACCCAGGGCTTCGCCCTGGGCTGGTATGTCTCAGCCCGTTGGGCTGAAGACAAAGAATTTAGATGTGTAAGCCCTGGGCGAAACGTCTTTTTGCCGTAAGCGGCCGGACTTTTTAAAAAATTCCGGCACGATAAAAAATCAAGAAAATCCGACACCCCTTGGGGGCAGGCTCCGTTCCTGAGAGACAGAGAAGATTTTTGTTTGTTTTCTTTCTCAGTTTCTCCGTGACGGAGCCCCTGGGGGATCTACGACCTGCCCCTAAGGGGTGTCGCGTTTTTTTGCTACACAAGCTCCCGCGCCTCCACGTCCAGCAGCAGGAGGGTCACGTCGTCGTCCGCGCCGTTGGAGGGAACGGAGGCCGTCAGGCGGGCCAGGAAGTCCTCGCGGGGCAGTTTCGTGATCGACGCGACGTACTTGTCCATCGTCAGCGTCCGGTCGCGCCCCTTGCCGCAGATCACGTCTTCCGCGCCGTCGGAAAACAGCAGCAGCCGATCGCCCGGCTGAAGCTTCAGCGTGCGGGACTCGAACGTCGTGTTCTCGATGATCCCCAGCAGGCTGCCGAGCATTTCGACGGTCTCGTACGATCCGTCGGCGTGCATCCAGATCGGCGGCGGATGCCCGGCCCGGCTGACGGTGCACGTCAGGTTCGCCACGTCAATGACGCCGTAGACCACCGTGCAGAATTCGCACATGGAGAGCTTCTGGCGGTGCAGGTCGGCGTTGAGCTGCCCCAGGGCCTCGTTGGGCGGAATGATCTCGTAGGTGTTTCCGCTGATACGCTTGGTCTGGAGGGCCTTTTTGATGAACATCGTCATCAGGGCCGCGGGCATGCCGTGCCCGACGGCGTCGGCAACGTAGAACCCGACGTGCGTCTCGTCGAGGCGGGTCACGTCGTAGATGTCGCCGCTGACGAAGCCAGCCGACACGTATCGCACGCCGAACCGAATAGGCCCGACCTGTGGCAGATTGCGCGGAAGAAAGTCCTGCTGCAACTGCTGGGCGAGCTGCATTTCCTCGGCGATCTCGTTGGCGGTTCGTGACGCCTCGCGGCTGAGGGTTTCGGCTTCGAGAATCCCGTTGTGCATGCGTTTGAGCGTCGGGGCCAGGGCGACAGCCGTCTCCAGGCGGGCGCGGAGTTCCTCCACGGAAACGTCCTGAGAGACGCGCAGGATGGGAAATTCCGCGCCGGACTCGCCGGCCGAGGCCCCCAGCACCACCGTAACGATCCCGGCGGCCTGGAGCTGCCGCACCGCCGACGCCGAGCCTTCATATTGATCGTGAACGATCGCCAAAGTCGCGTCCGCCGGTAGATTCCGCACTGCAACCGGCTCGTTCAAAGGGGCGATCCGCCAATGGCCATTGATCGCCTCTCGCACCGCCGAGGGCGGCTCCGGGCCGATCCACAAAATGGTACACGGTTTTTCCAACGTAAAATTCCGTCTATCCGTACCTAAGCTGCTTATTGCCTGATGGAGCAGGTATCCCAGCAGGTAATGAATGCAAAATCATCCACGGATTACACGGATTGAAAAGAATTTCACGGATTTACGAATAAAAAAATCCGTGTAATCCTTCCTGCATCCGTGCAATCCGTGGTTTTATCCGTATGAATGATGGATATGGCGGAATTGGTGTTCCGCCAAGCGATATTCCAATTTTTTCCTGATTTTATTGTCCCGGCTCGGCCTGCTCGGCGGGCGGAACGCCGAAGAATTCCGCCCGGTCGCCCACGCGAACGCCGGCCCGCTTCAACGCCCCGCCGGCTACCTCCAGTGCATACAGCACCGGCACGTGCGAAAGGTAGCTCGTCCGTCCCAGCCGGTCCGGCTCGACGGCCATCTCGTACAGGTTCACGACTCGCAAGTTCCGATCCAGGAACGCTATATCTATCGGAATCTCACAGCCGCGCATGCAAAAGGAAAGTTTCTGCTCCTGG
Organism: Phycisphaerae bacterium; assembly: GCA_016931655.1. Taxonomy (GTDB): domain Bacteria; phylum Planctomycetota; class Phycisphaerae; order SM23-33; family SM23-33; genus JAFGEJ01. The sequence goes on from JAFGEJ010000100.1 coordinate 2,185, forward strand.
GGATAGACGAACAACATGCCGCCGTCGGGGGGTAACTCACGCCGGCCACTCAGTCCGGCGTACCGCCGCGAATCCGTCATCGCCAGCTCGACGTTCCACGTCCGCCCGCCGAGGCGCACCTGCGCCTTTTCCGGGGGAGGCGATTTGTTCTCCCCGCACCCCAAAACCGCCCAGGGCAATACCAGGCACGCCGCCGAAAAGGATATTTGTACGCCGCGAGAAATCATAGCCCTCTACAGGATAAAAGCGGATGACACAGGCAGGGCGAGCGGTTGATCCTCCGACGATTCCCAGCGTCGGCCCACCACTACAATCCTGCCTGAATGTCCTCCGATAACTTCTCCAGGGTCGCCTGAAACTGCGGATCGTCGCCCCGCAGCGCCTCGACGGCCCGATTGGCGTGCAGGACGGTGGTATGGTCCCGCCCGCCGAAGTATCCACCGATTTCCTCCAGGCTGTGGCGCGTCAGGTTCCGCGCGAGATACATGCAAATCTGCCTCGGCAGGGCGACGGAACGCGTCCGCTTTTTCGATTGCAGGTCGATCAGGCGGACGCCGTACTGCCTCGTGACCGCGCCGAGAATGTCGTCAATGGTAATTTCGCGTTGGGTGCGCTGTTTGTCGTCGCCGACGGCCTCGGCGGCCAGGTCCAGGTCGATGGCCCGGCCCGTTACCTGGGCGAGCATGGCGACCTTCGCCACGGCGCCTTCCAGCTCGCGGGTGTTGGAATCGACCGAGCCGGCAATGAACGACGCGACCGCTTCGGGCAGTTCGATGTTCCTCTGGCGGGCCTTTTTTCGAAGGATCGCCATGCGCGTCTCGTAGCAGGGCCGATCGATCCGCGCGACCATGCCCCAGTTGAACCGGCTGATGAGGCGATCTTCCAGCAGCGTGTCCCGCGGGCCGCGGTCGCTGGAGAGGATGATCTGCTTCTGCGACTGGTAGAGCGTATTGAACGTATGGAAAAATTCTTCCTGGCTTTGCTCGTGATCGGCGAGGAACTGGATGTCGTCGATGGCCAGGATGTCCACGTGACGATAGCGATAACGGAAGTCGTGCAATTGCCCCTGCTCAACGGATTCGATGAAGTGGTTCACGAACGTCTCGCACGTGAGGAACTGGATTTTTGCGCCGGGCTGGCTGTCCAGGACGTGGTGGCAGGTGGCCTGGAGAAGGTGCGTCTTGCCCAGCCCGCTGGCGCCATGGACGAACAGGGGATTGTAGGTCACGCCGGGACTCTCCGCCACCGCGGTGCAGGCGGCCTGGGCGAGGCGGTTGCACGGGCCGGTGACGAAATTCTCGAAGCGATATTCGCCATTCAGCTCCGCCGAGCCGCCGGGCCGCGCCGCGGGGTCCGCCAGAGCGGCGGCCAGGTCGTCGTCGGCCTGGTCTTCCATTCGGGCACGGGTCAGAAAGCACACGCCGACCAGTCGGCCCGTGGCGTGCTGGGCCGCCTCCGTGAACAGGCGCGAGGCGTACTTGCGGCAGTACTCCTGCTCCTTTCCGCCGGGGGTCTGAATTTCCAGCAGGCCGTGCTCCAGGGAAATGGGCTGAAGCTCCGTGAACCACGGACGAATGAGATTCCCGCCGTTGGCGACGACGTCCTCGATAATTCCCTGCCAGCAAGCCGGTGTAACCGCAGCCATCTTGCCCTTTCCACATCCACGAGCGCCAAGGCGCACCCATGAAACAAAACCAGATACGGCACGTGTGAAATGCGATGAACGGGGCTTTCCACGCCGGACAACGATCAACCGTTCCGCCCGACGTATTTTCGTATTTTCAAAAAGCCCTGCGCCATCCCTGACGAGTCTCGAGCGCCCTCTCGAAGGCGTCCGACGAAATCCGGCGTAACCACCCAGCCGATTCCGCCGTCGCCGTTGAGCCCGCAACCCAGCATACGAACTCAAAACGTCATCGCGATAAACCAAAGTGTACCGGCGCGAGAAAAGACTGTCAAAATCAAAAACGAAACGAAAACAAAGAATCTCGAAAAAGGAGAATTCTGAAAAACCTACCACAGAGGCACAGAGGTCACAGAGAACAGCGTAATTTCTTATGATTTTCTCTGAGTTCTCCGTGTCTCTGTGGTCAATGAATGGTTTTTCAGAGGTCTCAAAAAAATCGGCGGGAGAATATCAACATTTTATCCACATTTGCATCCGATCTATTCGAGACGATTTTTTGCGTAAAAAGGACGTTTTGCACCGTTTTGCACCCTTTTGCACAAAGTATGCACACGGCAAGCCGTAATTCTGTTGAATCCGCGTCGAGGCCGGCTCTTCCGCTCGCGGCGGGAATTTTCCCCCTCCGGCGTTGCCGACCCCTCCGCGGAGGGCAATACTTAATGATAGCCGCATTCCGGGGCGGTCTCGGAGTGCCTTCGACGTGGCCTGTCGCGTGGAACGGGACGCATCGCGGGTTTCCTGTTGGCAATCCGTTCCGCCGGCCTGCTTTGTTTTCTTTTTACGGGGAGCATACGGAGTTGCCTTTCACCGCTCCCAAGGAGAGAGGACCATGAATCGACCACAGATGGAAACAATGGAGTCTCGGCTGTTGCTGACGGCCGGCGTGCTGGGCGCCGGTCTGAGTGAAGCGTTCGACCTGGACGGAAACGGCGTGGAGGACGCGGTGCTGGCGAACCTGGGAACCAGCGACCTGGCGTATGAATACACGGAAGGCTTGACCGGCTTCGACGTAATCAACGTCGTCGCCGACGGGGCGGCGTTTCGCACGAACACGTGGGTGGGAACCGTCGGCGACACCGACGCGAGCGACGATTTCGACCTCACGAAAGTCCTGCTCGGCGCACGCACGAAATTCGCCGGCGTATGGTACGATCCGATTCTCGGCGACAGTGCCCTCTCGGCCGGGTCCATCGCGCACCTGGAACTGGGCACGGGCGGCTCGCTCGCCGCGGAGACCTCCGAAGGCGACCTGCTGAAGGTGCTGCTGCGGGACGAAACCGTCGTGGATTTGTCCTCGGCGGGGAACATCGGCAAAATCTGCAGCCTGGGCGACTTGAGCGGTTCGATCCACGCCGCGGGCGATATCGACGTCCTGGCGGCGGGCAACCTTTCGGGAATTTCCATCCAGGCCGGCGGTGCGCTGAACAAGCTGGTCGCCGAGAGCCTGACCGACGGAAGCAGTGTGCAGGTCCAGGAACTCGGCCGGCTTATCGTGGGAAGAATCGACGGCGGGAGTTTCATTTCCGTCACCGGCGACGCCGAGAAGATCCAGGCCTGCTCAATGGAAGACATGATGATTATTACGGGCGGCGACCTGAACTGTCTTTGGGCTGGAACGATTTCCGGCGAGGCGAGCTTCACCAGCATCGCGGTGGCCGGGCACATGAACTGCCTGCACGCCCAAACGATCACCGGCGGCGTCAACGGCATGCTGGACATCAGCATTGACGCGGGGCTGGACAATCTCTGCGTGGGTCGGCTGGACGGCGGCGAGGCCGTCGACGGCGGGTTCGTCGCGACGAGTCTTTCCGTCACCGGCACGCTGGACAATTTCTGTGCCGGGCAGATCGTCGGCGGACAGGCCGACGGGGCAGGCAGCTTCGTCATGCTCAACCTGACCGTGCAGGATCTCATGAGCGGCGACGACGTGCTGGAGGCCGGCGATATCGGCAGGCTGCGGGTCGGGGGAATCTCCGGCGGGGAAACCACCGATTCCGGCATGGTGATACTCCAGATGAACGTCTCCAACGATCTGGTGGACGCCTGGGTCGGCCGGGTGTCCGGGACCGGCGTCCTTCCGACGTGCGCCGATCCGTCGGTGTCCATCGGCGTGGGGCATGACATCGTCAAATTCGTCGCCGGTGAAATCACCGGCGGGTCCGCCGTCGGGTCGGGCGCCTCCGCGAACGTCTGGATCGCCGCGGGCAACGACATCCAAAAATTCTCCGCCGGGCGAATCCACGGCGGAACCGCCGTCGGGGCGTCTGCAACGACGCAAGTATATATCTCCGCCGGCGGTGACATCGGCGAACTCTGCGCCGGGTCGATCACCGGCGGGCAGGCCGACGGTGAGTGGGCCTCGTCGAGCGTGACCCTTCACGCCACCAACGATATCGAGAAGCTCTGCTCGGCCTACATCGGCGGCGGCAGCAGCGCCAACGGCGCCTCGGCCCAAGTCAAAATCGTCGCCGAGCACGATATCGTCAACGCCTGTCTCGGCACGATCCTGGGATCGGAAAACGGCCACGGCGGATGCGACCCAGCCGTCCAGATCCAGGCCTACAACGACATCAAGAATTTCTCCGCCTGGCGGATCATCGCCGGGCAGGACGGCCTGGTGAACATCCTGGCCGGGATCGACGGCGACGGAAACGTTTCCGGCGACGACGGCCTGGGCGGGGCCATCGAGAACATGTTCGTCTGCATGATCAACGGCCAGGGCGGCGTGGTGAACATCGCCGCCGGCGGCGATATCGACTATCTCCGGGCCTGCTGCATCTTCTCCGGCAACGGCGAGGTGAACGTCATCGCCTCCGGCGACATCACCGCCGACGTCTGGTGCGTCCAGGGCTGGATTGACGGCGAGGAAACCGGCGTGGAATTCAGCGCCGGCGGAGAGGTCAACGACCTGCGCGGTTCGATCCGCGAGGAATTCATCACCGAAGGCGAACCGGTCGAATTGCCCACGCCCATTTAAACAGATAGTAAAAAACCGGAAACAACATGCGGAACGGCAAGCCGGTCATCACGCCGGCTTGCCGTTTCGCGCTGTAAGGACAAATATCATTGCGAGGCGGAGTCCTTATAGCACCTAAAAGAACCCTTGTTCCTTGAAGAAATCTATCGGGAAACAAGTAGATTTGTTGGTTCTTTTAGGAGTTCTTAGGGACTCCGCCGCGTTACGTCTAATACCAATTCAACAAACTTTAGGCCGACCTATCGTCCATCTATATCGGTCCGAAATGAAGACCACTATTTTTCTTTGGAACTCAAACTGACCGAATTTGTCCACAAATTACACGAACCTGCCTGCCGGTAGGCAGGTTCGTGGACTCTTTTCTAAATCGGTCAGTTTGAGTTTGGAAGTAGCCACGGGCGCAAGCCCTCATCTTTACCCACATGTTTGAGAAAGAAAACTTTGGGGTTCGAGGAATTCGATAAAAGCATGCCTTTTGTTGTATCGCCCGAAAGGCGTATACATACCAGCCCGTTGGGCTGAAAAAAACAAATCGAGACCAGAAATTGTGGGTAAAAAATCCACGCCCAGAGGACGTGGTTTTTCAAGTTTCAATAAATGCGCGGCGGAGCACCTGCTTCGCCGCGTTAAATTGATTTATATCATCAACATGGTGGAGCAGGTCCCACAGGGATGCCCTAGGTAGGCTCCACCATGCAATAATCATGTGTGTCTGACATTATTCGCCGTACTGCAACTCGGACATCTGTTTGATGAGATGCCAGCGGCTCTTGACGTCGGCTGTCGCGAGCGTCAGGAGTTCCTTGGCGTGCTCCGGCTGGGATTTCGTGAGCATCTTCCAGCGGGTCTCGTTGTAGGCGTAGTCCTCGAAGGGGATGCTCGGTTCCTTGCTGTCGAGTTGCAGGGGATTCTTGCCCTCGGCCGCTAAGCGCGGGTCGAAGCGATACAGCGGCCAGAACCCGCTGGCGACGGCGGCCTTCTGCTGGTCGTTGGCGGTACGCATATCGATGCCGTGCGCGATGCAGTGGCTGTAGGCGATGATCAGGCTGCAGCCGGGATAGCTGTCGGCTTCCACGAACGCCTTGACGGCCTGGGCGTCGTTGGCGCCCATCGCGATCTGGGCGACGTAG
>JAFGEJ010000014.1 GCA_016931655.1 Phycisphaerae bacterium
CCCTTAGCAGCCCGTTTAGAAAGTCTTTATTCGTGTCGCGGGCGTCTCGCCCGCGCGTGTCGCGGCCATCTTGGCCGCGAAAAAAAGGCAATTCCGAGGGCAAGATGCCCTCGGTACTCGCGGGCAGGATGCCCGCGACACTTTCTAAACGGGCTGGTAGGGACGAGGAGCGTCTGGCCGGGGGTTCGCTTCACTCACCCCCGGCCCAATGCTTTCTGTCCCTTCGGGACGAAGAAAAAACAACAAAATTTCGAAGAAACTCCATCCATATTTTGATTCCCTGAATTTCCGGACGGCCTCATATATCCTGTATGGTTTATCTGCGTTTTTGGGAGGGAGTACGAGCCTTTTCGTTGCGGGGTTCGTTGCCCGGCCGGCGTCGCATCTGCTCCACCCTTTTGCGGGGTCTTCGGGGCGCCTTGTCGTTTTCTTCGATGATCTTTTTCAAATGCTCGCGGGCCTTGGGAATATTTCCCGTTTCGAGGTACAGGTCCTTGAGCGTCAGGCGAATCGCGTTGCGAATGCCCAGCGACGTCGTTTGAGACAAAATGTCTTCGAACTGCTGAATCTGGTCTTTGGGTTCCATCGGCGTTTCCGTCCGCAGCCCGCCGACGGCGGCGATGCCCATGATTTCCGGATCGAAGCAGGTCTCGGCCATGTCCCCGAGCATGATGTTGCGAACTTTCACTTCCCTGGCCTGCGACGCCGGGGTCGGCGGTAATTTCTGAAAACCAGACTTCCGAATATTATCCAGCAGTCTTTCAATCGCCTCATGATTGGCTTGTATTTGTGTGACAATCAGCACTCCCCCCAACTCCATCATCTGTCCGTTTCCATTCGGATACCAGCTTTCCCGATCCACGTTGCTGCGAATCGCACCCAAAAGACCACGAGGTTTCTTGTCCTCAAAGAGAGCACCATTTTCGTCGGGAAAAATCAGGTCCTTGACGTTATACGTTTTTGTGAACGTGTAACTGTTGATTTTGTCCTGGGTATCAATCGTCAGAACATTCCCTTCGATTCTATACCCCAGTTTCATGACAGCCGCGCCGGCTGCATCCAATATCGTCTGAAGGGCTTGTCCGAAGGGAATGTCTTTCAAGTCTACCTGCACCTTCTTATCCTTGATTTCCGGATCGTCCACCTCTAAGGAGCCCCATTGCGTTATGATATTCAGGTTTTTCTCTGAAACCATACCGCGCAGGTATTCGATTGCATCTTCAAATCGAATGTCCTTCAATTCGATTTTGGGCAATCGCGATGACAACATGCCATCCCATGTATAGTGCATGGCTTCCGGTTTGTCCTTGGCCGGCGGGGCGGTCGGCTTGTCCTGGGCGGCGGCGAGCGTCGCCAGGCCAAGCACGAGAGCCAGCGGCAGGTACGTTGAAATGTTTCTTTGGTGTTTCATGTTTCCTGTCCTTTCGGTGTATTTTAGAATCCATAATAAAAAGATTTTTTTTGCCACAGAGATCACAGAGATCACAAAGGACTCAAAGTAAAAAAACACAAATAAAGCATGAATTTTTCTTCCTCTGTGACCTTTGTACCGCTAACGATCCAATTCGTGAATTTTCGTGATGATTTCCATTTGTTCATCTTTGATAGTAGCCACGGGCGCAAGCCCGTGGAGTAAATCGTTTTTTTTCTTCGAGTCCCGGAGGGACGATTGAAACGTAGTTCCATATTACTCAATCGCCCCTCCGGGGCTCTTGCTAACGAAGGAGCCTTTTATTCCACGGGCTTGCGCCCGTGGCTACTGTCAGAAGAACCGATACGTGTTTTGTATCAATTACCGGCTACTGACTACCGACTACTGGTTACTTTGGTTGCGGCCATAGGCCGCGCCGTGCACTTTGTGGTTTATTTTGTTGTGTGTTCTTGGTTTCGTTATAGTTTGGGCAACGACACGCGGGGCGTGACAAATCGCGTGGGTATATTGGGGGACGCGCCTTGCGTCCCGGCTGTGATCGACGAAACCGGAATGTCAGCCGTCAAACCGTCCTGAACCTTCAGGCTGGGGGACGATAGCGCGGTGAGTTTCATCGCGGGTATCCTCCAGGGCCTGGCAGGCTGTGCCCTGGCGTTTCGTGCGGCCTCTATACGAATCGGGGCCTGGACAACGATCGTTTCCGTCGGAACAGGTTGGCTGATCCGGTGGAACACCAGTGTCGAAAGGCCGCACGCCAGGAGCACCAGAACCGTCACCACCCCGCCGACGCGGCGGATTTTTCGTCGTCGCAGCCGTCGGAAAATCTGCTCCGCCCGCGGCGCCGCCGGCGCCGATTGCGAAATCGCGTCAAGCGAATCGCTCAGATACTGCTCGAATTGATTTTGATCCACGTTCATGCGTTTGTTTCCATGATGTCACGAAGCCGGGTAATCGCGGCGTGCGTTCGGCTTTTGACGGTTCCTTCAGGAATGCCCAGGGCGGCGGCGGTTTCCTGTACGCTCAATTTCTGCCAATATCGAAGAATCACCACCTCGCGAAGCGGACCATCCAGCCGCGGCAGGGCGCTTTGCAGCTTCTCCAGCCGCGGGTCGGAAAAATTCGATTTGGAAAGCGCCGCGTTTTGCTCCAGGAACCGTTGTTCGCGTTTTCGGCGGCGCTGGGCCGTGCGAATGTGTTTTCGGCATCGGTTGGTCAGGATGCCCAGCAGCCAGGCCCGCAACGATGTAAGCCCGCGGGTTCGTTTTGCCCCGTCCCAGGCGGCCAGGAACGTTTCCTGCACGGCGTCCTCAGCCGCGTGGGCGTCGGCCAGGTACAGCCAGGCCGCGCGAATCAAAACCGGGCCGTAGGTTTGAACCGCCGTCGTCAACGCCTCCGGCTCTCTGCGACGCAGGCCTTCAAACAACCGGACGTCGTTGTCCTTGCTGGTCAACCCGTACCCGCTTTCACAAAAACGGTCTGATCGCTGATCGGCCCGGCCTTTTTTACTTTTGATTTGCCGTCAGCCCTTTGCCTATGTTCCTCACATAGTAAGTCCCGCCCGCGGGCGATTGGTTCATCAAAATCGGAAAAAAATCCCGTTTTTTGGGTTCGGCTTTCCCCATACTTTTTATTCCGGACACATTTTCAGCCGTTCCTTGACAGCGGGCTTGCGGATGCCTACTCTGGACTATCCCCGCGCGGGCGAATGCCCCCCCCGGCGACGGATCGCGTGCTATGAATGATTGCGTGGCGGAGCACCCGCTCCGCCACGTCACAAAAAGCAGACGTGGTGCAGCGGGTGCTGCACCACGCATGGGTGTAGTACGGATCGCATGTTATGCAACAGCCTCCCTTACAGGACAAGCGCATCGGCTTATGGACGGCCGGCGTGGAGTTCGCCGTGACGATTATCCTGTCGACCGCGGGCGGATACTGGCTGGACGGACGAATGAACACGGTCCCGCTCTGGACGCTTGCGGGCCTGGCGCTGGGATTTGCCGCGGCGCTGTGGCGGCTGATTCGCCAGGTTCGCCCGAAGGCCGACGAGACAGACCACGAGGCGAAGGACGAGAACAGCCCATGAATGAGCCCAAAGCCCTGGACGTTCGGCTCTCGTCGCTGCTGGCGTGGATATTGCCGGCTGTGCTGGGCGTCGCGATTTTCGGCGCCCTGCCGACGTGGCTGGTCAGCGGCTGGGGAGGCGTGACGGCCGAGGCCGTCGCGGTCGCGCTGGTCCTGGCGGTGATGATCGCCAGCGGATCGCTGAGCGTAGCCGCGGCCCGGGCGGGCGCAAACTCGGCGGTGACCGTGTTCATGGGCTGCAGCCTGCTGCGCATGGTTTTCTGCCCGCTGCTGGTCGGCCTGGCCTGGTGGATCACCGACCTGTCGCTCAAGACGATGGGCGTCTGGATGGTCATAGCGTATCTCGCCTGCCTGACGCTGGAGGCGGCGTGGATCGTCCGGGCGCTGCGGAAAGACAAGCAATAGGGAATAGACAATAGGGAATAGGAAGAGATAAGGAACAAACGGCTGAAAGCTGACCGCTGAAAGCTGCAAAACATGCTGGCGTCGATGAACATACTGGATCACGTGGTGGACACCCCCTGGCCGGGCTGCAC
>JAFGEJ010000101.1 GCA_016931655.1 Phycisphaerae bacterium
GAGCCCTGTAAGGGCGATACATACTGTCACGCCCTTACAGGGCTTGGGTTTGTAGACAATCTGGTCCCAGGGCTTCGCCCTGGGCTGGTATGTGTCAGCCCGTTGGGCTGTAAAAAAACAGATCAAGAAAGAAAGTGGGTAAAGATGAGGGCTTGCGCCCGTGGCTACTTTCAAGGAAAGACAAATATCCACGTCGGCCTATAATTTGTTGAATTGGTCTTACGGCACCTGAGAGAACCCCTGTTCCCCCGGAAGACACTCACCCAGCCGTCGAAGAAATGCGAAGATAGACTTCCGGCTGCAGGACGCCGCCGGTATGGACGTCCGGCAATTCGGGCATGCGGACGACCAGGTCGTCCCGGCAGTGCAGGTCGGCCTGGGCGAACAGTGCACGGATTTCCTCCACGTCCCTGAAGTGATACAGGTGATCGGGATGCGGCGTGTTGGTGGGCGCCATGGTAAAGAGCCGTCCCGTTTCCGGAACGAGCGCTCGGGCGACGTCCTGTAGAAACTCGGCGGGGTGTTCAAGATGTTCAATCAAGCCGGAAGCGATCACGGCGTCGTATTTTTGTTCCGTTTCGCGGAAATGTCGCGTCACGTCGCCCAATTGCAGATGATATCGTTCCGCCGGGACGCCGAGGATGTCCATGGTCAGGCCGGCGATGGTGACGCATTCGGGAGAGATGTCCATTCCCAGGCCGACGACGCCGGGTTGCGTCTCCAGCAGTCGTCCGAGATACAGGCCGTGCCCGACGCCGCATTCACAGCTCCAGCCGGATCGTGGCGTCAGTGACGGCAGAAACTGCTCCTCGAAGTAGCGAAACTGCCGATAGTGATGCGGAAACAGGGCGCAGGACAAAAGGTACCCCAGCATGTAGGACCGCATGTAGTCCGAGTCGTTGTAGATGGTCTCCACGACTTCCCGAAATCCCTTCGCGGCGGCGGAATAGGCCTGTGTTTCAATGAATTGCGCCTGCTCCTTCAGGAATTCGATGCAGAAATCCGCGAAGGCATCGTCGAGATCGTCCCGCGTCAGTCCCAGTTTTTCCGCCAGTCGGCCGGTGTGGCGGATCAGATAGCCCGAACGCGTTTCGTAGCCCGGCTGGCTTTCCAGCTCCCGCTGGTAGGTACGCAGGGTTTTCTCCAGCATCGGGAAACCGGCCCTCAGGCGACGGAACAATTCCTGTGATTCCACCATGAAATCCCGCTCCTTTATTTCATCCTTTCGAGGACGTTCTGTCGAATCATGGTCTTTTGCAGTTTTCCCGTTGCGCCGCGAGGCAGGGCCTCAAACACAAAAACCCGCTTGGGCGTCTGAAAGTGGGCGATTCGGGATTTGCAGTGTTCCAGGATCGTTTCCTCGTCGAGCGGATCTTCGCCCGAGGGATTCAGCACAACGGCGGCGACGATTTCTTCGCCGTACACCTCGTCCGGTATGCCCACGACGGCTGCTTCGCTGACGGCTGGCAGTTCATACAATACGTCCTCGATTCTCTTCGGACTGACGTTGATGCCGCCCCGGATGATGATGTCCTTGGTTCGTCCCGTGATGTGCAGTTCGCCGGCGTCGTCAAACAGGCCGCGGTCGCCGGTCAGAAACCAACCCTCCGGCAGGAAGCTGGAGGAATTCTCATCGTTGGAATAGCCCCGCATGAAATACTCGGTACGTATGGCGATATTGCCTTCCCGCGTGGGCGGAGCCGGCTGATGGGCCGGGTCCAGCAGGCGGATTTCGACGCCCTTCAAACAGGTTCCGACGGAGCCGGCAAGGCGGGGCCGGCCCGGCCTTTGGGTTGTCAGAAAGGTTGTTTCGGACAGGCCGTAATTCTCGTACAACGGAACGCCGAACCGTTCCTCGAATCGCTGTTTCAATTCGGGCGACAGCGGCGCCATGCCCACGATACCGCAGCGAACCTGGCTGTGAAGAAACGACATGTCCATTTCGTCTTCCAACCGGAGCAGCATCGACAACATCGTCGGGGAAAACCACAGGGTATTGACGTTTCGATCCCGCACCGTTTCCCAGAAGCCGTACACGTTCGGAACGCCGAAAACGCCGTCCAGCACGATCGACCCTTCCGCGAGGATCGGTATCAGCATCAGGTTGTACGCCCCGCCGAGATAGGTCATCGGCAGCACGTTGTAAAAGCGGCTCTCATTATTTAATCCCAGCGCTTCGGCAAAGACCCGTCCGTTGTTCAGAATTCCCTTGTAGGATATATTCACGCCCTTCGGAAGGCCGGTCGTTCCGGAGGAGTACATCGTCATGAATACCGTCTCGTCCGGGAAGTCCGCCAATTCGCTTTCGGAGAAAGGGTCTCTGGCGGCGATCTCGGCCCGCAGATCCATCGTCAGCAATTGGCGGTGACGGTCTTTCAGCCGCTCCGCCGCCTGCGCAAAACAATGTACCGGAACGGGCAATTGCCCGTCAGAGAATCGCTCCCGTATTTTCGGCGTGGTCAGCATCGCCGACGCGCCGGACAATTTCAGAATCGCCAGAATGTCCCCGGCGTGCAGCGCCGGATTGATCGGTACAAATCGCGCGCCCAGGTGCATGCAGCCGAAATACAGCCAAGCCGCCTCGACGCCGTTTTCGACGGAAACGGCCGTCGCGTCGCCGCGATTCACGCCAAGGGACCGCAACACAGAAGCTGTTCGCCGGGATTGGTCGTACAGTTCTCCGTACGTGGTGGATTGATCCAGCCGAACGTCGAAGAACAGTTCCCGGCTGGCGTTTCTCGCGAAGATATCCTTCAAATAGGATGTGCCTGTCAAGTGCACCTCAGTCATGTTGAAATTATTCGGTTTTCCGGGCCGACGCCGAATCGCCCTGGGTTGCCCTGGAATTCGCGAGCAAGGGAGTCAATCCCTCGCAAAGCGACCTGGCCATGATATAACTGCCGAACGGGGACAAGTGTAAATCCTGTTCCCAGCATAAGGTTTGATTGGACAGAGGGGTGATTTCACGCAACAGGTTTTGCATGGCTTGCCGCACGTCCACCGGCAGAACGCCGGCCCGTTTCGCGGCGGTTTGCATGCGGTCGGCAAAGGCCTGGTAACTTCGCTCGCCGTCGGCAAACGTCATATCTCCCCAGATATCCGGGCTGTATCCGTACACAATCGCCACGTTGCCGCCGTGCGGCTGGACGCGCTTCAGGTAGACGTTTTTCAGGACGGCTTCAAACAAATCCATCGCCTTCTGCGCTTCCGGAATCAGGTCGCCTTTGCGAAGCAGGGAAACCAGCAAAGGCATTTTGCCCTCTTCCGGAGCAACGGGCTTGTGCATATAGACGGCGTAATTGGGCGTGGGGGGATAAAACGTCAGCGAGCCGTCCGGCTGGAAGTCATATACGCGATACGGCCCGTGCTGCGCGTCCCAACCCACGATGTCCTGATTGATCCTGCCGTTGATCGTGACGGTCGTGTAGAAATTGCTCATCAGAACGGTCAAATCCGGACGGAACCGATCCACCAGCTTTTCAAACGCCTCCGCGTTGGTTCCAATGGTGGCGTTGGACGTGGCGTAGGGGATCACTTCCACGTTTCGCCCGGTGGCGTCGCGAAGCATCGACTCCAGCAGTACCGAATAATGTTGCGCCAGCGGCGTCTGAAGATTTTCCGTCCAGCACTCGCCCAACAGCAAAATGCGATACGCCTTGTCTTCATTGCTTTCGGTGCGATCCTTGTCATACAGGCCGATATTGCTGGCCTGGAACTCGGAAATATATTGAAGCGGCCTTTTGATGTGACCCGCGTAAAACACAACGCTATGCGGAGCGACGCGCGAGCCGTATTTCTCCTTGACGTCCTCGGAGGGCATGGTCATGCGGCTGCCCATTTCACTGGTGACCACTTTGTTGGTGATAAACTCCCTTCCGCGCGGAATCGAGTTACAGCACTCGTCCCGTGTATAGATATTGTATTCCATGTCATTCCGCACCGCCTGCGTGACAAGCCCCCTGGCGGGGTAAAACAGCCGGCCGGCTTTTCGGGCAACGATTCGGATGCGGGCGTCCACGGGAACGCCGGTGAACCAGTACCACCCTCCCCGTGTCGTTTTCATGGTCCGGGAAACCCACGACGCGCCGTCTTTGGACGGAACGGTCAGCTCAATCGGAATTCCGTCTTCGGCGGGGATAATCCGCCCTCCAATTACCACGTTGCCGTCTTTTGTCGGGCGAATACCCCGCGCGGCGAGAAACTCGACGCGGTCATAATACACGGCGTCGCCCGGCTGGGCCTTGCTCAGCCCAAACGCGATTTTACGGATACCCCCGCGCGGTACTTGCTTGTTTTCCCCCTTGGGGCCCTGGAAATCGTAGAAGCTTACAATCACTTCGTGATAGTCAGTATCCGTTCGATGGGGAATCTTCCAGCCCTGCCGGCCCGCCAGGTCGTCGTCCGTTACGGTAAACGCTGCCCCGTTTTCAAGCTCCCAGGTCAGTTCAACGCACGCGTTCGGATTGGTTTTTTTGTAGGCGAATCGAAAGAAGCCCGTTTCGTGGGAATCGCAGAGAAACGGCTCCCAATGAATATTCGCATCTCCGTCCTTCAGCGCGGTTACCTTCATGGCATACTGGCCGGCATAAGGGTTGCTCATGAGAAACTGGTACATTGCGCCCGACCGGAAAACACGGCCGGCACGCTCGTAGAAATCCACTTCGTCGAATACGCTTTTGGGCCAATGCGTGTCGATGATCGTCACGCTCTGACGGCCGGTGAAATCCGCAGCGTTGCGCGTCAGGCTGCGAACCTCCCGGTCGCCGACAAATACCCTCGCCGCGTCGGAATCCGGCACGTACAACGTCACGCCGTGGAGATCCTGCGTGAGATACTCGGAAGACGGAAATGTCCGATCCGTATGCAGTTCATCGGGATACGGCTGAATTCGAACGGTGTTTCCCTCACGCGTCACGTGCTTGTCCAGTTGGCGTGTGGCATATTGATATCGCAGCAACGTGCTGATGGGGGCGTTCCAGACGCGCTGATGCGGCTTGCGCTTTCCGTCAAGGTTGTAGGTCTGGTTTCTTGCCATTTCGAGCACTTGGATCAAATACGGATGGTGTCTCCGGACCTCGGACATATGGACGCTTGACTTGGAATCTTTTCCAAATCCAAACAGTTTCGGTTCGTCAATGTTCAAATGCGTATAGATATAATGACATTTGCCATACGTATTATGTAACTTCCAGAGAGCCGGCATTTCCGCGGCCATGTCCGTGTGTCGCGCCCCCTGGGCGGAGAGGTAAGGCATCAGCGCATCCGCAGACGACGCGGCGCCGCAACATCGTGAAGTTACAAAGAATGGATCACTGTCTTCATTGGAATCGGAGAGTCTGGTGACGCCGGTTTTGATCGTGCGTTGTTGATGATGTCTCAGTTGGACAAAATTCAAGGCTTCCAGGCCATAACGTTTCAGAAGATCGGAGCAATATGCCGGACTGGAAGGGTCGTATCCACAAGGCAAGGCAGACATGTGTACCACCTGCCCGGAATAGGGACATCCTATCGTTGGCACGAAACGGAACAAACTGGCAAAGGGACTAAACCCGCCGTGTTCCGTCCACACGTAGGGATAGATATTAAACTTGTCCAGAAGCTTCATCTGATCGAGTATCATGGCACGGGTCAGGCAAAACGGAATGACGGACGTAATCTCCAGTTCTCCCGCTTTTCCCCACGCTTTGACGGTAATGTTGGATAATACCTTCGGTGCAGAAGACGAAACACCGCGTTTTTTGTCAAAGAACAGATTGATCGGAACCGAAGCCACCTGCTCTCTCGAACGACAAGAGATGTCGAGTACATTCGGACGTGTATCCGATTTTGCGCCTGATTCATCCCAAACCACCGACCAGGACCGATCGTTCTGGCCTGCAATGGTTATGTCAAAGCGCTCTATTTCCTCCGACGGCTTTACTCGCAATTGAACTCCCCGTTTTACCTGTTTTTCAAGTTGCAGCAGGGATTGGGTCCTGGGATTACCCGGAGACGCCCGCAGGGGTTTTTCAAGAAGATTGTACGCCGGGAAGCCGGAAGTGGACCAACTGTGCAGATGGTCCAGCCATCCCCGATAATAGAACAACAGCATGACCGGAAATGTCTGGTACTTGTCCAACTCCAGCGCAAAGGACTCGCGGAGAAATTTTTTCGACTGATTGTTTTCAAAGAAGCCCATCAGTTTGGATTGTGGGTAATCCAGATAGACGAAGAAGGAAGAGGGATAATCCAGGCCGTATTCGCGAAATAACGAACTGAACGTATAGAACGTGTCCGCCAGATTCGACGTGCCACAGGCGTCGGACGGGATCGTCAAGGCCGTATAGAAAGGATAGGGCAATGCTCGAACTGTTGGAGATTCCTGAACCATCCGGGCAATTTCAGATTCATTCGGGCCGGGCATTTCCTCCAGGGAAAAGCGGAACGGATACGGGGTAATAAACTTATCCGCCAATGGGCATGAATCACACGCCGTCATGGTTTTATCGAAAATGGTTTTGCATACCTTCTGAGACGCCCGGTTCCAGATTTGATATTCCATCCTGGAAATCAGCGGCTGAGATTGGGCGGACTGTTCTTCGAGAGGTTTGAATTGTATGTCGGCGAATTCAACGATAAGCGGTTCTTTCCGTTCCCCCAGGGAGTTGGCCGCCAGGAAATCCACATATATTTCCTTGACCCCGTCGGGAACCATGAAGCGGGACAGGATCTCATTGGTTCCTTTGTTGAAGAATATGAATTCCGTATCCTTCCCCACGCGGATACGCATAAGATCTTTTCCGGAATCGACGTTGGATTTTAATTGGGAAGAAAGCTCATATATGGTTTTGTTCTGCACCGGATACGTTTTTGTTACGGCGCTGTAGTATTCGTTTTCCCCAAGGGGAGGCATTTTGACGGCCAGTCGGTTGATGGAATATTCAACGTCGGGTTCCCATGTCACTGTGCCGCGATGGAATACGACGGCCTCCCTTTTCGCGCCCGGGGCAGCTTGCATAACCGATGGATATTCCACCTCGAAAGGATTCGACGGTGCTGGAGCTGGGGAATCCACGGGAACCGGAGCGGAATCCTTGAGCTTTCTTTGTCCTGTCAAAAGCCGATACAACCCCTCCCGATTATGATGCAAAATAGGCGCCGCAATCGCAATAAGCCCCACTACAACAAACGATATTCGGAGCCAGGCAAACTTTTTCGAGACCTTTTTGGTCATCGTATTTCCTTTATCACCGTTTCAATCCCCGTGGTGTGATTACGGGTCTGAAACTGTATTGTACGCACGCAGATCGATTTTTTCCGTTTGGATTATTTTGCGTAAATCCCCGTCGTTCAGCGCGGCGGCGTCGATTTCGACGGGGGGATGGACAAAAAGAATTTGTGCCAGTTCCGGCGCCGTCGCCCACTGGGCCTGATCGTATTCATCCGTCGAAACAACAACAATCATCCGCACCAGAAACGATTTCTGCGACTGAAGCGGTTTCTCGGTTTTCCGTTTGTCTGCCAGCAGTTGCACCCCCCGGCGCCGCAGGTACTTTTTAATGCTCTCTTCGGTATGCCCCGCCATCTTTTCCACTTCCGGCCCCATGTCCGCAAGGATATATCCCTGTTCGTCCCTGACGACGCCGAAGACGTCTTTGGCCAGGGGCGGTTCCGCCAATGGAATCTCGGTGTTATCATCGCCGATAATACTGACGGCAGGGTTCGGTTGAGAGGCATTCTGTGGCGAAGTGTTCCCGTTCGATTCATCGGAAGATTTCGAAGAGGAGCACCCGATCAGTAGAATCGCGCCCAATGTGAGCAAAAGCCCTTGTGGTACCCATCGAAACATGAATTCTACTCCTTTGATCCGATTGGATTTCGCTGGAACAGGGCAAGTGAGATTGCATAACAACACCCGTGCAAAACGATAATGAAATTGATTTTCCGAGTCAAGATTTTTTGCCCCGGAGCAGTCCTTCCATGACCGGATATAGCCGCAAAATGATGGTGTTTTATTCGCGGCAGCGAGATCGCAATCGCTTTGCCCCGCATTTTTCTACGTCAGATGCACGATGCAGGCATCTTCGGGCGCTACGGTGAGAGTGACTTTGCCCTTTTCGAACCGGATTTCCTGCCCCTCATACACCGGCGTGGCGTTGCGGTATTCGTCGGGGATTTCGATGGTCTCGGTTTGTTCCTGCGTTCGCGAATCGTTGAAAACCGCGAGAATCGCCTCGTTTTGGCCCCTCATCAGGCGTGGTCGCAGACGGTTGGCCCGGATCGGAACCTGGGTGTGTTTTCGCAGAAGCGTCGTGAGCAGTTCCACGGCGCCCGGGTCCCGCCGGTACACGCCGACGCCCAGGTACGTACCGATGTAATACGCACGTCCTTTTCCGAATGTGTTTTCGACAGCCAGTGTATGGCCCATGCATTCGGCGATGGGTTTGCCCGTCGTGGGTGTCAGTGGAACGAGGTATTGCATCGTTTTCATGCGGATCGTCGCGGGGTCGGAAAACTCGATGTCCGGGCCGTTGTAGATCGGCTCGGGCCAGGGATCGTTGTCGGGATTGTTGTTGTGCGGGCGATTATCGGGATCGCTGTAAAGGGCTTCGTTTTCCACGCAGCCGCACACTTCGGTGAGACGTCCCGCCGGTAAGGTCGGGCGAATGAACCCGCGATGGTCGAAGAGTCCCGTGCGGGCCTCGGCGATCAGCGTTCCGCCGTCTTCGACGAATTGGGCGATCGCATCGGCAGCGGATTCGGGCAAGGTCAGGCACATCGGAACCACCAGCACCTCCAGCCCCGCAAGCCGGTCGAGCGAGTCGTACGTCACGTAGCGGGCCGTCGCGTCGACTTGCCAGATCGCGCGATAATATCCCATGTGCGAATGCGTGTGCAGGTCGTCGTTGTTTTCCATCGCGAACAGTTGCGTGGAGTTGTCCGGATCGAACAGCACGCCCACCTGCGCAGCCGGCTGATGGGGCAGAATCAGGTCGGAATGTTTCCGCAACAGCGCCGCCGTGCGTGCGGCGGCCTTGGCGCGGGGTGTGATGTCGCCATTCGCGCGGACCAGGCCGTAGCTGCCGGCTTCCGGGCCGGTGCTTTCTTCAAGGTAGCACCAGTGGATCGTCGCTTTCGCGCCGCCGACGACGCTCAGCCAGTTCCACGCGCGGTAATCTTTTTCGGTGGGCAGGGGGGTTTTGCCGAACCCCCTGGCGATGTAGGTGGACCCGCCGGTCATCTCGCTGATCCAGAATTCCTTGCCCGCCGCGGCGCTGCGGGCGGCGTCGATCGTGCCGGCGCAGTCGGCCAGCGTCCAGTTGTGGATTTTCGGCGAGAAGCTCGTGCCCCATACATCGACGGGTTGGGCGAGTTTTTCGTTGTGGATGAACGCGTTGGGGCGCGAAAGAAACGGCGGGACGGCCCCGGAATGGCTCTTCACGATACGTCCCGGATCGAGGGCCTTGATCGTATCATATCGCCATTGCATGTGGTTCATGAGCTGGTCGTGCCAGAATCGCGCCCAATCGAGCCAGTCGCCATAAGTACCGTGACGGTTCGGCGGCTGCACGTCGTCCCATTCACCGTAGGCCCGGCCCCACGCGGCGTTGAGCGCCGCGACGGTTTGGTACTTCCGCTCCAGCCAACCGCGGAATGCACGCCGACTGGCGGCGCAGTAGCAGAACAGCCTGTCGCCCATGTTGCCCCAGTAATTGCAGATCCACGCCGGTTCAAGGTGCGGTTCGTTCCAGCAGTCGTAGCACAGCAGGTGATCGCAATCGCGGAAGTGTTCGACCATCGCCACGACGTACCGCGCCGCCTCGGCCGGGACAACGTCGTTGTCGAAACACAGTCCCGGATACCCGCCGAACTGCGTGGCGTCGTACGGGCCCAGTTCAATCGCCTGCCCGTTGGCGCTGACGTAACGTGCTTCGGGGTGCCTGCGTTCCAGCCAGTACGGCGCGGTTTCGAGGTTCATCTCGAGAATGAACCGCAGGCCGACGTCGTTGCAGATGGCGACGATCTCGTCATATTCGTCCCATTCAAACACATCGGGCTGCCGGTGGATCGCGTTCCATTGCATGCGCAGCTTGACCACGTCGAATCCAAGCTCTTGCCTGATTTTTGTCAGATGCCCGCGGTGTTCATCGCGCGGGGGATTCGGAGGACGAAAATAATGCGTACCATAGAGAAACGTGTTCATCATGTAACTGCTTGCTTTCCTGAATTATGCCAACCGTTTGAACAGCGGCCTGCTGGGACGGAACTCGATATCTTCCATGAGCGTATGGTTGTCCAGAGATCGTTTGATCTCGGCCATCGTTTTTTCGACCGCCGAGAGATATTTCTCCACGTCATTACGGGTATGCGAGGCCATGATGTAGTGCATCGACGACGCGAGGAATCCCCGGGACAGTTGCCTTCGCACAAAGAGAGTTTTCATCGCCGCGACGACGTCGGGGTCTTCTTCCTGAAACGCGAGAATGGTCAGCGGAGGCCAGCCCTGCACCTGCGCGGGAATTCCGGATTTCGCGATGGCTTCGTTCAGCCCGTCGACCAGGAGTTTGCCCAATTCCCAGACGTAATCAATCGCGCCGATACGACGGATTTTTTTGATCGTCGCCAGGGCCGCCGCCGTTCCAATGGCGTCCGTCCAGTACGTGCTGCTGATGAACTGCTCATCGACGATCTGCATGATGTCTTTTTTTCCGACAATCGCGGCCATCGGATACCCGTTGGACATGGTTTTCGCGAAGGTCGCCATATCCGGCGTGACGCCGAAATACTCCTGCGCCCCGCCGAGGGACATGCGGAATCCGGTGACGACTTCGTCGAAGATCAAGACGGCATTGTGCTCGTTCGCCAGTTCGCGGACGCCTTCGAGGAATCCCTTTTCAGGCGGGTGATGCCGTGTCGCTTCCATAATGATCGCGGCGAATTTCCCCGGCTGGGATTCCAAAAGCTCCTTCAGGGACTGGAGATGATTGAACTCAAACGGAAGCGTGGTTCCGGAAAGCTGCCTCGGTACGCCCAGCGGACGCAGGCCGGGCAGGAGATGCCCGTCCAGCGTACTGTCGTCGGCGAGATTTGCCGCGAGATACCAGTCGTGCCAGCCGTGGTATCCGCAAAAGGCGACCAGGTCTTTTCGCGTGTGTCCCCGCGCGATGCGAATGGCCACCATGTCGGCTTCTCCGCCGCCGCGCGCGAAGCGAACCTGCTCGGCGCAGGGAATGATTCCGACCAGCAGTTCGGCCAGTTCGATTTCGCCGGGATAATTCTGCGTGCAGATATTTCCCTGATCCACCGCGGCATGGACGGCCGCGTTTACGTCCGGGTCCGCCCGGCCCAGCATCGTCGCCCCGACATCGCCCACGAAATCAGTATAGACGTTTCCGTCCACGTCTTCGATTTTGGAACCCCAGGCCCGTTTGTAATACGTCGGCCAAGTTCCCGGTGCGAACAGCTCAGGTCGTTTTGAAAGTAACATCGTCGCGGCGGGGATGATTTCCTGCGCTTTGGCGTACAAGGCGTTACTGCTGGAAACGTCGGGTACTTTTGTCGTGGTATTCTGTTCCATACTTGTTACCTCCTTACGGCAGCCCGTTGGTTCCGGTTATTGGATTTCTAAAAGCTTTACCAGTGCGGGAAGGTCTTTGGCTTTAACGGCATCGATGATCTGCCGGTGTTCCCGTGCAACGCCCAGAAGATTCTCGCGGATTGCAGGCCCGGTGATTTGCCCCGATCCCGGACCGGTGAGCATGACGCTGGCGTAGTTGTACAGCTCCATGAGCCTGTCGTTGTGGGCGGCGCGAACGAACACGGCGTGAAATCGCAGGTCGGCTTCGTCAAATCCCTGTTCATATTGGTTTTCCGCCATCGTAATCATGTGGCTGTGGATTTCTTCCAATTCGTCAATATCTTCCCGGGTGGCTCGTTCGATGACAAACTCCGCGGCGCCTTTTTCCAGGAGATAACGGGATTCCAGCATTTCGGAAAAGTCCTTGGGTGTGTATTCCCGGACGAAAAAGCCCTTCCCCTCGCCCTTGACGACCAGCCCTTCGGCATACAGCCTCGCCAACGCCTGCCGCACGTCTCCGCGATTGATCTTCAGTTCGGCGGCCCACTTGGTTTCCTTCAGCCGGGTTCCGGGGGCCAGAAATCGGCCGATCAATTGCTGCCGCAAATGCTGATACGCCTTTTCGGATTGTCGTTCAACAGGCATGAATGATTCCAAAAACTCCAGAATTCTCCTACTACTTTGTCACATCAAAAAATATCCAGTTGTCATCCTGAGCCCCTTAGGGATAAACTCCGCGAGTCTTCGAGCGGGGCCTGTGGTGA
>JAFGEJ010000102.1 GCA_016931655.1 Phycisphaerae bacterium
AAAAGAAAAAATCTTCTCAGTTCCTCAGTTTCTCTGTGTCGCGTTTTTTAACGCGTCCACAAAGCTCAGAGCGATCAGAAAATTTCAGCCGGGAAAAAACCTCGCACACTGGGAAAATATAGTTTGTATGAACCCAGCATCGGACAGACAACCGCTGGGCAAGGCCGGCGTATCCGTACCGAACATTATCTTCGGCACGAGCTGCCTGGGAAACCTTTACCAGGCCTTGCCGCACGAAACGAAGCGCCGGATCGTCGCGGAGTGGTTCGCCCACGTCGAGCCGCCGGTGGCGCTGGACTCCGCCGGCAAGTACGGCGCGGGCCTGGCGCTGGAAGAACTAGGCCGCTGCCTGCGGGAACTGAATATCCCCGGCGAGAAGGTCATTCTCAGCAACAAACTGGGCTGGAAGAGAATTCCTCTTTCCACGCCCGAACCGACCTTCGAGCCGGGCGCCTGGGTGGGCCTGGAACACGACGCCGAGCAGCACATCGGCTACGACGGAATCCTCGCCTGCCACCGGCAGGGGCTGGAACTGCTGGGGCCGGGCTACTCCGTGGCGCTGGCGTCCGTGCACGACCCGGACGAATACCTCGCCGCCGCCGAAAACCCAGCCGAGAGACAACGGCGCTTCGGCGACGTGTTGGAGGCCTATCGCGCCCTGGCGGACCTGAAGCGCCGCGGCGAGGTGCGGGGCGTGGGCGTCGGCGCGAAGGACTGGGGCGTTATCCGCGAACTGGCTGAGCACGTCGATTTCGACTGGGTCATGTTCGCGTGCAGCCTGACCATATACCACCATCCGCCGGAACTGCCGGCCTTCATCGCGGAACTGCACCGGCGAAACGTCGGAATCGTAAACTCAGCCGTCTTTCACTCCGGCTTCCTCCTCGGCGGGGCGTATTTCGATTACGGCAAGCCGACGCGAAGCGATCAGCCGGAACTGTTCCAGTGGCGGGAGGCATTCCTCCGGCTGTGCAGGCAACATGACGTTTCGCCGGCTGCGGCGTGCATTCAGTTCGGCATGAGCGCGCCGGGCGTCGTCGCCACGGCCCTGAACACCAGCAAACCGCAGCGGATCAAAGATAACGTCGCCGCCTTTACGCAAAAAATTCCCCGCGCGTTCTGGGCGGCAATGAAGGACCAGGGCCTTATGGCGAAAGAATTCCCGTACCTGCCCTGACGGTTCATTTAGAAAGTGTCGCGGGCCTCTGGCCCGCGCGTACCGAGGGCATCTTGCCCTCGGATTGGTCTTTTTGATCGCGGCCAGGATGGCCGCGACACGCGCGGGCAGGATGGCCGCGACACGCGCGGCCAGGATGCCCGCGACACAAAATGTGAATCTTCTTAAACGGCCGCAGACAGCCTCGCCGCAAGGAAAACGAATGAACATCGACGCACATCAGCATTTTTGGAAGTACACCCCGGCTGAATACGGCTGGATCGGCGAGGAGATGTCCCTGCTGCGGCGGGATTTCCTGCCGACGGACCTTAGGCCGAATCTCGCAGCCGCGGGGATAGACGGTTCCATCGCCGTGCAGGCGCGGCAGATAGCGCGGGAAACCGCCTGGCTGCTGGACCTTGCCCGTCAGGCGGACGAAATTCGCGGCGTGGTCGGCTGGATTCCGCTGGCCTCGGCGGACGTGCGGGGCGAACTGGAGCGATTCGCCGCCGATCCCCTTCTCAAGGGCGTCCGGCACGTGGTGCAGGACGAGCCGGACGAGAATTTCATCCTGCGGGAGGATTTCAATCGCGGCGTGGCGATGCTGCGGGAATTCCGCCTGGTGTATGACATTCTGATCTTCGAGCGTCACCTGCCGCGGGCCGTCGCGTTCGTGGATCGCCACCCGCAACAGGTCTTCGTACTGGATCACCTCGCCAAGCCGCGGATTCGCGAGGGCGAAATGGAACCCTGGCGGCGGAACCTCTTTGCCCTGGCGGAGCGGGAGAACGTGTACTGCAAGCTCAGCGGCCTGGTGACGGAGGCGGACGTACAGAAGCCTTCGTATGCGTCGCTGCAGCCTTACATGGAAACGGTCCTGGAGGCCTTCGGGCCGGGACGGCTGATGTTCGGCTCGGACTGGCCGGTGTGTCTGCACGCCTGCCCGTACGCGACCTGGCTGACGTGGGTGCGGGAATTCATCGCGTCGCTTTCGCCGCACGAACAGGCCCGAATCCTGGGCGACACAGCCGCGGAAGCCTACAACCTTTGACCAAAATTTTCATTGACCACCCCTCAGGGGCAGGCTGCGGCACAGAGAACTGAGAAGAAGGCAGGAGTTAGTAGATAGAAGCTAAAAGTCGAATCGTTTAACTCCGGGCTTCTAGCTTCTTACTTCTTCCATCTTCCTCTGTGATCTCTGTGCCTGCCTGCCGGCAGGCAGGTCTCAGTGGTGAAAAATCCGGATTGGAGCGGCCATGAAAGCTTTTTACATAACCCAGCCGGGCGAAACGGAAATCCGCGACGCCGCCCCGCCGACGCCCGCCGAAGGCGAAGTGCTGCTGAAGGTGCGGCGCGTGGGATTCTGCGGCTCGGACCTGAACACGTATCGAGGCCGAAACCCACTGGTGGAATATCCCCGAATTCCGGGGCACGAAATCGCCGCCACGATCGCCGAACTCGGCCCGGGCGTGGGCGAGCCTTGGCGGACGGGCATGAACGTGACCGTTTCGCCCTACACGAACTGCGGTGCGTGCCCGTCGTGCCGCCGGGGTCGGCCTAACGCCTGCCAGTTCAATCAGACCCTCGGCGTGCAGCGCGACGGCGCGCTGCGGGAGTACATCGCCGTGCCGGCTGGGCGGCTGTATCACGCTGAAGGACTGTCGCTGGAGGACCTGGCGCTGGTCGAGCCGCTGACGGTGGGCTTTCACGCAGCCGCCCGTGCGGAACTGGCCGGCGGAGAGGCGGCCGCCGTCTTCGGCTGCGGCGCGATCGCCGGGGCGGCCTTCCGCCACGCCGAAGTCGTGGCTGTCGATATCGACGACGCGAAACTCGCCCTGGCCCGGCGGGCCGGGGCACGCCACGTGATTAACTCCAGCCGGGACGATCTCCACGCCGCCCTGCGCCAAATCGCGCCCGACGGCCCGGACGTGTGCATCGAAGCCGTCGGCCTGCCGGCGACGTTCCGAGCCGCCGTGGAAGAAGTCGCCTTCACCGGCAGAGTCGTGTACATCGGCTACTGCAAGGAACCCGTCCCTTACGAAACGAAGCTCTTCGTGCAGAAGGAGCTGGACATTCGCGGCTCGCGGAACGCCCTGGGCGATTTCCTCGACGTGATCCTGATTCTCCAGGCCGGGCGATTCCCCACGCGAGAGGTCATCACCCGCGTGGTGGGCATAAACCAGGCCGGCCAGGCGCTGGCTGACTGGGATTCCAACCCCGCCGCCGTGACGAAAATCCTCGTGGACCTCGACGCGTAAATAACCAACTGAGGCCGCCCAGGAATTCAGGCAACAAAACATGGAGGGACTCCACGTAAATTTTGTTGTATTTTTCCTCGTCCCGAAGGGACAGAAGCATTTGGCCGGGGGTGAGCGAAGCGAACCCCCGGAAGAAGGTTTATTTTTTTAGAGCCCCAACGGGGCGACAGCAACGATTTCTTCTTATCAAACTCGCTGTCGTCCCGTTGGGACTCAAATCAAAGAGCTCGTTTCCGGGGGTTCGCTTCGCTCACCCCCGGCCAGACGCTCATCGACCCTTCGGGTCGAAGAGAAGAAAAAAACAACATGGTAATTTCCGGACGGCCTCAAATAATTATTCGTTCAACCTGCCCCTCAGGGGTTCGTGCAACCTGCCTGCCGGCAGGCAGGTTCGTGAACTCTTTCTGAATCGGTCAGTTTGAGTAAATAACTAACGCGATTTGCGGATGGGGCTTGGCCCGGGCGTGGTGATTACGTCGTCCTGGGCGGTCGGGTCAGCCAGGCGCGTCGTTGGAATCCCGGCCTGGCTTTCCGGCGCGTCGCGGACGTCGGGCAAAAGGAAAATTTCCCTGACCTCCGGTTCCGCGGAAGTTTTCGCAGACGCACGGGAAGAGTTCGCGGACTCCGCCGGCGGCGAGAATTCTTCCGCCGCCCTGTCGGCGGGCAGGGGGAATTTTACCATTTCGTCGGTCAGACAAATTCGCGGCGGAATGATTTCCGGCGACAGGCCGCCCAGGTCAGAGAGAACCGCGGCGCTATACACGCCCTCACTAACGGGCGCCTTGGCCTTTCCGCCCGGCCCGCGAAGCAGCATTCTCCGCTTCCAGCCCAGCCGGCCGTCGGAGCAGACGCAGTAGTCCCAGGCGGCCAGGTCGCCCAGGCCGTCGCCGCGGGGTTCGAGGAGGATCGCTTCCACCCGCCAGCCGAGTCCTTCGATGGGCGTGATGCGCGGGCCGGGAAATTCCGGAGCGGTTTGGGGCAAATCCTCCGCCGGCCAGCCGAGTTTTCGGGCGGCGTTGACGACGGCGTCGTACTGTCCGCGCGTACGGAGAATTACGCCGCCGGGGTGCTGAAGTTCCACCAGTTCCAGCGCCTTTTCGGCAGAGTTGATCGTCTCGAAGGCCCCGCCGAAGTTGCTCCGCCGCCAGATTTGTCCCCTCGGCCCAGCCAGCACCGTCCCGGGCGTCTCGCCGCGCCGTCCGACGCGATACGCCCGCACGCCGGCGGAGGGTTTGAGATGTCGCGTGCGAATGTCCATGCGGAGCGCGTCGATGGTGTTGTCCGAGGGATACACCAGAAGAATCGGCTTGAGCACGGGAGTAAGGACGGCCTGGATGTGCCCCGCCTCGTCCGTGCTCAGCACCAGCGGCACGCGAACGGGCCAACCCGATCCGATGTGCTTGCCGAGGTCGTAGTCGAAGATCAGCCCCATTGCCCAGACGACGAAGGTTTTGCCCTTCGGCAGGTTCCGGGCCTTTTCCAGTTCGGCGAAGTCCACGTCCAGCCGGCAGTCCGTCCAGCGGGCCGGGCGGGGCGATTCGGGCAGAAACAGATCGTTCCATCGCTTCAGGAACATTTTTCCGTCCGCCCGCACGAGCGGGACGGCCTGGGAGAGGCGAAACTCCACGTCCAGGGCGACCCAGCGATGCGGCGGGCCGGCCGCCTCGAAGGCCGACCGGACGACAACGTATCCCGGGCCGGGCGTGTAGGCTTCGTTGCCCAGATAACTCACCGCCACGGGCCGCGGCGCGTCACTCGACCCTTCGGCAGCGAAAAGTATCGCCGACGGGCAGAGAAGCATCAGGATGGAGAAAAAATGAATTCGCTTCATGTTCCGAAAGAATCTTCTCTGAGTTTTTGTAATGAAAATGGTTTTGCTTTGTTGAAAACAGGGTAAAACAAAGAAAATCAGCCACCCCTCAGGGGTAAACTCCGGACACAAAGGTCACAAAGAAGAAAAAAACCAAGACCTGCTTGTTATTTTTCCTTTGAGACCTTTGTACCACTAACGACTCAATTCGTGAATTTTCATAATGATTGTTATTCTGTTCGTCTTTGAAAGTAGCCACGGGCGCAAGCCCGTGGTCAGTAAACAGCCATAGATTCCACAAGCCCCGCAGGGGCGATTGAACGGTGTGGATTTTATTTCAATCGTCCCTCCGGGACTCGGAGAGAAGAAACGGCTTTGACCACGGGCTTGCGCCCGTGGCTACTATCAAAGAACCCGATGCACTTTTACCGACTACCGACTACTGGCTACTGGCTACTTTAATTGCAGCCATCGGTTGCGCCGTGTCTTTTGTGGCAAAAAAGTTTTTTCAATAAAGCAAACTGGTTTTTATTCTTCCTCATCCTCGTCGGGGAGCTTTCGGACGCGAAGTTTGGTGATTTTTCGTTCGTCGGCCCCCTGGATGACGAACTCGGCGCCCCGGGCGGTGAAGCTTTCGCCGTTGTGCGGAATATAGCCCAGCTCGGCCACCGCGAAGCCCGCGACGGTGTCGTAGTCCTCGTCTTCGGGCAGGTCGAGTTTCAGTTCATCGTTCAGCTCGTCCACGCGCAGCCGGCCGTCCACTTCGAGCGTGGCTTCGTCGATCCGGCGCATCTGCTGCTCCTCGGCGCGGTCGTATTCGTCGGAAATCTCGCCGACGATTTCCTCCAGCACGTCTTCGATGCTCACCAGCCCGGCCGTCCCGCCGTACTCGTCCAGCACGACGGCAATGTGGACCTTGCGGCTCTTGAACTCGCGGAGCAGGTCGTCGAGGGGCTTGGTCTCGGGCACGAAGAACGGTTTGCGGGCGATGCTCTCCAGCGGCGGCGGATCGTCGTCGCCGACGTGCCGGAGCAGGTCCTTGGCGTAGAGAATGCCGACGATGTCGTCGAGATTTTCGCGGTAGACCGGAACGCGGGTATGTCCGGCGTCGTGGATGCGTCCCGCCGCCACGGCCCAGGGGGTGTCCGCGGGCAGGGCGAAAATATCGGTTCGCGGGGTCATGATCTCCGCGGCGTCCGTGTCGCCGAATTCGATGACCGATTCAATCATGTCCAGCTCGTCGGCGTCGACGGCGCCCTCGGCCTGGCCTTCCGAGGCGGCCTGCAGGATTTCCTGCTTGGCGGCTTCGTCTTCGTCCTCTTCCGCGGCGCCGCTGAGGCGGCGGATGGGCACGTCAAAGGCCCGCATGACGAAGATGGCTGGGGAAAACACGAACCGCAGGGCCAGCAGGACCGGCAGGATGCGGGCCAGGATGCCCTCGGCGGCGGAATTCGCCCAGGCGTGCGGTATGCCCACGCCCAGAACGGCAATGACGCCTCCGGCGACGCCCACAGCCGCAATGAGATGCGACCAGGTAAGGGCCTCGCGGCAGAACACGTGCACAACGGCGGCTACCAGGACGAGATTCGCCAGGCTGCGGCACAGTGAGAGCGTCAGGCGCAGCGATTCCATGTGATCGTCCAGGGCGGTAAGTCTTCGTCGGCTCCGGGCGGACTTCAGGATGTCTTCCAGCCCGGCCCGGCTGAAGGATTGCAGGGAAAACCCGCCCAGCGCAAAAAAACCCGAGAGAATCGCCGCCGCGACGGCGATCCAGGATGCCGGATCCACGTTCAAAAGTACTCCCATGCCGTTTGCCCTATTGTACGCAGGGTACATCGGTATTCCCAGCCCCGCGGAACGGGAAATTTTCCGCGGATTCCGCCGATGTCCGCGGCACAGATTTTCAATCTGTGTCGGCGCCGCGTGTAAAGCTGTGCCACCGGATATATCACTCCGCCGCCTCGGCGACGGCGGCGTGCGTCGCGGGACTCGGGACTCGTGGCACCTTCAAGCGATTTTTTTTAAAAAAGAATCGCTTGTGGGTGCTTTTCGTGTCTTCCTGTTGCCTATTTTTCAAGAGCACCCACAATCGTCGAAGCGACGATTGAAGGTGCCACAGCGATTTTTATTCCGCCGCCTCGGCGACGGCCCGGGCGACGGCGGCGTGCGTCGCGGGGTCCATCATCTCCGGCAGCAGTTTGCCTTCGGGCACAAGGTCCGCCAGCGCCCGCGAGGCGGCCATCATCATGCCGAAGGTAATGCACCTCGCCCGAACGTCCATCGCGCCGCGGAAAATGCCCGGATAGGCGATGGCGTTGTTCATGGCCCGCCCGTCGGCGTAGACGGCCGCCCCAGCCGCGAGAGCCTCCGCGCGGGAAATCTCGCTGACGGGATTCGCCAGCGGGAAGAGAATGGGTTTTTTGGCCATCGAACGGACCATGTCCCCGGAGACGATATTCGGCTGGCTGCACCCGATGAACACGTCCGCGCCTTTCATGGCGTCGGCCAGTGCGCCGGTGATATTGTCCTTGTTGGTGCGCTCCGCCAGGGCGCGCTTTTCCTCGTTCAGGCCGTCGCGCCCGCGGGAGACGACGCCCTTCGAGTCGCAAAGCACCACGTCGCCGACGCCCGCCTGCTGGAGCAGATCGGTAATGCCCGTGCCCGAGGCGCCCGCGCCGCTGATGGCGCAGCGGACGTTCGACATCTTCTTTCCGACCATCTTCAGTGCGCTATACAGGCCCGCCAGTACAATCGTCCCCGTGCCGTGCTGGTCGTCGTGCATAACGGGGATGGGCAGGCGGGCATCCAGTTCACGCGTGATTTTGAAACACTCCGGGGCCTTGACGTCCTCCACCTGGATCGCGCCGAACGTCGGGGCGATGCGGACGACGGTCTCGATGAATTCATCGGGGTCGTGCGTTTCCACGAGGATCGGGACAGCCGAGATCTGCGCGAAGTTGTAGAAGATCGCGCTTTTGCCCTCCATCACCGGCATGCCCGGAACACAGCCGATGTCGCCCAGGCCCAGGATGGCTGTGCCGTTCGTGACGATTGCGACGGTGTTGTGGATGTTCGTGAATTCGCGGGCCAGTTCGGGGTCGGCCTGGATGGCCTTGCAGACGCGCGCCACGCCTGGCGTATAGACGATCCGCAGATCGGTGTTGGACTCGATCGGCTCGGCGACCATTTCGCACGCCCCGCCGCGATGGGCCTCCATCGCCACGTCAATGATCTCCCGCACCTGGATGCCCTCGATGCCCTCGGCTGCCTTCCGCGCGGCGGCGAGTTGCTCGTCGCCGGTGGTAAACAGCGTCATGCGGCAGAGAAGATCGTCGGTGTCCTCGTCGATTTCGTCAATGCCCACGTCCGCGACGCGTGCACCGGTTTCCCGCACCGCCTGAAGCAGCGCGCCCTTCGGATCGGCCTTTCCGACCACCTGAAAAACCATTTCAAATACAATCGGCCGATCCAGCCGATCCTGCCATGCCTGCAATGAACCCATACTGTATCCTTTCCTCGCGTTAAAAACGCAGGCCGATCATTATAGCGATTCCCTCGGCGGCGTCCAGAATCGACCCAAACGCGAGCGACCAGACCAAAATTCAAGGAAGGCGACAGGGAAACACAACAACGCCGAACGGCAAGCCACTGCGAGCGCCGGCTTTCCGTTCGGCGTTGTTAGAAAAAATCAATTCGTGCTATTCGGCCGAATTCGTCTTATTCGCGTTCTCTTTTACGATGGAATTGGGAGGCGTGCGGAATTCGTCGAAGAACAGTGCCCTGCCCGCCTCCACGGAAGTCGCGGCGTAGAGGTACATCGCCGCCGACCAGGTCTGCCAGTCCTGCCCGGCCGGCTGGCCGTCACGGGCGTAACACCATTCGTTGAACCCGTACGAAAGGTTGGAATCGACAGCCGGCTTGATGAGGTCCGTCAAGGCCAGCAGTTTCTGTTCGGCGAGTTTCTGTTTGCCGGCTGCCACGATCCCCGCGACGTAAAACCCGCACACGAACGGCCAGATTCCGCCGTTGTGGTATTCGCCGGGGCGATTGAATTTCTCGTAGCGGGGCATCCAGTCCGGGTCGCTGGGGTAGATATACGGGAAGAAGTTCGGCGGCAGATCGACGTCCAACTCGTTGTTCCGTCGCATGGCGGCGGATTCCTGCTCGATCCACGAAACCAGATGACTCGCGCGGGACGGGGACGCCAGTCCCGAAAGCAGCGCAATGCTGTTGCCCAGCAGGTCGAACCGTTCGGAACGGTTGATCTTGTAGGAATACAGGGCGTAGTAGGGTTTGTTCCGCATGGACAAACCCTCGTGCACGTGGCGATGCCTCGCGCCGGCGGAGATGCTGAATCGGTTCATCTGCGTTTGCAGAACGTTCGCTTTGTCGTGCAGGCCGAAGCAACGGAGATAGCTGTACACGACGGTATTGACGAACAGCCCGTACCCCAGCACCCACTGCTCGTCGCGCCAGTCGCTGGTGGGCAGTTGCGGAACGAGCACGCGATCCTCGATACTCTGGTAGTCCATCCACGTGAGGGATTTTTCGACAGCCGACGCCAAAAAATCCGGTTCGTTCACGGCCCGGCGGAAAATGCCCGCCGCCAGCAGGAACAGGGGCGTGGTGTCGCTGGCGCCGCGATTTTCCGGGTCGTGCACGAGGGAGGGGATGTGCCCCAGGCGCGTCTGGTTTTTCGCGAGCGTTTCCAGCACGCGCCGATACGAAGCGATGAGTTTTTTATGTCCCGACGCCAGGACGCCCAATAAGGCGATCATCAGGTCGCGTGTGTAGGGTTCGGGGTAGCCCCACCCGGCGGTTCGCGGCAGGCCGCGATACGGGCCGTGCATGTTGTGCAGGAGCACCTCCAGGGCGGCCTGTTTGGCCTGCTGCACGCGAGCGGCGTCCTGGGGGGTCATGCTCATTCAATGCCCAATCGTTTTGAGAGGATCTCGACGAATTTTTTGGCCACCACGCGATAATCGTAGTGTTCCACGACCCTCTGCCGGGCGGCCTGGCCCATCTTGATTCGCAGTTCCTCGTTGTCCATCAGATCGAACAGGTAATTGGCGATGTCGTGGATGCTGGCGCGGTAGT
>JAFGEJ010000103.1 GCA_016931655.1 Phycisphaerae bacterium
GAGCCCTGTAAGGGCGATACATACTGTCACGCCCTTACAGGGCTTGGGTTTGTAGACAATCTGGTCCCAGGGCTTCGCCCTGGGCTGATATGTCTCAGCCCGTTGGGCTGTAAAAAACAGATAAAAAAAGTGGGTAAAAGTGAAGGCTTGCGCCCGTGGCTACTATCAAACACATTGAGGAGTCCATGAAACCATACCAGATCGTTTTGCCGTTTTTGTTTCTCGCCGTCGCGTTGTTTTGCCCCGCCGCCCAGGCCCAAACCACTCAGCCCGTCGCGGACGAGTGCTCCACCTCGCAATTGGCGTTCGCACCGATCCGCATAGCCGAGCAGACGCAAGCCCCCTCCGGCGCGATTATCGCGCGCCTCTCGAACGGCCTGCGGGTGGTCGTCAAGCCGCACCGGACGGCCCCGGTTCTCAGCGTTCGCGCCTACGTCCAGGCCGGCGGACTCTACGAAGGCCAATGGCTGGGGTGCGGCATCAGCCATCTCGTGGAACACCTCGTGGCGAAATACTGCACCACGGAGTCCGGCCAGGGGCATTTGCGAACCAAAAGCCAGGACACCGTCAGCCGGCTTGACAAAATCGGCGGGCAGGCCAACGCCTACACCAGCCTCGACCACACCGCCTATTACATTTCCGCCGTGTCCAGCAAGGCCGACGAGTGCATCGATCTGATCGTCGATCAGATCGCCCGCCCGGAGATCACCCCGGCCGACTTCCACCGCGAACACGGCGTCGTGCAGCGCGAACTGGAAATGGGGCGGGACGAGCCTTTGCGAATCCTCTATTACCTGCACCAGGAAAATCTCTACCAGGACCACCCAGCCGCTGTGCCCGTGATCGGATACCCCGAGCCGCTTTCGCGCCTGAAACGTAAGGACGTGCTTGCGTATCACGGGAAGATGTACGTTCCGCAAAACGTGGTGCTGGTGATCGTGGGGGACGTGGACCCGCAGGCCGTTCTGAAACGCGTCGTTCAGGGGGTGCAGGGCTTCCGCCAGGGCAGGCAGCCCGTGTTCGATCTGCCGGCTGTCCCGAAACTGACCGGCCTGCGACGTATCGAGAAGCAAAGCAAGGCCTTTCAGGAAACCGCCCAAATGATGAGCTTCCAGACGATCCCGCTGCTGGACCCCGACCTGTATCCCCTGGACGTGCTCAGTACGATTTTCTCCCGCGGGGAGTCCAGCCGGCTGGTTCGCCTTCTGCAGTTCCAGAAGCGTCTTGTGACGGCTGTCGATACCTGGTCGGACACGCCCGCCTGGGGAAGGGGCGATTTTACGATTTCGTTTCGCACCCGACCCGCCGAAGCCGACCAGGCCGAGGCGGCGATTCTGCAAGAACTCCACCGGGTG
The DNA here is from genome assembly GCA_016931655.1 of Phycisphaerae bacterium. Classification (GTDB taxonomy): domain Bacteria; phylum Planctomycetota; class Phycisphaerae; order SM23-33; family SM23-33; genus JAFGEJ01. The sequence goes on from JAFGEJ010000103.1 coordinate 1,356, forward strand.
ATTGACGAGGGCGTGACGGAACAGGAACTCACTCGCGCCAAACGGCAGATGACGGCGGATTACGTTCGCCGGCAGCAGACGGCGGAGAGCATCGCCGCGACGCTCGGCCGCGACCTGCTGACCACGGGCGACCTGGCCTTCAGCGAGAACTACACGAAGAACATCCAGGGCGTCACGCGCAAGCAGGTGCGGGCGGCGGCGAGGAAATACTTCCGCTTCGGCGACATGGCCGTCACGCGCGTCACGCCGGAGATCGCCCAGCCGGAAACCCAGCCGACGACGCAGAGTGCCTCGGCGGAGCGGGAGGAGGTCTACACGCTCTCCAACGGCCTGCGCGTCGTTTTGTGCCCCTCGAAGGACGTGGGACTGGCGGCGATGGCGCTGGCGAGCAAGGGCGGACTGCTTATCGAAACGCCCGAAACCAACGGCCTGGGGAACCTGGTCGCGACGCTCTCGACGCGCGGAGCGGCGGGGCGGTCGGGCGACGAAATCGCCTCGCTGTTCAGCGACGCCGGGGGGAGCATCTCCGGCGCCTGCGGCGACAACTCGCTGTACTGGCGGGCGTCGGTGCTGGCGGACGATTTCGTCCCGGCGATGGGGGCCTTCGCCGACGTGGTGCTCAACCCGACCTTCCCGCAAAAGGAACTCGACGCCTGCCGCCCTCTGATCGAGGCCCAGATTCACCGCCGGAAGGAGCATTGGTTTTCGCAACTGGAGAAATTTTTCCGCGAGAAGTTTTTCGTCGGTTCGCCCTGGGCGATGCTGCCGGAGGGCCGGCTGGAGGTCGTCGCCAAGGCCGCCCCGGAACAGTTGAAGGCCTTTCACGACCGGGTCGTCCTGGCCGGCTCGAGCGTACTGGCGATATACGGGAATTTCGACCCCGCCGTCGCACGGGAACTGATCGCACGGCGATTTGAAGCCATGCCCACCGGCCCGACGCCCCCGCATCCCACCGCCGGGCGCGTTGTCAACCAGGGCGGCGAGACGTACGTGCTCCCGACGCACACGAAGCAGGCCGGCGTGATCGTCGCCGCCGCGGGGACGGCTGTGCCGGATCTGGAACGTCGCCTGCCCCTGATGCTGCTGGACACGATTCTCAGCGGGTACAGCCTGCCGTCCGGCTGGCTGCACGAGGAACTACGGGGTAAAAAGCTTGTTTACGTGGTGCATGCCTATCACAAGACGGGTTTTTCGCCGGGCGCGTTTATCGTCTACGCCGGCGCCCAGCCGGAAAACGCGAAGCAGGTTGTTGAGATTATCCGGAAGAACCTTCGCAAGGCCGCCGAGTACACACCCACGCGGGAAGAACTCGACCGGGCGATTTCCTCGATCATTACATCAGAGATTCTCGACAACCAGACCGCCGACGCCCTCGCGTTGAACGCCGCAATCAACGAACTGTACGGCCTGGGGGTGGACTGGCCCCGCACGCTGGAGGCAAAGCTCAAGGCCGTCACGCCACAACAGGTCCAGGCGGAAGCAAAACGGCTGATTGATACGGGACTGGTCGTGACCGTCATTACTCCGCAACCGGAGTGTTTCTCCGACGAGACGATCGAAAAAGCGGAAGAACAGATGGAAGAAGTGAAATAGCAGCGGAATCCATTCAACACCGCGGATCTTTTTTCCAATAGCGCGGAATTTTTTTCCAAGAACGCGGAATTTTTTCCCCAACATTGCGGACTTTTTTTCCAACAGCGCGGAACGGCAAGCCGGCGGTTGCAGCGGCTTGCCGTTCCGCGTAGTTATACCAAACACGAAAAATAAATGCGTGGCGGAGCACCTGCTCCGCCACGCAATTTTTCATTCTTTTCTCCGTCACAGACCCTTTGTGAAGAATTTCACTTTTTTTGAAAAATCTCCGGAATTATCGTTGACAGTGTATGTTTTTGTCCGATAATAACTGTGAAATAATTCACAGCGTTACATAGTTCACGCAAGGCCGTTCCCATGAAATATGCCTACGAGAATATCAGACAAAACTGTAGCAAGACTAAGTATTTATAGCAGATTGCTTTCCGGGCTGAACCAAAGAGGAGTCAAGACGATTCACTCTCATGAACTGGCTTCAGCGGCGGGAGTTTCGCCTGCTCAGGTTCGTCGAGATCTCATGGCCGTCGCGGGAATGGGTAACCCGAATCGGGGTTATAGCGTAATTGAGCTGACGGAAAGCATTGAGGCTTTCTTTGGAAATCAGGAGCCTTTGAACGTGGCGCTGGTCGGTTTGGGAAATATCGGAAGGGCGATCCTGGCGTATTTTCACGGCCGACGGCCCAACCTTTCCATTGTGGCGGCGTTCGATATCGATCCGAATCGCGTGGATTGCGTGATTCACGGATGTCGGTGCTACCCGCTGGAGGCGCTGGGCGAAAAAATTCAGCAGCAGAATATCGGCGTGGGAATTATCGCCGTGCCCGTATCGGCTGCCCAGGAGACAGCCGACGCGCTGGTCCAGCACGGCGTACAGGGAATCGTGAACTTTGCTCCGATTCCGTTGCGGGTTCCGCAGAACGTGTATCTGGAGCAGGTGGACATAACGACGTCATTGGAAAAGGCGGCCTATTTTGCCAGGCAAAATGCACAGGCAGTACAAGCAGGAAGGTACTAACGTGGTTACGGCGGACATGGACAACATCCTGAATCGACACAGCGGGGCGGGACGGGATCATCTGATTCCGATCCTCCAGGACGTGCAGGAGACGGAAGGCTACATTTCGCCCCGGGCGGTGGCGAAGATCGCGGAGTTTCTGAACCTGCCGGCCAGCAAAATTTACGGCGTGGCGACGTTCTACAACCAGTTCCGCTTTCATCCCAAGGGCAGGTATCACTTCATGGTCTGCCGCGGGACGGCCTGCCACGTCAAGGGATCGAAGAAGGTGCTGGACGAACTGACGAAGCAGCTGAAGCTCGAACCCGGGCAGACCTCGCGCGATCAGATGTTCAGCCTGGAGGTCGTCGCCTGCATGGGCGCGTGTGGTTTGGCGCCGGTCGTCAGCGTCAACGGCGAGTTTTACGCCAAGGTCACGCCCCGCAAACTCACGGAAATCATCCAGGAATGCCGCCAGAAGGAGGCCGTCAATGTCTAAGGACGCATCTGCCGCCGTTGCGGAACCCAGCCGTTGCTGGGAAGAACCCCAGCAGATCGCCCCGGAACTGCTGGCTGCTCTTTCGGTCGAGCCCTGGTCGGCTGTCCGGTCCGACCCGGCTGCCCTTGGGCAGTTGCGGAAAAAATTGCGCCGGCAGGTGATCGACAAGCCGGTGATCTTCATCGGTACGGGCACGTGCGGCCTGGGCGCCGGGGCGGGCAAAACCCTCGAGGCCGTCCGGAAATTTCTGAGCCGCGAATCCGTGGACGCGGAGGTCGTGGAAGTCGGCTGTATCGGGCTGTGTTCCGAGGAGCCGTTGATGGACGTCCAGATGCCGGGTAAGGCGCGGCTGAGCTTCAGCAGCGTCACACCGCGGCAGGTTCCCGACATTCTCACGGCGATGCTGGAAGGGCGGCTTCCCCGCACCGCGCCGCTGGGGCAATTTCGCGGCGAGGGCCGGGCGTGGGAAAACGTGCCCTGGCTTCACGAGCATCCGTTCCTTGCGATGCAGCGGCGCGTGGTGCTGGCCGCCAGCGGTATTCTGGACCCGACGAAAATCGACGAGTACATCGCCCAGGGCGGATATTCGGCGGCCGTCAAGGCTTTGCGTTCCATGACGCCGGACGAGGTCTGCAGGGAAGTGGAACTCAGCGGCCTGCGAGGCCGCGGCGGCGGCGGATTCCCGACCGGGAAGAAATGGCGATTCGCCATGAACACGCACGCCGACCAGAAATACCTCATCTGCAACGCCGACGAGGGCGACCCCGGCGCGTTCATGGATCGCGCGGTCTGCGAAAGCGACCCGCACCGCCTGCTGGAGGGGATGATCCTGGCCGCCTACGCCATTGGCGCGACGCGTACGTACATTTACATTCGCGCGGAATATCCCCTGGCCATTCGGCGCCTGGAGACGGCCATCGAACAGGCCAAGGCCTACGGCCTGCTGGGCGACAACATTCTCGGAAGCGGATTCAACCTGCACCTGACGATCAAAAAGGGCGCCGGGGCGTTTGTCTGCGGCGAGGAGACGGCCTTGATTCACAGTATCGAGGGTAAACGCGGCATGCCGCGCCCTCGCCCGCCGTTCCCGGCCGTCAGCGGTCTGTTCGAGAAACCGACGATCATCAACAACGTCGAGACGCTCTCGAACCTGCCGATGATCCTTCAGCGCGGCGGGGCGTGGTTCGCCGCCATGGGAACCGAAGGCTCCAAGGGCACGAAGGTCTTCGCCTTGTCGGGCATGATCCGTCGCACGGGCCTGGTGGAAGTGCCGATGGGCACGACCCTGCGCCAGGTGGTGTACGATATCGGCGGCGGGATTCTGAACAATCGCAAGTGCAAGGCCGTCCAGATCGGCGGGCCGTCCGGCGGATGCGTGCCGGAGGCGTATCTCGATCTGCCGGCCGATTACGAGGCCCTGAAGGAATTCGGAACGATCATGGGCTCCGGCGGGTTGGTCGTCGTGGACGAGTCGACCTGCATGGTGGACTTCGCCCGCTTTTTCATGGAGTTCATTCAATCCGAAAGTTGCGGCAAGTGCATCCCCTGCCGGGAGGGCACGAAGCGCATGCTGGAGATTCTCAACGCGATTCTCCGCCCCAGCCGGGTGGAGAAGGGCATCGACGCGCTGCTGCGATTCCGCGGGATCATGGAGCTGCAGAAGCTCGCGGAGACCATCAAGGCCACCAGCCTGTGCGGCCTGGGGCAGACCGCGCCCAATCCCGTGCTCAGCACGCTGAAATGGTTCCGAAACGAATACGAGGCGCACCTGTACGACCGGCAGTGCCCGGCCGGCGCGTGCACGGACCTGGTGGGCGTTGCCTGCCAGAACGCCTGCCCGGCCGGCACGGAAGTGTGGCGCTACGTCGCCCACATTGCCCGCGGCGAGTTCGAGGAGGCCTACAAGGTCATCCGCCAGTCCAACCCGTTCCCGTCGGCCTGCGCCCGCATTTGCCATCATCCCTGCGAGAGGGCCTGCCGCGCGGGCGTTACCGGCGGCGATCCGGTCGCGATCCGGCTGCTCAAGCGGTTCGTCGTGGACAACGTCAATCCGCAGGTGGGGAATCCGCCGGCGGAGCCCGCCTCGGCCGACGGGGCGCGCATCGCCGTGATCGGCGCCGGACCGTCCGGACTGACGGCGGCCCACTTCCTTTCGCTGATGGGGCATCGCGTGACCGTAATCGAGAAGGAATCCCGGCCCGGCGGTATGCTCGAGGCGGCGATCCCGGCCTATCGTTTGCCGCGCGGCCTGGTGCGGCGGGAAATGGACTCGCTGCTGAACCTGAATATCGAGATGCGATACGACACGGTCCTGGGACGCGACGTGACCGTCGACGAGTTGTTTGAGAAAGGCTATCGCGCGGTGTACATCGCCACCGGCGCCCACAAGAGCAAAAAACTGGAGTTGCCCGGCGAAGACGCCGAGGGCATTATCCCGTCGATGGAATTCCTCAAGGCCCACAACCTGCACCGCAGGGAAATGGCCAAGGGCCGGGTCGGAATCGTCGGCGGCGGAAACTCCGCCATGGACGCGGCCCGCGTGGCGCTGCGGCAGCAGGGCGTGACGCGCGTGACGGTTCTGTATCGGCGAACGCGGGACGAAATGCCCGCCTATCCCGACGAAGTCGAAGCCGGTCTGGTTGAGGGTGTCGAGTTGGAAGAGCTGGTCGCTCCGATGGAGCTGAAAGTCAAGGGCGGCCGACTGGTTGGCGCGAAGTTTCAGCGGAATAAATTGGGCGCCCCGGACGCCTCCGGCCGGCGGAGGCCCGAACCGATCCCCGGTTCAGAATTCGAGCTGGAACTGGACACGCTGATCGTCGCGATCAGCGAGGAACCGGAGGCCGAGGGCCTGGAAGGCCTGGATCGAACGAACTGGGGCACGATCAAGGCCAATCCCGAATCGTTCATGACCGATCGCCCTGGCGTTTTTGCCGGCGGCGACGTGGTCACAGGGCCGGCGACGGTCATCCAGGCCGTCGGGACCGGGCGAAGCGCCGCGACCATGATCGACCGCTTCGTGCGAGGAAAGGCCCCGCGAAAACTGCACAGGGTGTCTCTGCCGTGCGTGTACGTCCCGCCGACGGAAAACGGCGACGACAACGAACTGCCCCCCAGCCGACCCAAAGCCCCCGAGCGGCCCATAGCCGAGCGGGTGCGAAGCTTCGCCGAGGTGGAAATGGCCATCTCCGAACACGCCGCCGTCTGCGAGGCCCGCCGCTGCCTGCGCTGCGACCTGGCGTTCACGGAGCCGAAATAATAACGAAGAGATTTGACCACCCCTTAGGGGTAAACTTCGGCACAGAGAACACAGAGAATTTTTAATTTCAAATTTGAAATTTCAAATGGGCAATTGAAAATTCTTCTTTTCTTCTCTGTGATCTCTGTGCCTCTGTGGTCAAAAACGCGAAAGGACCGAGTGTTCGCATGATTACATTGGACGTGGATGGACGAACGGTGGAAGCCCAGGCCGGCGAGACGATCTTAACCGTCCTGCGGCGAGAGGGGATTCACGTACCGACGCTGTGTCACATGGACGGCCTGCCGCCCAGCGGCGCCTGCCGCATGTGCGTGGTCGAGGTGGAAGGTTCGCCGTCGCTGACGCCTTCCTGCTCGTTTCCCGTGGCGCAGGGAATGAAGGTTAAAACCTCCACGCCCCGCGTGCTGGAGGCCCGGCGCACCATCGTGAAACTGCTGCTGGCGAGCCATCCCGACGACTGCCTGTACTGCAACAGCAACGGCCATTGCGATTTGCAGAAGCTCGCGCAGGACCTGGGCGTGCGGGAGCGGGTGTATCGAGGCCCGCGCCGCGTGCAGGAAATGGACATGTCCAGCCCCGCCATCGTGCGCGACCCGGCCAAGTGCATTCTCTGCGGGCGATGCGTGCGAATGTGCGAGGAAATTCAGGGCGTCGCGGCTATCGACTTTATCGGTCGCGGCAGCCGGGCGAAGATCGGGACGGCCTTCGACGGCGGCCTGAACGTCTCCACCTGCGTCAATTGCGGGCAATGCGTCAACGTCTGCCCGACCGGCGCGCTGTCGGAGCGATGCTACATCGACGACGTGATCACCGCCCTGAACGATCCGACGAAGAGGGTGGTCGTACAGCACGCGCCGTCGGTTTCGGTGAGTCTGGCGGAGGAATTCGGTTCCCCGGCCGGAAAGGACGTGGACGGACAGATGGTCACCGCCCTGCGGCGGCTGGGGTTCCATCGCGTATTCGACACCGCCTTCAGCGCCGACCTGACGATTATGGAAGAAGGCAGCGAGCTGGTGCATCGAATCAAAACCGGCGGGAAACTGCCGATGTTCACAAGCTGTTCGCCCGGCTGGATTAAATTCATCGAGACATTTTATCCGCAACTGCTTCCGAACGTTTCTTCCTGCAAGAGTCCGCAGCAGATGCTCGGTGCGCTGATCAAGACGTTCTTCGCCGAGCGCGAGGGCGTGGACCCCGCGAACATCGTCAGCGTTTCGATCATGCCCTGCACCGCCAAGAAGTTCGAGTGCGCCCGGCCGGAAATGTCCCGGAACCACGTTCCGGATGTGGACTACGTTTTGACGACCCGCGAACTGGGCCGCATGCTGCACCAGTTCGGCGTGAACCTGGCCGCCCTGGAACCGTCCGCCGCCGACACCCCGTTTGGCGAGCGGTCCAGCGCGGGGAAAATTTTCGGCACTTCCGGCGGCGTGATGGAGGCGGCGATCCGCTCGGCCCATTTCCTGATTACCGGGCGGGAGCTGGAGGATCTGAAAATTCAGCCGCTGCGAGGCCTGAAGGGCTGCAAGGAACTGCACGTCGAAGTGGACGGCATCAAGCTCGGCGCCGCGGTGGTCAGCGGGCTGGGCAACGCCCGGAAAATTCTCGACGAAGTCGTCGCCGGACGCGACGACCTGCAGTTCATCGAGATTATGACCTGCCCCGGCGGGTGCATCAACGGCGGCGGGCAGCCGAAGAATATCGACCCCGCCGCGATCGAGGCGCGCATGAAGGCCCTGTACAAAATTGACCGGGATGCGCCGTTGCGCACCAGCCATTCCAATCCGTGGATTCAGCGCATTTACAAGGAATATCTCGGACAACCGCTGGGCGAGAAAAGTCACGCCCTGCTGCACACCCATTACACGATGCGGAACATTCCGATTACCAACGGTTGATCCGGCCTGTACGCCCCGGAAGAAACGAGACGAAGAACCATGAGCACAGGGAAAACGATTTTACTAGTCGATGACGACCCGGACATTCTGGAACAATTATCCGCCGTACTCTCTCCGCAGGGATATCGGCTCGTCACCGCCGGCAGCCTGGCCGACGCCGAGGAACAGCTCCTGACGACCCAACCCGACCTGGCGATCCTGGACGTGATGATGGAACAGTCCGACGCGGGTTTCGTTCTGGCGCATCACCTGAAAAAACTGCACCCGGACACGCCGGTGATTCTGTTAACGTCCGTCACCGCGGCGACCAACCTGAGCTTCCAGGGCGTCTCCCCGGACATGAAGTCCTGGATGCGGGCCGACGTGATTGTGAACAAACCGGTCCGCCCGGAACAGATCCTGGCGGAGGTCCGCCGCCTGCTGCGGGAAGAACCGGTTACGAAACACTAATCCGACATCATGACAATCATCCACGGACCCGCCTGCCGGCAGGCAGGTTTCACGGATGAAAGACGGATTACACGGAGAAGATTTTGAAAAGAAAGACATCCGTGAAATTCTTCTGAAATCCGTGTAATCCGTGGAGAATTTTATCATGGGGCGGGGGAATGAATTGCAATAAACGATTCATTCAGAAATTGCGGAAACAGGTTGACGTGAAACCATGCGACACAACGGCCTCGTCAAAACGATCGGCGAACGATGTCGCGTTTGCTATACCTGCGTGCGGGAGTGCCCCGCCAAGGCCATCCGCATCGCCGTCGGGCAGGCGGAGGTGATTCCGGAGAGGTGCATCGGATGCGGGAACTGCGTGCGCGTGTGCAGTCAGAACGCCAAGCAGGTCGTCTCGTCGGTGGATCAGGTGCGGGATCTGCTCCGCGGCGCGACGCCGACGACGGCGATTATCGCCCCGAGCTTTCCCGCCGAATTTTCCGATGTTCCCTGGGCGAAACTCGTGGGGATGATTCGCGCCCTGGGGTTTGCCTCCGTCGTCGAGGTGGCGGTCGGGGCCGACCTGGTGGCGGATCGGTATTGCAAGCTCCTCCTCGGGACGAACGGAGGCCGTTATATCGCCACGACCTGTCCCGCGATCGTCGCTTACGTGGAGAGATATCAGCCGGATTTGCTGAAGCACCTGGCGCCGATTGTTTCGCCCATGGTCGCCACGGCCCGGGCGCTGCGGCGCCTGTACCAGGATCCCATGCGGATTGTTTTCATCGGCCCGTGCATCGCCAAGAAGGGCGAAGTGACTTCTCCCTCCGTACCCGACGAAATTGACGCCGCCCTGACGTTCGCGGAGCTGCGCGACATGTTCGCCGAGGCGAAGCTCACAGCCGATTCCGTCGCGGAAAGCGATTTCGATCCGCCCATCGCCGCCGAGGGCGCGCTGTTTTCGATTCGCCGCGGACTTCTCCAGGCCGCCGATATCCAGGAAGACCTCGTCGCCGGAGACGTGGTTACCGCCGAGGGCCGAGACGAATTCCTCGGCGCACTGGAAGAATTCCGCGCCGGCGATCTGGACGCCAAACTGCTGGAAGTCCTTTGCTGCAAGGGCTGCATCATGGGCGCGGGCATGACCAGCCGGGAACCGCTGTACAGCCGGCGGTCGCACGTGAGCCGATACGTCCGTGAGCGAACCAGCCGTCTGGACCGCGGCGCCTGGGAAGCACAGATGCGGTCCTTCGAGACGCTCGACCTGTCGCGCGATTTCACCAGCCAGGACCAGCGCATCGCCGTGCCGTTTGATGAGGAGATTCAGTACATTCTCCGCCGCATGGGAAAGTTCAGCCGCGAGGACGAACTCAACTGCGGCGCCTGCGGATACGATACCTGCCGCGAGCACGCCGTGGCCATTCTCAAAGGGCTGGCCGAGAGCGAAATGTGCCTGCCTTATACCATCGAGACACTCAAGAAGACGGTCAAGGAACTGAACCTCTCGCACGAACAGCTCGCCTCCACCCAGGCGGCGCTGATGCAGTCGGAAAAGCTCGCCAGCATGGGGCAACTGGCCGCCGGCATTGCGCACGAGGTGAACAATCCCCTCGGCATTGTGCTGGTTTACGCCCACATCCTGCTGGACGAATACAAAAACCATCCGGAAATGCGCGACGACCTGGAGATGATCTCCCGCCACGCCGACCGCTGCAAAAAAATCGTCTCCGGCCTGCTGCATTTTTCGCGCCAGAACAAGGTCGTCTACCAGGAAATCGACGTTCGCCGCCTCGTCGAGCAGACGCTTCGGGCGATTCCCCAGCCGGCCGGCGTGCAACTGAACGTACGACACGAACTTGCCGACCCGCGGGCCGAACTGGACGGCGACCAGATCACCCAGGTGCTGACGAATCTCATCACCAACGCCTACGCCGCCATGCCCAAAGGCGGAACGCTGAACATCGCCACCGCCGACGCGAACGGAAACGTAATGATCGCCGTGGCGGACACCGGCGTGGGCATTCCGGAGGAGAACCGCGAAAAGATCTTTGAGCCGTTCTTCACGACCAAGCAGATCGGAAAAGGCACGGGCCTGGGGCTGGCGGTGACCTACGGAATCGTGAAAATGCACTCGGGCGACATCCGCGTGGCCTCCAACGCCGACGCGGCGAAAGGACCGACGGGAACGACTTTCACCGTTACGCTGCCCCGAAGAGCCAAGACCTAAAAAGCAGCAAGGCGAGACAATGAGCGAAACGCAAACATTTTTGCGCAGTTTGGTATTTCCCGGTGTCGCGTCAGTCCACCGGCGCCGGCGCGTCGGGAACCAGATTCAGGAGAAATTCCTTGCAAGGCAGGCATGGAACGTCGTTGACTTTCAGTCGTTCCCTGCCCCCGTGCAGCAGGCAAACGCTTGCCTGGGGATATTCATCCCGAAACGCCGACAACGGCCGAACGTCCCGGCTGGTCACCGTTCTCGATCGTTTGACTTCGATCGCCAGGAACGTATCCTCGCCGTAGATCACAAAGTCCACCTCCAGTCCGGCTTTGGTGCGCCAGAAATACAGCGTACGTTCCGCCCGGCTGTAAGCGATCCACGCCCGCAAATGCTGGGCAACCAGTCCTTCCAGGCAGGCGCCGCTGATTTCTTCCGGCGAGTCCAGAGGCCCTTTGGGACGCAGGGAGCGAAACACCCCCGCGTCCGCGTAATAAAATTTAGGGTGCTGCACCAGCTTTCTCTGCGCACGCTTCGAGAAAACCGAAAGCCGGAATCCCAGCAACAAGTCCTCCAGAATTTCAATAAAACCTTCGACGGTTTTTCGATTCACCTGGCATTCACGAGCCGTCTGGGTGGTGTTCAGCAACGAGGCATGCGAAAAACTCATCGCTTCCAGAAACCGGGCAAAGTTGCCGACGTTGCGAACCAGTCCCTCCGCCTGGACTTCCTCGCGCAGATACAGCGAAACGTACGACTTGAGCGTCTCATGCGGTTCCACGGAATCCAGAACCAGCGGAAGCATGCCCAACTCCAGACTCCGGGCGAAATCGAAACGGGCGCCGAGTTCCACCGCCATGAACGGATGCAGGGTTTTCAGCACCGCCCGACCGGCCAACAGATCCGTTCCGCTGCGTTTGAGTTTTCGGGCGCTGGAACCCGTCAAAATGAACTGCATTCGCCGCCCCCCTTCGGTTTCCATCTGCCGATGAATTTCTTCCAGCAAAGCCGGCGCTTTTTGAATTTCATCCACAATCACCGTCCGGGCTTGGGCGCTTCCGGAAATCACTTCGCCCAGGCGCTCCGGTCTGGCCAGGTAGCTGCGAAAGGTTTCCTGGTCCAGCAGGTCCACGTAGATTGCGTCAGGAAACCTCTGCCGCAGCCAGGTGGATTTTCCCGTACCTCGAGGGCCGAACAGGAAAAAACTTTCCTTCGGCGCTTTGAAAATTCTCCGTATCAATTCCATAAATGCCGCCTTTTTGGAGTTGTCGTTTCCATTTATTCGTTTATATCGGCTTTTTTGACATAACTACAAGAAAAATTTGCAGATAAGGCAGAAAAAATTCCTGATTACGAGGAATCACAAGGCGAGACAATGAGCGAAACGCAAATACCGTTGCGTGTTTTGGTGGTGGATGACGAGGAAGGCATGCGCTTGGGCGCGGCGCGTGTGATTCGCGGCTTGGCCATCGACCTGCCGAACGGGCAGGGGCAGGTGGTCTTTGAACTCTCCGACGCCGCCGGCGGCGAAGAAGCGCTTCAGCAGATCGAAACCTCGCGCCCGGACATTCTGCTGCTGGACCACAAGATGAACGGCATCAGCGGCCTGGAGGTGCTGGAGCGCATCGGCGGGGAGGACGGCGGCATCCTGACGATCATGATCACCGCGTACGCCTCGCTGGAGACGGCCATTCTCGCCACCAAGCGGGGCGCGTACGACTTTCTCGCCAAGCCCTTCACGCCGGAAGACCTTCGCGGCACGCTCCGCAAGGCCGTCAAGCATCTCATGCTCCAGCGGCGGGCCCGCCAGTTGGCGGAGGAAAAACGCCGCGTGCGGTTCGAGTTCATTTCCATTCTGGCGCATGAAATGAAGGCGCCGCTGGCGGCGGTGGAAGGATATCTGAATTTGCTGGCCGACCGGACGCTCGGCGAGCAGCTTCCCGCTTACGACGAAATGATCCACCGCTGCTCGGTGCGCATGGAGGGCATGCGCAAATTGATTTTTGAGCTGCTGAACCTCACGCGGATCGAATCCGGGCTGAAGAAACGCACCTGGGAGCAGGTGGACGTGGCCGCGGCTGCGCGGGCGTGTCTGGAGACGTTTTCCCCGGAGGCGCAGAAGCGCGATATCCGCCTCGAACTCGACGCGCCGGAAAGCCTGGTGATGGCCGCCGACCGCGGCGAACTGGACATCCTCTTGAATAACCTTATCTCCAACGCCGTGAAATACAACCGTGACGGCGGAACGGTGACGGCTGTTCTTCGCGCGGACGAGGAGACCGTGACGCTGAGCGTCTCCGACACGGGCATCGGCCTGTCGCCGGACGAGCGGGACCGCCTGTTCGGCGACTTTGTGCGGATTCGCAACGACAAAACCCGCAACATTCTCGGCACGGGGCTGGGCCTGAGCACTGCCCGAAAGCTGGCGAGGCTGTACGACGGCGACATTGTCGTGGAGAGCACGCCCGACGTCGGCAGCACGTTTACCGTCACGCTGGGGCGCAACACTCAGCCGGAATTTTCCGATGCTTCCACGAACTGACATTCTCGCCCGGCTGCGGGAAACCGACCCCGCGAAGCTGGAGGAACTTCGTCGCCAGGCCGACGCCGTTCGACGTGAAAACGTCGGCGACGACGTGCATCTGCGCGGCCTGATTGAAATCTCCAATCACTGCCGCCGGCGATGCCTGTACTGCGGCCTGCGGGCGGATAACGCGCGGGTGCGGCGATATCGCATGACGGGAGACGAAATTCTCGCCTCCGCCCGCCGGGCCGCGGAGTTCGGATACGGCACGGTGGTGCTCCAGGGCGGGGAAGACCCGAACATCACCGGCGAGTGGCTGGCCGAGGTGATCCGGCGGATCAAGGCCGACCCCGCCACGTGTGACCTGGCGATTACGCTGAGCCTCGGCGAGCGAAGCGAAGAGGAACTGGCCCTGTGGCGATCCGCCGGCGCCGATCGATACCTGCTGCGCTTTGAGACTTCCAATCGCCGGCTTTACGAAAAGATTCACCCTCCCCGATCTCCCGATGCGAAGGACCGTTTTGCATTGCTTCCCATGCTCAAACGCCTGGGGTACGAGGTCGGTACGGGAATAATGGTCGGCATCCCGGGCCAATCATATAACGATCTGGTTGCCGACATTGAATTATTCAAAAAACTTCAGCCGGACATGATCGGCCTGGGGCCTTTCCTGCCGCATCCCGAAACCCCGCTGGGCCGCGAATCGCGCCCGGCCGGCGGCGATCAACCGTCCAACGACGAAATGACGACGTGGAAAATGCTGGCCCTGACGCGCCTGGCGTGTCCGGCGGCGAACATTCCCGGCACGACGGCTTTGGCGACGCTGAACCCCGCCGACGCCTACGAAACGTCTCTGCAATGGGGCGCCAACGTCGTCATGCCGAACCTCACGCCGCCGGAGTATCGCCGGCTGTATGAAATCTATCCCAACAAGGCCGACGCCCGCGAATCGGCGGAAGAATTCCACGAAACCTGGGTCCGCCGGATTACCGCCCTGGGCCGAGGCGTCGGAGTCGGAAGGGGGGACTCGCCGAGTTATCTCCAGCGGGCGGCAATGTTGATGGAAACGACTATGCTTTTATCAAAAAAAACTCCACGGATTTCACGGATATAAGAAGGATTACACGGAAAATTTTAAAAAAGAAAAATCCATGAAATCATTTTTGAAATCCGTGTAATCCGTGGATGCTTTTGCGAGAGTACATTATTGCGGGAATAATACATTGTTCGAACTTTGTTGAAAGCTTCTTGCCGAATGAAAACGCTACCGAACATGTCGCTGAGTGAAGGCGCAGCCGATTTTATCGACGACGCCTTCCTGGAAGCCCTGCTTCAGGGCGGGACGCCCGATCCGAAAGAAGTCCGCGACCTGCTGGCCAAGAGCCTCGAAAAACAGGCGTTGAGCGTTGAGGAAACGGCTGTCCTGTTGCGGGCCGACGATCCGGAGCTGGTGGAGGAACTCTTCCAGACCGCCCGGCAGCTCAAGAGTCAGGTGTACGGCAACCGGATCGTTCTGTTCGCGCCGCTGTACATCGGCAACGACTGCGTCAACGACTGTGCGTATTGCGCGTTTCGCGTGTCGAATCGGGATGCGGTTCGCCGAACGCTCCGCGACGAGGAACTCCGACATCAAGTCGAAGCGCTGGAGAACGTCGGCCACAAGCGGCTGATTCTCGTGTTCGGGGAACATCCAAATTATGACCCCGAATACGTTGCCCGATGCGTGCGGGCCGTGTATTCCGTGCGCGTGGGAAAGGGTGAAATCCGCCGGCTGAACATCAACGCCGCGCCCCTGGACCACGAAGGCTTCCGCACGGTTCACGAAGCCGGCATCGGCACGTACCAGATTTTCCAGGAGACGTATCACCACGAAACCTACGCGAAATACCATCCTCGCGGGACGCGAAAGGGCGATTACCTGTATCGCCTGGACGGGCTGGATCGCGCGATGGAGGCCGGGTGCGACGACGTGGGCCTGGGCGCCCTGTTCGGCCTGTACGACTGGCGGTTTGAAGTCCTCGGCCTGGTGCGCCACGCGCTGCACCTGCAGGAGCGATTCCACTGTGGCCCCCACACGATCAGCTTTCCCCGCTTACGGCCCGCCTGCGGCGTACATTTTGACGAGACCTATTTCGTGAACGATTGGAATTTCAAACGCGTAATCACCACGCTGCGCGTGGCGGTTCCCTATACAGGGCTGATTTTAACCGCGCGGGAAGAGCCCGCCCTTCGCCGCGAGGTGATGGCCTTCGGCGTTTCGCAGATCGACGCCGGCAGCCGGATCGAAATCGGCGGATACACCGAAGCCGGCGACGCGCAGGTGATGGACCGCGAGCAATTCCAGTTGGGCGATATCCGCTCGCTCGACGAGGTCGTCCGTGAACTGCTCGACGATCACTACATCCCCAGTTGGTGCACCGCCTGCTATCGCCTCGGGCGAACGGGCGAGCATTTCATGGAGTTCGCGATTCCGGGTTTCATCAATCGCTACTGCACCCCCAACGCCTTAACGACGCTGATGGAATATCTCGTGGATTACGCCTCGGACCAAACGCGAGCCGTCGGGATGAAACGGATTCAGGACGAACTGGCGAAACTGCCCGACGGCGACGCGAAAAACAAACTCCTGCGTCGCCTGAAAACCATTGAGCAAAGCGACGAGCGGGATTTGTACGTATAAGAACACATAACAAGATAAGCCACAAAGTGCACAAAGGTCACAAAGGAAGAAAAACTCAGATATTATTTGTTGTTTTTACTTTGAGTTCTTTGTGGACTTTGTGGCAAAAAATTCTTTTTGTTATGGGTTATAAACAGCCATGAACGACTACCGAACCGAACATGATCTCCTGGGCGAGGTGCACGTGCCGGCCGGCGCGCTGTGGGGCGTGCACACGCTTCGCGCGAGGGAGAATTTCCCCGTCACCGGCAGGGCGGTTCGCCCGGAGTTGGTCCACGCCTACGGCGCGGTCAAACTCGCCTGCGCCCGGACGAACCACGAACTGGGGCGATGGGACGAAAAAACGTTTCAAGCCCTGGAAACCGCCTGCGAGGAGATGATCGAGGGCGGGCTTGATTCGCATATTCTTGTGGACGCCCTGCAGGGCGGCGCGGGCACGAGCACGAACATGAACGTCAACGAGGTGCTTGCCAACCGCGCCCTGCAGATTCTCGGCAGGCCGTTGGGCGAGTACGAAACACTCCATCCGCTGGAGGACGTGAATCTTCACCAGTCCACGAATGACACGTATCCGACGGCCTTGAAGGTGGCGGCGGTTTTTTCGCTGCGGCAGTTGCAGCGGGAAGTGGTCGGCCTGCTGGAGGCGTTTCAGGCGAAGGAAAAGGAATTCGCCCACGTCGTGAAGGTCGGCCGAACGCAGTTCCAGGACGCGGTTTTACTTACGCTGGGGCGCGAAATGGGCGCCCACGCCGAAGCCTTCAGCCGCGACCGCTGGCGCATCTACAAGTGCGAGGAACGCCTGCGCGTGGTGAACCTCGGCGGGATGGCCGTCGGCACGGGCCTGGGCGCGCCGCGGAAATTCATCTTCCGCGCGATCGAACACCTGCGGCAAGTCACGTCCCTGGGCCTGGCGCGGGCGGAGAATCTCGTGGAGGCCACCCAGAACCACGACGCCTTCGTCGAGGTCAGCGGCATCGTAAAAGCCCTGGCGAGCAACCTGCTGAAGGTGGCCGGCGACATCCGGCTGCTTTCCAGCGGTCCGGAGGCGGGGCTGGGCGAACTTCGTTTGCCCGCAAGGCAGGCCGGCAGCAGCATCATGCCCGGCAAGGTCAACCCCGTGATCCCTGAAGCCGTCAGCCAGGCCGCCCTGCGCGCCATCGCCAACGACCAGGCCGTCACGCAGGCCGTCTGCATGGGATCGCTGGAGCTCAACGCGTTTCTTCCGCTGGTTGCCGATTCGCTGCTGGAAACGCTGGATATCCTCGGCAACGCCTGCCGCATCTTCCGCACGCACTGCGTGGAAGGGATGCGGGCCGACGAAGCCCGCTGCCGCGCCCACGTGCACGGCGCGACGGCGGCCGTCACCGCCCTGGTGGGAGAAATCGGTTACGAAGCGGCGCAGAAAATTTCGCAGGAAGCCGCGCGGAGCGGCAAGCCGATACGCGACGTTGCGATTGAACTCGGCGTCCTGACCGCGGAGAAGTTCGACTCGCTGATCAGCCCCGACCGTGTCATGCAGTTGGGAGACGCGAAGGCGGAGAAAGAAAAGAATTGACCACAGAGGCACAGAGAACACAGAGACAGGAATTTGAAATTTGTAATTAACTCAAACTGAGTGACCTGCCTGCCGGTAGGCAGGTTTGTTAACTGGTTAATTCGTTCATTGGTTAACGGGAAAAGGATTACACAGGTTTTGGACCGCCGCCATATTGTTGGAATTTTTGTCCATGTTTTTATATGGCCGTTATGAGGGATACTTTTGTAATTTTTTACCAGTTAACAAGTTAACCAATCAACCAGTCAACCTTTCCTTTGGCTGGGTTTATCCAATCGGTCACTTTGAGTAATTAAAATCTCTGTGTCCTCTGTGTCTCTGTGGTAAAAAATCTTAATTATGCAGACCACTCCCAAAGGATTTCGGCTTCACATCGGGCTGTTCGGCCGGCGGAACGTCGGGAAAAGCTCGCTGCTCAACGCCATGACGCGGCAGAGCGTGTCCATCGTTTCGGACGTCGCGGGCACGACGACCGATCCCGTGGAAAAGCCCATGGAGCTGCTGCCGATCGGGCCGGTGCTGTTCATCGACACCGCCGGCATCGACGACGTCGGCGCGCTGGGCGACCTGCGCGTCGCCAAAACGCGACAGATTTTCGACCGCACCGACGTGGGGCTGATCGTGGTCGCCGCCGGCGACTGGGGCGATTTTGAAGAACACATCTACCAGGAACTGCGCACGCGCGAAATCCCCGCCGTCGTCGTGTTCAACAAGAACGATCTCGCCGCACCGAACGCGGCGTTGCGGAAACGACTCGAGGACGACAAGGTCAACGTCGTTTTCACCGTCGCCAGCAGAGCCGAAGGCGTCCTTGACCTGCGCGAGGCGCTCATCCGCTCCGCGCCGGAGGAATTCATCAACGCCCCGGGAATCGTGGGCGATCTCGTGCCCGCGGGCGAGCTTGCCGTGCTGGTCGTGCCCATTGACCTGGAGGCGCCCAAGGGCAGGCTGATCCTGCCGCAGGTGCAGACCATCCGCGATATCCTGGACGTGGACGCCTACAGCATGATCGTGAAGGAACGCGAGCTGCGCGACGCGCTGGGACGCCTGAATCGTCCGCCGGCGCTGGTCGTAACGGACAGCCAGGCGTTTCTGAAGGTCGCCGGCGACACGCCGGACGAGATTCCCATGACCTCGTTCTCGATTCTCTTTGCGCGATGCAAAGGCGACCTGTCGGAGTTTGTTCGCGGGACAATGGCTATCGAATCTCTCAAGGACGGCGACCGCGTGCTGATCGCCGAGGCGTGCAGCCATCACCCCATCGCCGACGATATCGGACGGGTGAAAATCCCCCGCTGGCTGCGACAGTACGTCGGCGGGCGGCTGGAGTTCACGCACGTGCAGGGACACGATTTCCCCGACGACCCGGCTGGGTACAAACTCGTGATTCATTGCGGCGGATGTATGTGGAACCGGCGCGAAATGCTTTCCCGAATGTTGCACTGCCGTCGCCGCGGCGTGCCGGTCACGAACTACGGCCTGGCCATCGCCTACTCGCTGGGCATCTTCGAGCGGGCGTTGAAGCCCTTCCCGACGGCGCTGCAAACATATCATGAACGCAAAACATCCCGCCAAACGTAAGGCAACGTTGACAATCAGGCCGATACGGATTATGTTGGCAAAACGGACTGGGACGGACCGACGCGAATCGAGAGGCGGATGACTTCGGTGCGGCGATGGATTCTGGCGGTGATGGTGGGGTGGATCGCCTGCGGCCTTCGGGCGGAGCAGGCCGAGACGCTTCCGGCAACGAATCTGACGCCCGATCAGGAACTGAC
Organism: Phycisphaerae bacterium; assembly: GCA_016931655.1. Taxonomy (GTDB): domain Bacteria; phylum Planctomycetota; class Phycisphaerae; order SM23-33; family SM23-33; genus JAFGEJ01. The sequence continues at coordinate 20,780 of JAFGEJ010000103.1, forward strand.
GCTCCAGACGCTCAAACGGCAGTTGTGCGACCCCAAGCGCTCCGCCGAGACGCGCCTGGACGCGGCCCGCCTGCTGCTGTCCAAACCGTTTCCGCAGGCGGTGCGCGTGCTGCGACAATGCCTCTCCGACTCCTCCAACCTGGCCGCCCAGCAGGCGGTGGCCGAGGCGATCGCGGAGGACGGCGGCGGACGGAAAGAGTACGTCGCGCCGCTGATGGAAATGCTCACCGGCCAGGAGCCGCTGGTTCGTTCCTCGGCGGCCCGCGCGCTGGCGACGTATCGCAACCACGGCGTGACGGAACGCCTGATTGACGTGGCGAACAATTCCACGTTGGACCGGGGTGTCCGCCGTGCGACCATCGAGGCCCTGCAGCGCATTGTGGACCGGCGATGTATCGAGGCGCTGATTGGCTTGCTGGACGATCCCGACCCGGCTGTCCGTTCGGCGGCGGCGGATTCGCTTCAGCGCATGACGAACCTTCGGCGGTTCGGGGCCAGTTCCTCGATGTGGGGAAACTGGTTCGCCCGGCAGCGCGACAAGGACGAGGTTGCCTGGCTGCGGGAGATGAACAACGCCTTGGCGCGGGCGAAAATGTCGCTGGAACGGGAAAACGTCCAGCTTCGCGCCCGGCTGATCGACGCGATGGAATCGCTCTATAACGCCGCCCCCCGAACGCAACGGGCGGAAATTCTCCTGGCGTTTCTGAACGATCCCCTGGCCGAGGCACGCCTGCTGGGCGAAACGCTCACCGACCGGATGATCGCCGCCGGGCAGGACGTTCCCCCGGAGGTGCGCCAGCGGGTTCGCCTGTTGCTGTTCGACGACGATCCGCGTGTGCGCGAGTCGGCAGCCGTTCTGGAAGCCAACCTGGCCGACGAGCGAACGACGGGGCTGCTGCTGGGCCGGCTGCGGGCGGAGCAGGTTCCCGACGTGCGGGTGGGACTGCTCAAGGCCCTGGGGCGGCTGGCCTCGCCGAAGGTCGTCCCGGCGCTGCTGAATGAAATTCGCCGTCGCGGGGACGACGAAGCCGCCGCGGCCGCCGCGGCCCTGGGACGCGTCGCCACGGACAATCCCCTCGACGACGCGCAAAAGGCCAGGGCGGTGAAGGTTCTCGTGGATCGCTATCAGCAGGGCGCGGAGGGGAAAAATTCCCTCGCGCTGCGGGAGAGTCTTCTGACGGCCCTGGGAGTCCTGGGCGACGCGACGGCCCAGCCGGTTCTGGCCGGGGCGCTGAGGGACCCCGCCCCGGTGATCCGCCAGGCCGCCGTCGGCGGACTGTTACGCCTGGGCGCCAAAGACGCCGCCGGGGCAATCGCGCCGTTGGTACGGGACGAAGATCGCGGCGTGCGCCAGGCGGCCCTGGAGGCCCTGATCGCCCTGGGCGGGAAGGACTATCTCAAAACCATCCTCCGCCGCACGGACCCGAAAATCGAGACAGACCCCGCCGTTCGAAAGGAGGCCCTGGACGGCGTGCTGACGATTTGCCGGCAGGCGGATGTGCCGACGCTCGATGAAGTGCTCGCGTATTTCGCCCATCGAACCGACGGGGCGGCGATGTGCATTCAGGTGTTGCTGCGAAAGGCCGACGTTCTCAAGGCGGCGGATTCGCCCGACGCGGCGGCGGTCCTTCGCGAGGCCGGCGGGCTGCTGACGGCCGAGGGGCGGGCCGGAGAGGCCGTGCCCGTACTGGCCGAGGCCTATCGCCGCTTCGCGGAAGGGTCCAATTCCTCTACCGCCCGCGCCGTCTGGTTCGAGTACGTCCGGGCGATGCTGGCAGCCGATCAGCCGGGCGTCGTTCGCGCCCTGGCGGAGCAGACGGACCCCGCCGCCCGCGCCAAGGCGCTGGAACTGTTTTTGACGCGGCTGGAGATTTTGCAAAGGGAACAGAAATACCCAGCCATCCTCGCCCTGGCCGGTGGGGCGGAAGAGCAACTGGCTGAGAGTCTGAACGAAGCGCAGCTCGCGAAACTGCGGGGCCTGTTGGCCTCGGCCCGGCAGAAACAGCTGGAGCTGGATCGCCGGGAAGTGGAAACCCTTTTGCCGAAGCTCTTCTCCGCCGACGCCGCGACCCACCAGGGGGCGCGGGAAGCCCTCCAGGCCCTCGGCGTCCGCGCGACCCAGCCGCTGCTGGAAGAACTTCGGAAGACCGTCAAATCCGCTACACCCGACGCCGAGCGGGAAAACGCCCTCTATGAACTGCTCAAAGAACTCCTCCCCGACCTGGGGCCTTACGACCCCGCCGCCGAACGGGTCCAGCGCCTGATGAAAATCGACGCCTGGATGAAAAATGCGAAGTAACGGCGAGATGACGACGATCGTGGATATTCTGAGTTCGCATCGCACCCGTCGCCCGATCGTCATGGGCGTGTTGAACGTCACGCCGGACAGCTTTTCCGACGGCGGGGCGTTCCTGCCGCCCGCCGCCGCCCGCGCAAGGGCGGAACAAATGCTCGCCGACGGCGCGGACGTGATCGACGTGGGTGCGGAGTCCACGCGTCCCGGTTCGCGGCGCGTCCCGGCGGAGGAGCAGATTTCGCGATTAGAAGAGATTTTGCCCGCCGTTTGCGCCGCGGCGCGGCAACGCGGGGCGCTGGTGAGCATTGATACCACGCGCGCAGCCGTGGCGCGGTTTGCCCTTCAGGCCGGCGCGAGCATTCTCAACGACGTTTCCGCCGGCCGCGACGACCCGGACCTGCTTCCCCTGGCGGCGGAGCGGAAAATCCCCGTCGTACTGATGCACATGTTCGGCGAGCCGGCGACCATGCAGACGAATCCGCAATACACCGATGTGGTCGCGGACGTGAAGGCCTTTCTCGCGGGGCGAATCGCCGCCGCCGTCGCGACGGGACTGCCGCGAGAGTATTGCATCGTGGATCCGGGCATCGGGTTCGGCAAGCGCCTGGAGCACAACCTGGCCCTGCTGGGAGGCGTGGGCGAATTGTGCACCCTCGGCGTGCCGGTGCTTCTGGGGGCGAGCCGAAAGCGGTTCATCGGCGAGCTGACCGGCGCGAGCGACCCAGCCGACCGGCTGGGGGGAACCATTGGCGCCTGCCTTCTCGGCTATGCCGCCGGCGCGAGCGTCTTCCGCGTGCACGACGTGGCGCCGGTGAAACAGGCTCTGAACATTGCCACGGCGGTGAATACACGGTAAGAAATATTTTTTCTCAACAGCGCTGAGCGGCAAGCCGGTATACGTATTGGCTTGCCGTTCGGCGTTGTTCTGTTTTTCCCATTTCCTGTAATTGAACAACGTATGGAGAATCGTTAACTCCCGGTCAGATTAGAAGTTTCGTTTCAGAAACTCCCTCCAATCAGCCGATACAATTCCCTGGTTTGCTTTGCGCGTTTCTGCGCGCAGAGGGAGTATGTCTGTATGCACGAAATAACCGACGCCGTTGTGACGTATCTTCGCCGTGTCGCCGCGTACGACACCGCCGTGGTTGTCGTGCAACTGATGATGATCGCGCTGGTGGTCTGGCTGGTGATGCGCTTCCTGCGCGGCACGCGCGGGGCCAGGCTGGTGAAGGGCGCCATCCTGCTGCTGGCGATGATTTTCGTCGCCATTCGCCTCCTGCCCGGAAGCGACGACTGGCGGCGCATCGAATTTCTGTATTCCCAGTTTCTCTGGTTCGCCTTTATCGCGTTTGTGGTGGCGTTTCAGCCGGAGCTGCGCCGGGCGCTGATTTCCATCGGCCAGGCGCGCATTTTCCACACGCGGCGTTCCGAGATCGAGGACATTGTCGAGGAACTCATTCGCAGCCTGGCCTACCTGTCGCGCAACAAAATCGGCGCGATTTTCGCCATCGAGCGCAGCGTCGGGCTGGGGTCCTTAATCGGGGCCGGCACGGTTCTGAACGCCGACTTGTCGGCGGAGCTGCTCAACACGATTTTTTATCCCGGTTCGCCGTTGCACGACATGGGCGTGATTCTGCACGAAGGCCGCATCGCCGCGGCGGGATGCCAGTTTCCGCTGGCCGAGAGTGAGGAAGTCGATCCCTCGCTCGGTAGCCGGCACCGGGCGGCCCTGGGACTGGCGAAGGAATCCGACGCGCTGGTGCTTGTCGTGAGCGAGGAAACCGGCCGCATTGCCCTGGCCTATGAAGCGCAGCTGTACATCGGCATGCCGCAGGAGGCCGTTCGCGAAATGCTCATGGAACTGCTGGCCCCGGCGGTGACCCGCCGGCAGCGCAAGGACCGGAAGGAGGAGCGGACGGCATGACGGCGATGTACGACTCTCCGGAATCCCGGGCGGCGCCGTTTTCGCGGCGATGGTGGCTGGGAAAACTCCACAGCGCGTTCTGGGTGGCCCTGGCGACGCTGCTGATCTGGATTTACGCCGACATGGAATTCACCGACGAGGTGAAGCTCAAAGCCGATCTGTTCCTGAATACCGGTGAGTCCAAAACGGTGGCCTTGCTCGGCGAGACGCGATTCGAGCTGTCCTTTACCCTATCGGGTTCCAAGACGGCGCTGCTGCAGTTCCGTCACGATCTGACGGCCCGGGGCTCCGTGCTGAGCTACGACGTTTCGCAGGAATACGCACCGGGCGAGGCGCTCGTGCCCGCGGCGACGCTGCTGGACAAGGCCATCGGCCTGACGCGGCGCGGCATCACGATCAAGGACATTCAGCCCGAAGCCATTCCCGTCAAACTGGATCGACTGGTCCTCGTGTCCGACGTGCCGGTGGACCTGGACGCCCAGGGAGCAACGTTTCAGCCGACGGGCGAGGCGCCGAAGGTGGAACTGCGCGTGGCCGAGTCGCGCTGGAAGATCATCCAGGAGCGGCTTAAAGGTCAGCCGCCGCGTCTGAAAACCCAGCCCGTGGACGTCAAACAACGCCCCGCCGAGAAGCCCATCGTCGCGGAGATCTACCCCATGCTGGAAGGTCAACCGGTCTTGCCGACACAAAAGACCGTTACGTTTCAGGGGAAAGTCCTTTCTTCGCGCGTGGCGGAGGACGTGCCGGTGACGATAAAGCTGCTTTGCCCCGCCGCCTGGGCCGAGGCGAACAACACGACGTGGCAGGACTACGTTTTCGTGCCCAACACCGTCTCAAACTGGCGGCCGAAACTCCGAGTCGAGGGCGAACCGACGGAGTTCAAGCCCGAAAATATCCAGGCCTACATCGAACTGACCGACGACGATAAAAAAGGAACCGCCGCCTGGCTGACGCGCGACGTGATCGTGTCGTTCCCGCCAGAAAGCACGCTGCGCCTCGTCGGAGCGGCGCCGAAAGTCCAGTTTCGCCTCGAGAAACGCAAACCCGCCGCCACACCGGCGATTCCGTAGTCTTGCGATGTAGCCAATGTTTCGTGTAATTTGCCTGGCGGAGCACCCGCTCCGCCAGGTTTCCATTTCTTTTTATGGAGTCGCCCCATGGACGCCAAAGAAATCATTCGTGAGCTTGCCCAGGCCGCCCGCGGTGCGGCGGGCGTATTGGCCGGCAGCCGCGGCGCACAACGCGACGAGGCACTGCGTAGCTGCGCCGAAGCGATCCGCGCCGGAAAGGACCGGTTGCAGGCGGAAAACGAAAAAGACCTCGCCCGCGCCGGCGAACTGGGCCTGACCGAGGCCATGATCGACCGCCTGCGTCTTACCGACGCGCGGATCGAGGCGATGGCCGTCGGCCTGGAGGAAATCGCCGCACAGACCGATCCCGTCGGCCAGGCGATCTGTGCGTACAATCGCCCCAACGGCCTGCGGATCGAAAAACGCCGCTGCCCCATCGGCGTGATCGGCATCGTGTACGAGTCCCGCCCGAACGTCACCGCCGACGCGGCCGGCCTGTGCCTCAAAAGCGCCAACGCATGCATCCTGCGCGGCGGCAAGGAGGCGATCCACTCCAACCTTGCCATCGCCGCCGTTCTGCGCGAGGGCCTGGCGGGGGCGAATCTGCCGGCGGAGTGCGTTACCGTGCTCGAATCGACCGACCGCGCGATGGTTCCCGCGATGGCGACGGCGGAAGGGTTGATCGACCTGATTATCCCCCGCGGCGGGGAGAGCCTGATCCGCGCCGTGGCGGAGGCGGCGACCATTCCCGTCATCAAGCACTACAACGGCGTCTGCCACGTCTACGTCCACGCCGACGCGGACCTGAAGATGGCGGAGAAGATTGTTTTGAACGCCAAGTGCCAGCGCCCCGGCGTGTGCAATGCCGCCGAGACGCTTCTGGTGGACGCCGCCGTCGCCCAGGCCTTTCTGCCGGGCGCCGCCGAGGCGCTGCGGCGAAATAAGGTCGAACTTCGCGGCTGTGAGAAATCCCGCGCGCTCGTGCCGGACATGAAAACGGCCGCCGAAGACGACTGGCGGGCGGAATATCTCGACCTGATCCTGGCGGTGCGCGTGGTGGACGGCCTGGAGGCCGCCGTCGAGCACATCAACACCTACGGCTCGAAACACACCGACGCGATCATCACGGGGAATCTCGTCGCGGCGGAGCGATTTGTAACGGCGGTCGATTCGGCCAGCGTGATGGTCAACGCCTCGACGCGTTTTTCCGACGGGGCGCAGTACGGCCTGGGCGCAGAAATCGGCATCAGCACCGACAAACTCCACGCCCGCGGGCCCATGGGCGCCGAAGACCTCACCACCTACAAGTGGATCGTCACCGGGGCGGGACATATAAGGGAGTGAATCAATTAACCATGTTCGATTTACGACATGGCTTTTATCATAACCAATGTTGCAGGTAGCCGGTAATCGGTAGCCCGTAGCCGGTAAAGGTGCATTGGGTTCTTTGATAGTAGCCACGGGCGCAAGCCCGTGGTTTGAAGACTGCCTTTTTGTTTCGGAGCCCCGGGAGGGGTGATTGGACCGCTGCCTGGCGGAGCACCCGCTCCGCCAGAGAAAAAGGAATAATTATTTCTGACGTGGTGGAGCAGGTGCTCCACCACGCATAATTGCATTGTGGCATTCTCCCGGCCCCGGAGGGGTCGGCAGCGTGTAGCCGGGGGTGAGCGAAGCGAACCCCCGGAATGGCGTTTGTATAAATGAGTCCCAACGGGACGACAGCGATTATACTTCGGATTCAATCGCACAAGGATCGCTGCCGTCCCTGCGGGACTCAAGGAAGAAACAGACAGTCTTCCGGGGGTTCGCTTTGCTCACCCCCGGCTAGATGCTTTCAGACCCTTCGGGTCGAAAAGAAGGAATTGTGGCTATTCAAATTACTGGACAGCTTTACATGGGAGGCCGACGATATGAATGAAAAAATGAAACGGGCACTGATTCAGGCCCAGCGCAATGAGATTACCGAGCATCACGTGTATCTGGCCCTGGCGAAACGGCAGCGGGATGAGCATAACCGGCGGGTGCTGGAACGGATCGCCGCGGATGAGAAGAAGCACTACGAATTCTGGGGAGAACACACCGGCCTGACGCCGCCGCCAAATCGAACGGCTGTCTGGAAGTACACCTGGCTGGCCCGGCTCTTCGGCTTGACGTTCGCCGTCAAGTTCATGGAGAAGGGCGAGGAGAAGGCCCAGGCGAAATACGGGGATTTCGCTTCGTCGATTCCCGAGGCCGAGGGAATCGCCCGCGACGAACACGAGCACGAAAACGAACTGACGAACATGATCGACGAGGAGCGTTTGCGCTACGTCGGCTCGATTGTGCTTGGGCTGAACGATGCCCTCGTGGAGCTGACCGGCGCGCTGGCGGGGTTCACCTTGGCCTTGCGCGACAGTCGGCTGATCGCCGTGATCGGCCTGATTACCGGCGTGGCGGCGGCGCTGTCGATGGGGGCCTCGGAGTACCTGTCCACCAAGGCCGAAGCCGGCCACGGCCGCACGCCCGGCAAGGCGGCGGTGTACACGACCATAGCCTATATCTTTACGGTTGCGGTGCTCGTCGGGCCGTTCCTGCTCTTGGGCAATCCCCTGTTTGCAATGGGCGTAACGCTCACGGGCGCCCTGGTGATTATCATGGCCTTCACGTACTACGTCTCCATCGCCCAGGATGTACCGTTCCGGAAGCGATTTCTCGAAATGGCGGGTCTGAGCCTCGGCGTGGCGGCGGTCAGCTTCGGTATCGGATACCTGCTGCAACGGTTTGTGGGTGTCGATGTGTGATACCAACCACGAAAAGTAAATGCGCGGCGGAGCACCTGCTCCGCCGCGTTAAGTCAGGTTGCAGCAAGGAATTAACATGGCGGAGCAGGTGCTCCACCATGCAATAACTAAACGTGTTTGGTATTATTTCGTCGGCTGATCGTCCATGAGCATTTTGACTTCGTAGGCGGCGGGCATGGCGGCCTGGGCGCCGAATTTCGTGCAGGCCAGCGCCCCGGCGGCGTTGGCGAACCGGGCGGCGTCGTGCAGGCTTGCGCCCCGTGCGACGGCGACTCCCAGGGCGGCGGTGAAGGCGTCGCCGGCGGCGGTGGTGTCCCGGACGAGTACCTTGTACGGCGGGATGCGGTAGAAGTGCTGATCGGCGCAAATCACCAGGCTGCCGCGCGATCCGAGCTTCAGGACGACGTTCTTCGCGCCGCGCGCGATGAGTTGTGAGGCGACGATCTTGTCCACCCGTTCCTCGGCGGCCTTGTGCCCGGTGAGTCGCTCTGCCTCCACGACGTTCGGCGTGAGAATGTCCACCTCGCAGAGGCCGTCGCTGAACTGCTTCGGAACGGGCGCGGGGTCGAGAATGGTCCGCACGTGATGCCGTCGCCCGACTTCGATGGCGGCCCGGACGGTCTGTAGGGGAAGCTCCAGTTGCATCAGGACGACGTCGCATTCGGTGAACAGGTCCTCCCGGCTGAACACGTCGTCGGGCGTGACGTCGAAATTCGCGCCGCCGGCAACGACGATGGAATTTTCGCCCTTCTGATCGACGAGGATCATGGCCGTCCCGCTGGCGGAGCGTTCGGATTCGCGGATGTACTCCACGTCCACGCCCTCGCCGGCGAGGCTTTGCTTCAGCGCCCGGCCGAAGTCGTCCCGCCCGACGCTTCCGATCATGCGGACCTTCGCGCCGAGGCGCGCCGCGGCGACGGCCTGGTTGGCGCCCTTTCCGCCGGGATTCGTGCGAAAGTCCTCCCCGTGAATCGTTTCGCCCGGTACGGGCATGCGCCCCACGCGCACCATCAGGTCCATGTTGATCGAGCCGACCACGAGAACATTGGCTTCGCCGTCCGTCATGGGGGCCTATTCTGCGGGAGCCGGCGAGAGTTGTCCAGAGAAAAGGGCGTTACGAACCGGACATGTGCAGGTCCGCCGTTTCCTCTTCCCCCAGCAGGATGGCGGCCATTTCCGAGACGTTGTTGACGACGTAGGTGGGATTCAGCTGCAGAAGGTCCTCCACGGATTCGGCGCCGTAGGTGACGGCCATCGAATCCAGGGCGTTGTCCTTTGCGCCCGTGATGTCCACCGTGCGGTCGCCGACCATGATGACGTTTTGCCCGGTGTGGTCGGGCAGATCGCAGAGCAGGTCGAAAATAATCATTTTCTTGGTGCGTCGGCTTTCGTCTTCGCTGGCGCCCATAATGATCGTGAAGTATTGGTCGAGATTCAGGGTTTTTAAAATCTGTTCGACGTTTTTGGTCTGCCGGGCCGTGGCGATGCAGAGCGTCTTGCCCTGGGAGTGCAATTTTTGAAGCATTTCCGGCACGCCGTCGAAGGGCCTGTTCTTGCCCACGCCGAACGTGCCGGCGTAGTACCAGTAGTGGATGAAGGCCTGGTCGGCCTGTTCTCGCGTCAGGCCGAAATTCTCCTCGAAACAATGCAACAGCGGGATCGTGGTGAAAAGGTTCAGCCGTTCCGGGTCGCGCTCCTTGATGCCGAACTGCTTCAGCGCATACTTCGCCGAGCTGATCATCTCCTCCGTCGGATCCGTCAGTGTTCCGTCCAGGTCCAGCAGAATGGTCTGGTAGTCGGGCATTGAAATCATTGTAGCAGAGGTCCTTGCCGGTTTCCAGATTGCGGCGTTGGGGAAAACGCAAAAGGGGGAATTTTACCCGCCGAATCGCAGACGTAAACAATAATCTTCCCATTCCGACTGAAATTTTTTCATGTCGTTTCGTCCCAGGACGGACTGGAGGGTTTGGTATCCGGTCGGATCGATGCGGGCGTTGGCGAGGAACCGCCGGTAGTAGGTCCGCAGTTTCCCCTTCTCCTGGAGGTAATACAGCAGATATCGCGCCTGGGCGTAGTACAGGCCGCTGTCCGCGTCGCCGTAGAATTGATCCGTCGTCGTGGCGGTGAGGTGTTTGAAGCTCGGCAAAGCCTCCGCGCGGATGGCCCGCTGGAGTCCCGCCAGCCGCCAGTTTGTAAATCCCACGATTTTTCCGTCCCGCTGGCCGCATTGCTCGTACAGGCTTGCCAGGCCTTCGTTGAACCAGGTCGGGCAGCGGGGGAAATTCGGCGTCATGAAGGCGTGGACCATTTCGTGCACGAGCGTTCCGCCGCCGGTGGCGATGTTCATAATCATGCAGCGCCGCGACTCGCTGAAAAATCCGAAGGGCGTATCCGGCGGTTCTCGCAGAACGGCCCGGGCGGCCTGTTCGTAGGCGGCCTTGTCGCCCAGGAGGTAGATCGTGATGATGCCATCGGGATCGAGGGGGAAATACTCCTTCTTGAGCAGCCGCGTCGCCCAACGGACGGTCTGCACCGCCCGCCGACGCACGATTTTCGGCGATTCATTTCCCGCCACCACGAACGGTTTTTCCACGACGTAGGTGAGATTCTTCGCAATGGGTTTTTGCTTCAGGCGCCGGATGTGCCGGGCGTAGTCCGCGTCCGTCAAGGCGTCTCGGCGGGCCTGGTTTTTCGCCTCCGCCGGACCGGTAAGGGGCTGTACGGCGGCGGGTTCGGGTGAGGGCGAAGTCGTTTTATTTTCCCGGAATCCGGAAACCACAAAGGCGGCAATTCCCGCACCGAGCAGAAAAAAGAACATCGCCAGGATGCCGGGATTTCGCCAGGAATGGGACTTCCGCAAGGTCATATCAATCCTTTCGGTTTTCGGGTCATATTCTTTGACACATAATTCCGTCGGGGGTTCCTGAGAAAAACAAAAAAACGACGGCGCCGAGCGGTAAACCGACGCCCATACCGCTGCCCGCTCCCCGCTCCCGTGAGTGACCTTTTTTCCTGGCGGTAACTTTCTGATCGCCTTGAGCCTTGTGGGCACGTAAAAAACGCGACACAGAGAAACTGAGGA
>JAFGEJ010000104.1 GCA_016931655.1 Phycisphaerae bacterium
CAGGCCAAGGCCGTCACGCTCTCCAGCCGGGCGCCGGAAACGGGCGAAGCCGAGGTCGAATGCCCCATCGCCCTCGAGGGCGAACCGATGGAGATCGGCTTTAACCCGGCCTTCCTGACCGACGTGATGCGCGTGATCAGCACCGACGAGATTTCCGTGGAGATGAGCGCCCCGAACAAGCCGGCCGTCGTCAAAGCCGGCGGCGACTTCCTCTACGTCCTCATGCCCGTGGACCTGGGATAAGACCAACAATACCTCTGTCAAAGCATGGCGAAATACTGCGCGGCGGAGCACCTGCTCCGCCGCGTTGTTTTATGGAGACGGCAACGCACGTCACATCCTATGGCGGCAGGTTCACGTGGTGGAGCGGGTGCTCCACCACGCAAAAATACAAAAATATAATTCGTTTGCGATCCATCCCCGCTACTCCAGATCGAACAATTCATTGCTGTCCGGCCCGAACCATCCGATATTCATGTCACGAACCTGTGCCTTCGTCGCTCCGTATTCGCCGTTGCTGTTGGCCAACACTTCGGGAGACACGTGTTCGTCCGCCCAGGCGACGTTGGCCTGGCCCATGTGTCGAAAATGAATGCTGGGGTAGGCTCGTCCGCCGGAGCCCTGGGGTTTGACGTGAAACGGCGGTTCACAAAAAGAATAGTCGAAGAATTTGAGCGATGAACCCTCCTTTTTCACCATGGCGGCTTCGGCGAACATAATAGTTTCAGCCGATCGAGTTATATCGGATGTTTTAGCGCTGTATTTATAGGCCTCCCCCCACGTTGAAATGTCCCAGCTGGATGGATCGTAAAGATCGTAACGTCCGCCGATATAGCCGGCATTATAACCATACCCTCCGGCTCCGCGTTCAAAACGCTCTTCCTCATCGACGAATTGGCCTTCCATCCTCGAGAAGGTGGGGCATTCTTTTAATTCCGAAGGCATATATTCCCGCAGGGATCCCCGTAGAGGATCGAACGTATCGAATGCGGCGTCCCGATAACCATGCCAGCGATGATGTCCACCGTGCATATCCCCCAGATCAACGTCAATATCTTCCGCCGCCAGGACGTAACGATCGTTATTGTCCGACGCGTACAGATGATTCGTCTGCACCAACCCCCGTGCCGACACGGCGCAAACCGCCATTTGCGCCAATTCCTTCGCCCGTGTCAGCGACGGCAGGAGAATGCTCACCAACAGCGCGATGATGGAAATAATGACGAGAATTTCGATCAATGTGAAGGCATTCTTTATCCAACGACGCCGCCCGGCAAGCCGGCTGCAGGATCGACTTGCCGTTTGGCGTCGTCGTTTTTTATGCCGTTGGAATATCATGGTTCGCCAACACATCCCCGGTCTATACGTGATATCGCCGTTTGCGCAGCAGGAGTCCTCCGACGGCCAGCAGCGTCAGCATGGTCGGTTCAGGGGTGGAAATATTCTCGATGTAGCAGATATCCGTGGACATGGAACCGAAGACGCCGGCATCGTCGTTGGAAACGGTTCGAATGCGGACGTAGGCGATGTTCGTCAGCGATTGGGGTGTTCCATCCGGGCGAATCGCGTCGGAAATATCCACCTCATCGCCGGCGGGATTCCAGTCGGCGTAGCCGTACAGGTCCAGTTGGCTTCCGCCGGCGGCGATTAAGTCCTCACCCCAGGAGTCGGCGTAATACTGCACCTGCAACGGGTTTCCCTGATCGTCCACGCCCCCGCCGGGATCATCTCCGTACACGTAAATACCGGTCAACGGTCCAAGTCTGGGATCGCCGACATCGTCATAATTGGAAGGCCTGATCAGGTAAAACACTTCATCCTCCCATCCGTCGGCGGTGGCGCCGGTTTTCCCTTCGATGGTCGTTTCCATCGCCACTTCGATATATCCCGGCTCGGACCAGTAGTAATCGGATCCTTCAATCGTAAAACCGTTTCCCAGAATGCGAATGTCGTTTCCCGGCCCGTTGAAGACCGCCGTGGAAAAGCCCACGACCAGGCCGGGCGGATTACCCTGGTTCAAATCGTATCCGCCGGTAAGGGACAAGGGCAGAGGATCCTGTCCGGGATTGTCTTCCGGTCCCTTATAGTCATTCCAGTTCCCCAGGGATATGCCGGGATTGGTTTCATCCCGAGTCAGGGCGTTTTCGGGATTGGCCCAATACTTGGGATTTCCGGAGGGATTCTCGCCGATTTCACAATAACAGACAACGTCGGCGGGCGTCCCCGCCGACACTCGGGGCGGGAAACCACCAAGCAGGAACGCAATTCCCAAACCGACATTTGCGATAATTCGTTGATTCATCATCGTTTTTCCTTTCCGCAGACAATGAATTCCCGGCGGCGATGGTGCAACGTTCGCCGCCGGGGTTCACGTTGTGATGGTCTTTTAATTCCTTCGCCGCCTCAGGAGTACGACGCCGCCCAACAACAAACCCAACGTTGTCGGTTCCGGAACCGTGATCGCGGAAAGAACCGCTCCATCGCCGTTTCCGTAATACATCGCGTTCCAGTCGTTGGACAGAATGTAGATGGCGTCGTCCGTATCCACGACGAATTTGCCCATATAATCCCAGCCGGTGGTGGTGGCGATATCGTAAAGTTTATCGCCCGTGGCCGGGTCGTAAGCCGCCAGGAGTTGCCCGGAGCCGGTTTCCGCCAGCAGCGTACCGTCGGACAGGAATCCGAGGCTTCCGCCGACGATATCCACCACGATGTCTCCGTCGGCTGCCGTCAGGCCGCCCGCAGCCACCTCGGCGGCGGTGAATTTTAATACGCCCTCGCCCGTGTTTTGCGAGGCGTAGTACAGGTTGCCCGACGCGTCGAACGTCAAACCGCCGCTGGAACCTCCGATCACGGCGATTTCCACGGGATTCGTCGGGTTGGCGGTGTCGTAGCGGAAAATGCTCGTGCCGTTCAACTGCCCCGTTTTTCCGCCCTGGCCGTTGTCCACGTACGTTCCGACGTTGGCGACGAAGTAGAGATTTCCGCCGTAGACGGCCGAATCGTAAATGGAATACGTCGTCTCGCCAATTTCCGTACCGCTGGACATCGTTGCGGTGAAGGCGGGGTCGTCCGCCGGATCAATGGTACCGAAGTTTGACGGATACGGAGAGTTGTACGACGTGTCCTTCGACATGTACATCTCGGTCCCCAGCTTGTTGACCGTTCCAATGCCGGCATTGCTGCCGCATACGGCGAATTCCGCCTCCGTCGAAGTCGCGGTGTTATACGACCGGACGACGTCGTCATTTCCAAAGTATAACACGTCACCGTCGAGGACTAATCCGCCGTAACTGGTGAAAGACCATTCCAGCGTGCCTGTCAACTTTGTTACGGACATCGACGGATACGCCGCCGAGGGCGCCGCCTGGACCATACTCGCCGATAACAATGCAATCACGCCAAGTGTAATTATCTTTTTCATTGTTTATTCCTTCCGATCATTTCACAGCCTCTTGGGCTGCTCAGGCTCATATCCTGAACCATATGTTTTTGTTTCATCTTCTTTTCCCGGCGGACGAACACCGCCGCCGGGACACACATCACTTGTAAACCATCCTTCATTTGTATTACGAATGTACCGGCTCGCGTGCTCCTTTCCGCAGCGTCTGCGACAAGGCCCAACCAAAGTTGGCCTGGCGTCCCGGGCGCAAGGACAGCCCAGCCGACAAGTCGGTGTATACGCGGTGCTTTGAGCGCAAACGAATCGCGAGCCGATCTAATTCGAAAAATCCTCATTCGGCTTGCCGCAATTCGCGTGCGGTGCAAAAAAACACCCCGGAACCTCGTGGAGCCGAGGCACCGGGGTGAAAAGAGTTTCACAGGGAAAGCCCGTTTTACCAGTCCCGGCCGCCGATTGCTCGCGGAGGCACACCGAGTTGGTCACAGGCAGGTATTCTGGCTTCCGGCTTCAGGGCCTGTTTGAGCTTTCACGGGCCTCAGCCTCCCGCCGCGCCTTCCCATCCCGCTTCCACAGCGAAACAGTGGCATCGTGCGACAAGGAGTTGCCGGTTACAGCGGCGCGTCCGCGGCCGAGTTCCACGGCCTTCCCTTTTGGATCCTTACGGACCACCTGTAACGCGGCTCATTCTACGGGCATTTCCGGGTTTGTCAATGACGAAAATGAAAACACGGGAAAATCCGTCCCAAAAAATCCACGGATTTCACGGATTCAAAGAGATTTCACGGATTTTTCGGAATTTTTTACATGAGATTTCTCCATGTAATACCAATTCAACAAAGTAAAGGCCGATATGGTTTATTGACTTTTCTTTGAAAGTAGCCACGGGCGCAAGCCTGTGGACAGCTTATCGCATAATTTTTTTAGAGTCCTGTAGGGGCGATTGAAGCAAATGTGTTTGTGAAAAACCTTCCATCGCCCCTTCTATAAGCAAAGGGGCAATGTCAAGGAATTCTC
>JAFGEJ010000105.1 GCA_016931655.1 Phycisphaerae bacterium
GTACTCTTAATCGCGCAGCTCGACGTTCCAGTAGGCCGCGTCGAGGAACTGCCGCCAGGAGGCGTATTTCTCGCTGGTCAGCCGGAGGGTAATCAGCGGCGAACGTTTCGGGCGAACGGGGGCGGCGATGAGCTTCATGTGCGCCTCCTGAGGGGTTCGGCCGCCTTTTCTCACGTTGCACGTCACGCAGCAGCAGACGATGTTGTCCCAGTCGGTTCGGCCGCCCTGGCTGCGCGGAATGATGTGGTCCAAACTAAGCTCCGAAGAAACGAATTTTCGCCCGCAGTACTGGCAGCGGTTGTGGTCGCGGGCAAAAATGTTCCGCCGGTTGAACTTCACGGGGCGCTTGGGCAGGCGGTCGTAGAACAGCAGGCGAACGATGCGCGGCACGGCGATGTCGAATCGCACGCAGCGGATCCACTCGTGGCGGTCGCGCTCGTACTGGCTGCGGAATTCGCTGATTTCCCGCCACGACTCAAAGTCGTAGCTCTGCCAGGCGTCGTTCTCCACGGCAACGATCTCGGCGATCTGGCGGTACAGCATCGTCAGGGCCCGGCGAGCGGCGACGACACGGACGGCGGCATAGTGCTTGTTCAGCACCAGAACGTGGCTGTCCAGCGCGCTGTAACTCATCGTCGTCATGGCCGTTCTCCGCGAGGCCTCCCTTGGCCGGGAAATCCACCGCGCACAGAAAACGCATTCCTCCCCGTTCCGCGAAAACAGATATACCCGAAAACCGCCGAAAAAACAATGAATTTCTCCGCCGTTGCGGATAAGCTGATCGCTTTGCCGATGATACACCAAAACGGCAAGGACGAACCGCGGACGGAACCCCCGCCCCCCGAACGCGCCGTTGTAAGAAGGAACGACCATGATCGACATCAAGCTGCTGCGGGCCCAGCCGGACGCGTATCGGCGGGCCGCGAACGTCAAAGGGTACAAGGAAAGTCTGATCGACGAACTGCTGGGCGTCGACGCGGACCTGCTCCGCGCCCGCCAGGAACTGCAGGACCTCAAAACGAAACAGAACCAGGCGGGCAAGGATATCGCCAAACTCAAAGGCTCCCAAAAGCAGGACGCCATCGCGGAGATGGCAAAACTCAAACCCCTCGCCAAGGCCGCCCAGGAGACCATCGAGCAGCTCGAACCGAAATTCCACGAGCTGATGCTGCTGATTCCGCAGGTTCCCGACCCAGCCGTCCCCGTCGGCGAGGACGAAACGGGCAACGTGGAAGTCCGCCGCGTCGGCGAGCCACGCCGGTTCGATTTCCAGATCAGGGATCACGTCGCCCTCGGCGAGGCGCTGGGGATCATCGACATTCCGCGCGGCGTGAAGCTGGCCGGTTCGCGGAACTTCATCCTCCGCGGCGCCGGCGCGATGCTGCACCAGGCCGTGTTGCGCCTGGCAACCGATACGATCACCGCGCGGGGATTTGAGCTGATGACCGTGCCCGTACTCGTCAACGAAAGCGTGATGGAAGGCACGGGCTACTTCCCCGTCGGACGCGACGAGGCCTACCTGTGCGAGCGGGACAACCAGGCGCTGGTCGGCACGGCCGAGGTTCCCCTGACGGCCTATCACAGCGACGAAATTCTCGAGGCGGCGGACCTGCCGAAAACCTACGCAGCCGTCAGTACCTGCTTCCGGCGCGAAGCCGGCTCGGCGGGAAAGGACACGCACGGCCTGTACCGCATCCACTACTTCGACAAGGTCGAACAGGTCGTCCTCTGCCGCGCCGAGGAAGCCGAATCGGCCCGCTGGCACGAGACGATCCTCGCCAATGCCGAAGCCGTCCTGCGGGCGCTGGAACTGCCCTACCGCGTGGTGGAAGTCTGCACCGGCGACATGGGCCAGGGCAAGGTGCGCATGTACGACATCGAAACGTGGATGCCCAGCCGCGACTGCTACAGCGAAACGCACTCGGCCAGCCGGTTCGGCGACTTCCAGGCCCGGCGACTCAACCTGCGCTACCGCGACGAGGAAGGAAAAATCCACTTCTGCCACACGCTGAACAACACCGTCATCGCCAGCCCGCGAATTTTAATTCCGCTGCTGGAACTGAACCAGCAGGCCGACGGCAGCGTGACGATTCCCCCCGCCCTGCGCCCCTATATGGCAGGCCGGGAGGTGCTGAAGTAATCGAGGCCGCCCGGGAATTCACACAAGCAAAACATGGATGGAGTTCCCCTGAAATTTTGCCGTTCTTTTCCTCGGCCCGAAGGGCCTGAAAGCATGTAGCCGGGGGTGAGCGAAACGAACCTGCCTGCCTGCCGGCAGGCCCCCGGAAGCGAGCCTTTTTTCTTTGAGTCCCAACGGGACGACAGCGAGTTTGCCGAGACGGATATAGTTGCTGTCGTCCCGTTGGGACTTTTCATTTATTATTGCTTTCCGGGGGTTCGCTTCGCTCACCCCCGGCCAAACGCTATTCGCCCCTTCGGGGCGGGCGGAACCGTTTAGAAGAAATTCTAATACGTATCGTCAAAAAAATTACTTGTACGCATCCCTCAGATCGCTCCGAGGGACTTGTTTGTGCTCGTGAACTGTGGTATCGTCCCCGAAATCTCAGGCCTGTTTATAGCGGATCTTAATGTCGTTACCAGGAATACTCCACAGATTTCACGGATAAAAAACGGATTTCGCGGAAAAAGAAATGGAAAAGAGACATTCGTGAAATCGTTTTGAAATCCGTGTAACCTGCCTGCCGGCAGGCAGGTCCGTGGATGATTCTCCAACGATTTCCCCGCAACTTTCCTGAAACGGACGGACATGCCCAGGCGCGACGATCTCAACACGATCCTGCTGATCGGCTCAGGCCCGATTGTCATCGGGCAGGGCTGTGAATTCGATTATTCCGGCGCGCAGGCCTGCAAAGCCCTGCGGGAGGAGGGCTATCGGATCGTCCTGATCAACTCCAATCCCGCGACGATCATGACCGATCCCGATCTGCTTGGCCCGGCGGACCGGACGTACATCGAGCCGATCACGCCGCGGGCCGTCGCGAAGATCATCGAGCGGGAGCGCCCCGACGCGCTGCTTCCGACCCTCGGCGGGCAGACGGGGCTGAACACAGCCGTCGCGGTGCACGACGACGGCACGCTGGCGAAGTTCGGCGTGGAGATGATCGGCGCGACGCGCGAAGCGATTCACCGGGCCGAGGACCGTACCGAGTTCAAGAATCTCTGTCTTTCCATCGGCCTGGACGTGCCCCGCAGCGGCGTCGCACACACGATGGACGAGGCCCGCAAAATCATCGAAGAGGTCAAGCTCCCCTGCTGCATTCGGCCTGCCTACACGCTGGGCGGCACGGGCGGCGGATTCGCCTTCAACATGGAGGAGTTTGAGACCATCGCCCGGCGGGGGCTGGAGTATTCGCCCGTCAGCGAAATCCTCATCGAGGAATCCGTCCTCGGCTGGAAGGAATACGAACTGGAGGTCATGCGCGACCAGGCTGACAACGTCGTGATTGTCTGCTCCATCGAAAACTTCGACCCCATGGGCGTGCACACCGGCGACAGCATCACCGTCGCGCCCGCCCAGACGCTCACGGACAAGGAATACCAGCTCATGCGCGACGCCTCGCTGCGGATCATCCGCGCCGTGGGCGTGGAGACCGGCGGGAGCAATATCCAGTTTGCCGTCGATCCGCGGACCGGACGCATGATCGTGGTGGAAATGAATCCCCGCGTTTCCCGCTCCAGCGCCCTGGCGAGCAAGGCCACCGGCTTTCCCATCGCCAAGATCGCCGCGAAACTCGCCTGCGGATACACGCTGGACGAGTTGCAAAACGACATCACGCGCGAAACGCCGGCCTGCTTCGAGCCGACCATCGACTACTGTGTGACCAAAATCCCTCGTTGGACATTTGAAAAATTCCCGGACGCCGACGAAACGCTCACCACGCAGATGAAGTCCGTCGGCGAGGCCATGTCCATCGGCAGAACGTTCAAG
The DNA here is from genome assembly GCA_016931655.1 of Phycisphaerae bacterium. GTDB lineage: Bacteria > Planctomycetota > Phycisphaerae > SM23-33 > SM23-33 > JAFGEJ01. The sequence goes on from JAFGEJ010000105.1 coordinate 3,950, forward strand.
GAAAGCCTGCAAAAAGGCATCCGCTCGATGGAGGTCAAGCGATTCGGCCTGGGGCTGGATTCCAACGATAAATGGCTGAACAGCCAGAAGTCAGAAGTCAGGAGTCAGGAGTCAGAAGTAAAGAAATCCGTCCTCGACGCCGAATGGCCGATCGAGAAGGGCAAGTTGCGCCGGAAGCTCTCGATCCCCAGCCAGGGCCGGCTGTACTACGTCCGCTACGCCTTCAAGATGGGCTGGAGCGTCGAGGACGTGCACGACCTGACGAAGATCGACCCCTGGTTCCTCACGCACATCAGGGAGTTGACGGATTTTGAGAATGTTTTACTTTCGGCGAAACATCTGGAGGCCCTGGACGCCGATACGCTGCGACAGGCCAAGCAGTGGGGCTACAGCGACGTGCAACTGGCAACGGTGTTTCAAACCACGGAGCAGGCCGTCCGGGCCCATCGAGCGAAGCACGGCGTCGAACCGGTCTACAAACTCGTCGATACCTGCGCCGCGGAGTTCGAGGCCTACACGCCGTACTATTACTCCACCTACGAAACACCGATTACGCAAATGGATGTTTCCACTCCGAACTCCGAACTCCGAACTCCGAACTTCTTCGTGGACGACGAAATCCGCGTCAGCGAGAAGAAGAAAATCGTCATTCTCGGCGGCGGTCCGAACCGCATCGGCCAGGGCATCGAGTTCGATTACTGCTGCGTGCACGCGGCCTTCGCCGCGAAGGAACTCGGCTACGAAGCCGTCATGGTCAACTCCAACCCCGAAACGGTCTCGACCGATTACGACACCAGCGATCTGCTGTTCTTCGAGCCTCTGACGCACGAAGACGTGCTGAACATCTGCGAAAAGCTCAACGACGCCCCGCTGGGTACGCCCGGCAAGTTGCACGGCGTGATCGTGCAGTTCGGCGGGCAGACGCCGCTGAACCTGGCCCGCGGCCTGGAGGCCGCCGGCGTGCCGATCATCGGCACAAGCCCGGAATCCATCGACCTGGCGGAAGACCGCAAGCGCTTCGGCGAAATCCTGGAAGAATTGAAGCTCCAGTGTCCGCCGGGCGGGACGGCCTTTTCCGTGGAGCAGGCTCGTGAAGTAGCCAGCCGCATCGGGTATCCCGTGCTCGTGCGGCCCAGTTACGTTTTGGGCGGGCGGGCGATGGAAATCGTCTCCGACGAGCA
>JAFGEJ010000106.1 GCA_016931655.1 Phycisphaerae bacterium
CCCGAAGGGTCGATGAGCGTCTGGCCGGGGGTGAGCGAAGCGAACCCCCGGAAACGGGTTTTTAAAAATTGAGTCCCAACGGGACGACAGCGAGTTTAATGAGAAGGAATCGTCGCTGTCGCCCCGTTGGGGCTATAAGGAAGTAAGCTTTCTACCGGGGGTTCGCTTCGCTCACCCCCGGCCAAACGTTCATCAGCCCTTCGGGCTTCAAAATCCACCTGCCGGCAGGCAAGTCGGTCAGTTTGCACACGGCGGAAGCCATTGGGCCGGGCGGGCGCGTTCGTACATAGCCGCGGCGCGAAAGAGGTTCTCCTCGCAGAGCACCGGGCCGATCAGTTGCATGCCGATGGGCAGATTTTCGTCGCTCAGGCCCACGGGCAGCGACAGGCCCGGCAGGCCCGCGAGGTTCAGGCTGATCGTGTAGATGTCGGCCATGTACATCTCGATGGGGTTGGCGGTCTTTTCGCCCAGTCGGAAGGCCGGCGTCGGAGTGGTGGGGCAGAGGATCACGTCGCATTTCCCGAACGCGGCTTTGAAGTCGTTGGCGATCAGGCGGCGGACCTTCAGGGCCTTGTTGTAGTAGGCGTCGTAATATCCGCTCGACAGCGCGTACGTGCCGAGCATGATGCGCCGCTTGACCTCCTGGCCGAGGCTCTCGGCCCGGCTGCGGGAATACAGCGTCACGATATCCTCCACCGGCTGCTTCGTGCGATGGCCGTAGTGGACGGAATCGAACCGCGCCAGGTTGCTGGAGCATTCCGCGGTGCAGACGATGTAGTACGCCGACACGGCGAAACTGCTGATCGCGCCGTCGTCGCCCACGTCGATGCGGCTGTGCGGCAGGGAAACTTCCACGATTTCGGCGCCCATCGCCTTGTAGGCCTCGATGGCTTTTTCGATGGCGGCGCGGACGTCAGGCCGGAGGGCTTCATTGTTATTCGGAAAGAATTCCCTCGGCAGGCCGATGCGAAGGTTCGGAATCGGCTGATCGAGGGAGGCGAGGTAATCCGGCACGCTGTCGCCCAGGCAGGTGGAGTCGGCAGGGTCGCCGCCGGCGATGATTTGCGTCAGCAGGGCGGCGTCTTTTACGTCGCGCGTCAGCGGGCCGATCTGGTCGAGGCTGGATCCGAACGCCACCAGGCCGTAGCGGCTGACGCGCCCGTAGGTGGGCTTGCATCCGACCACGCCGCAGAAGGCAGCCGGCTGGCGGATCGAGCCGCCCGTGTCGCTGCCCAACGCCGCGGCGCAGAGTCGTCCCGCGACGGCCGCCGCGGACCCGCCGCTGCTGCCGCCGGGGACTCGGCCGACGTCCCACGGATTTTTCGTCGCGTGCAGGCCGCTGTTTTCCGTGGAGGAGCCCATGGCGAATTCGTCCATGTTCGTTTTGCCCAGGACGACCGCGCCGGCGGCTTCGAGTTTCGCCACAGCCGTGGCGGTGTAGGGGGCGCGGAAATCGGCCAGGTATTTGCTCGCGCAGGTCGTTCGGCCGTGGGTCGTGCAGAGGTTGTCCTTCAGCGCCACGGGCACGCCGCCGAGGGGGCCGATATTTTTTCCCGCGACTCGGTCGGCGTCGATCCGCTTTGCGCGGGCCAGGGCTTCATCGGGATACGTTTCGTTGTAGGCCCGGATATCCCTGTCGCGCGCGGAAATCGCGTCGAGGTACGCCCGCGTCGCGTCGACGGCGGCGATTTCGCCGGCGGCGACGGCGGCGGCAAGCTCCGCGGCGGTCAGGTCGAGAATTTCACTCACGCGTCGTGCTCCCGTTATTTACTGCTTTCTACAATTCTGGCGGTACGAAGGGTTATGTAAAAATAGTAGAGGAGATTGACGAATTCGTATTCTCCTCTTGTTCCCGGAATGTTTCTGATCACACCCAGGTTTCGCATTTTCTGAATGAAATTATCGAAATTTTTGGCTTGCGCCGACGGTAGTTCCCTCAAAACGTCGGATCGTTTCATTACCGGAGACTTCTGATGGCCGATATGCTTAAGAATGTTTTGATAGACCTTGCTTCGTAATTCATCATACAAAGGTCGGGCGAGATACTTTCTTCCGACGTTTTCGCAGGCGACGTTCAATCCCCGTTCCAGCACGTCGGATTCGTCGATGTGTCCATCTTGATCTTCCCAGAAAACAGCATCTCCCACCTCGTGCCACATCACGGGGTGTCCGCCCGCCAGTTGGGCCATAAGTTGAAGAGCATTCGTGTCCCAGGTATGGTCCACGGAACGGAAACTCTGCTCGAAAAACGCCACGGCGTCTTTTTCCCGCATAATGCTCAATTCGATGGGTTGAAAGATACGGTCGATGGAAGGCTGTTTTGATTTCAGGTCGTCCATCCGTTCCGGGATCCCGACCAGGGAAAACACCCACGGGAAATTTCGTTGAGGGCCGACGGCAATTTGATCCACCATGCTCTTGAGAAAATGCGCGAATTGGGTGTTGGTCGCAATTCCGTTCAAATCGTCCGCCGCGAGAAATACTCCGTTTTTCCCCGCGTCCCGGACTACCTGTCCTACCCGAAACAATAAGGGAAGAAAATTTTCCACGAGGGATTCACGTGATTCCGCGTCCTTTTTGAATTCCACACCGATTCCGAACAGGTCGATTCTTTCGACATATTTATCAAACACTCCTCGAACTTTATCAAACAGGGATTTGTCGGGAAGCTGGGACACGAGGGCCTGGTACATTCGACGGCAAACCTCGCCGACGGAATCGGCGCCGCCCAACTGACATTGGGCCGAAATAAAACCGTGTTCCCGTTCCGCCAGTTGCCCCGCCAGGGAAACAAGACTGCTTTTTCCGATGCCCCGTTCACCGGTAATGAAAAGATACTGGGGACTGCCGGACTTTGCCTGTCGGATGGCCCGCTCCAGGAGTTTGATCTGTTCCTCCCGGCCGATAAAAAATTCCGGCGTGACGGGTTTCCCCGGGAAAAAAGGACTTCGGTCTTTTCCGACAATCGCTTCTTTGTCCGCCATGGTATTTCTCCTGGTAGGTGCACTCACGCGCCGCCTCCGATCACCTTCGGCACGCGGAAGAAGTTTTCGACACGGTCCGGCGCGTTGGCCAGGGCTTCTTCGGTTGTCAGCGAGGGTCGCGGCGCGTCGTCGGCCAGCACGTTGGCAAGTTCCACCGCGTGGGCCATCGGCTCGACGTTTTGCGTGTCCAGCTCCTGGAGTTTGCCGAAGGCCTCCAGCACGTCGCCCAGCTGCCGCGCGAAGGCAGAGACCTCCTCGTCGGTCAGTTCGATGCGGCTGAGTTTTCCAATGTGCCGAACCAGCTCGGCGTCGATCCGCGTGCTCATGGGGATACACGTCCTTCCGTTTTGCTTGCCCCTATCTTGGAGATTTCCGCCCGCTTGTCAACGGAGAGACCTGGAGAAGAATACAGGAAGTGCAACACCTTGTGTTGCCTGAAGGGCAAAGACATACCAGCCCAGGGCAACGCCCTGGGTTCAGAATCGTGAAAAAAAATAAGCCCTGAAGGGGCGTGACAATCTGTCTCGCCCTTGCAGGGCTCTGGATTACGATTTCCTATCCACCCAGGGCTTCGCCCTGGGCTGGTATGTTTATGTCTTTCAGACATGTCGAAGATATTAAGGTTCGAGAAAATCGAATCGCCGCTGTCCGCAGCAGGGGCAGGCGTCGTCGTCGGGGCGGGCGACGGCGACCTGCTGCAGTTGGTTGGACCAGAGATCCAGTTTCGTCAGGTACGGGTTTACCGCTTCGGTTCGTCCGGCGAGGATTTTGATGGCTTCATTGGCCTGGAGCGCCGCGACGACGGCGACGGCCGAGCCGAGTACGCCCAGAACCGAGGCCCTGGCGCCGCGCTGCTGCTCCGCCGAGGGGGGCTGTTCGTACAGGCATCGCAGACAGGCCGTCCGCCCGGGCAGGATGGACATGACCTGTCCTTCGTCCCGGACGACCCCGGCGAAGACCCAGGGTACGTTCATTTTGACGGCGTAGTCGTTAATGAGGAATCGGCTGGCCCAGTCGTTCGTGGCGTCCAGGACCAGGTCCATCTGCTCGGCCAGGGTTGCGATGTTGTTTTCCCGCAGGCGGGTCTGTATCGGTTCGACGTCCAGGTTGTGGTTAATGCGGCTGAGGCACTCCGCGGCGGAGATGACCTTCGGAGAATGCTCCGCGGCGTCCAGTTCGTCGTACATGGCCTGGCGGGCGATGTTGGTCCAGTCCACCGTGTCGTCGTCCACCAGGCGCAACATCCCCACGCCGGCGCGAACGAGAATTTCACTCAGCCACGACCCCCGCCCTCCCAGGCCGACCAGGAGCACGCGGGCGTTCAAAAGCCTGCGCTGACCCTCCCGACCCAGGCCCGTAAACAACTCCTGACGCTGATATCGGGGCAAATTGAGAGATTCCGGCTCCCGCATCAGGGGATATTGTCGAACGAACGCGCGCGGAAGTCCAGCCGGTTTTTCGCGGAAGGCGGGAAACGGAGTGGCCGGAATTTTTAGCCTAAACAAAAAACAGAAAATCCGACACTGAGTTCCTGAGAGACAGAGAAGATATAGAGGAGGGGAAAAATAAAAAAATCTTCTCAGTTCCTCAGTTCCTCTGTGTCGCGTTTTTTGCGATCTCACAGAACTCGGAACGGTCAGAAAGTTGCCGCCTGGGAAAAAATTACTCATGGCGAAAATCAAAAAAAGCGTCGATTTTCGGGCGGGCCGCCCGGAAATCGGCGCTCACGGCGATGTGCGAGGGGAAGGAATTTTACGCCACGCAGACGCCTTCCTCTCGCCCTTTCTCCTGAATCCCCGGACCGATTTTCAGCGAACGTCGCGGTACAATCACCAGGCTGTCCATACCGAAGCGGCCTGGCTCCACCCCGAAGGCGGCGTAATCCGTAAACCACTCTCCATCCGCACAGTAGCGGAAACGATATTCCCCCGCCGGCAAACGCACCCGAGCGACCCAATTGCCGTCTCCGGCGGAAAACATTCCGATATCGCCCGTGCGCCATCCGTTGAATTCGCCGGCGAGACACACGCTCTTTGCTCCGGGGCGGTAAAAGGAAAACACAGCCCATTCGCCTTCAATCGTCACCATCGTTTCACCTCATCCCAGGCGTTGCGACGCGGCCGGGGACACCGATTCGTACCCAAAACATTCGATGCCGCGCGGCGTCCAATGGTTAGACATGGCGTTGTATTCTTGTAAAAATAAGAATAACCCAAGATATTTCCATTGTAGCGCGGCAAACTGTCCTATTATCGGTTTTTCCCTGAAAAAATTTTGCGGGATTTTGTGAGAAAAACGGAGAGTTTTTCTGAAATAAACTCAAAGTGACAAGAATATGTCCACGAATCCCTTAGGGGGCAGGCTTACACGAATTTCACGAATGTTTTTTCAGAGTTCTTTTTTGGCGGAGCCGGGCTGATGTGAACGAGTACAAAAATGGATTTTTATGACTAGATAGGACATTTTTGTAATTAATTATGCATTCAACAAACAGTTTTGTCATAAATGTTGTTTTTCTTTTTATTTCGCTATTTTTTTAATTCCTTTATTGGCAAGCGATTAGATTAAGTCTGGTTTTCTGGCATGGGGAATGCAATTACTCCGCAAACCGCCGAACGGATCGGCGCGTGTTTTTTATGGAGTCCCCCAGCCATGACAACCGGAATCAGAATCAGGACGTTTGGACGGACGCGAGCGGTGGTTCTCGCGGGTGTGGTGTTGTTGCTTCTCGGCGGGCAGGGGTTCGCCGACGTCGAAGAACCCGCGGCGCCCGCGACGGTCCAGTCGCTTTCGGAAACGATTCAGAGCATGAACATCGGCCTGGACACGATGTGGGTGACCATTGCCGCGATGCTCGTGTTCTTCATGCAGGCGGGGTTCGGCATGGTGGAAGCGGGGTTCATCCGCGCAAAGAACACGTGCAACATCCTGACGAAGAACTTCCTGGACTACAGCCTGGCGAGTTTGATGTTCTTTCTCGTCGGATATGCCTTCATGTTTGGCGATGGGTCGTTCATCGGGCGGGAGGGCTTTTGTTTACTCCACGTGCCGGACGTCATTGCCGGGACGAACGTGCAGAAATGGGCGTTCTGGTTTTTCCAGGCCGCCTTCTGCGGGGCGGCGGCGACCATCGTCGCCGGCGGGATGGCCGAGCGCATGAAATTCCCCGCCTATCTGATGTATACCGTCATTATCAGTGCGCTGGTGTATCCCATCATCGGCCACTGGATCTGGGGCGGTGGTTGGCTGGCGAAGTTGGGCTTTAAGGACTTCGCCGGCTCCACCGTCGTGCACGCCACGGGCGGGTGGGCGGCCTTCATCGGCACGATCCTGTTAGGCCCCCGCCTGGGCAAATACGTCAACGGGAAAACCAAGGCCATCGCCGGGCACAATATCCCCCTGGCCTGTCTGGGCGTGTTTATCCTGTGGTTCGGATGGTTCGGCTTCAACCCCGGTTCGACGCTCGCGGTCGGCGACGGCAGTGGTTTGGCGCTGGTGGCGATGAACACGAACCTTTCGGCCGCCGCCGGGGCGGTCACGGCCATGATCGTCGTGTGGATTCTCATGGGCAAGCCGGACCTGTCCATGACCATGAACGGCGCCCTGGCCGGGCTGGTGGCGATTACCGCGCCGTGCGCCTTCGTCACGCCCTCGGCGTCGATTCTGATCGGCGCGATCGGCGGCGTGATTGTGGTCCTGGGCGTGCTGCTGCTGGATCACATCCGCGTGGACGATCCCGTCGGCGCGGTTCCGGTGCACGGCATGAACGGCCTGTGGGGAACGATCGCCGTGGGACTGTTCGACGTGCAGGACGGTTTGTTTAACGGCGGCGGCGCGAAACTGCTGGGGACGCAGGTGCTGGGAACCCTGTGTGTTTCGCTGTTCGTGATCGCCAGTATGGGACTGGTGTTCTTTGCGATCAGGAAAACCATCGGCCTGCGTGTCGGCAGGGACGAGGAACTGCGAGGCCTGGACATCGGCGAACACGGTATGGAATCCTACGCGGGCTTCCAGATCTTTGTAACAGAATAGGGATAAATTCTTTGCCCTGCGTCCTCCGAAGAAGGCGGATCGAAAGGGCGGATTGAAACAGAACACAGGCATGTTCTTTGACAGTAGCCACGGGCGCAAGCCCGTGGACGATGGAAGATGCCAAACTATTTGAGCCCCGCAGATGGCATAAGCAAAGACGATCTCCTTCGCAGGTCGAGGTATACTCGCCTGAAGAATGCTATGGTGGCATTCGATAAG
>JAFGEJ010000107.1 GCA_016931655.1 Phycisphaerae bacterium
CAGTTTTTGTCGTGAAACTCGACGCGAAACGCAAACGCGCTGTAGCAGATCAGGTCGTCGTAAGAGAGTGATTCACCAAGCATCTGGAGGATTCGCGTACCCGAACCAGCCACACTGTTTGCATACTCGCCCGGGTGGAATCCTTGGACGCCTTCGATCCAAACCTTCCCACCTTCGCGACGAACGTTTTTCGCCAGCGGTTCGTTTGAGGTAGTATTGGCTGGGTTACTCATAGTTTCTGCTCCGTTTGATGAAACCGACGAATTGGAAGGCGACTTCGACACCTTCACTCCCTCGGCCATCAAGGCCTGTTCGAGTTTGTTGACGGCCTGGGTTTCCAGTTTGAACACACGTTCGACCATCGCGGTATATTCCGCGAGTACGACCTGTTCCGATTCGCCGTTTTGCACGCGGTTATACGGCAAACCTTGTTTATTCAATTCATCCAATGCTTGCTGATAAAGGTCCGCCGCGGCATTAATATGCTCTTTTGTTTTGCCTGTATGGTGGCCGGCCATCTCCCGAAGATACGCCACGGCGCTGCCGCGGTTGTATCGCAGATGAATCAGCATATTGTTGTCGCAGCCTACACCTTTGCGCATCAAGGCAAGCCATTCTTTCCATGCTCCCCGGCCTGAGAATCGCGTTTTCGGCGCGCCGGCGCCCTGCGCCTGCTCGTTGAACAACGCAACAATGTGTTGAAGGGAAAGCAGATCGGTTTCCTTCGAATTGAGCGGAGTCGTTTTCTCGCCAAAGACGATCAAACCACACGGATAATCGGCAATGCGAAGTACATCTTTGAACTGCGTTGATTTACCTCGCGTTCCGTAACCCAACAACGGCGGCTCTTCGTTATCGGCTGCGGTGACAATAAAACAATGATCGTATTCCGCCAGCACGGGTTTGCCTGCCGCAAGCGACGTTTCAATCGTTGGTGCCAATGCGCGACGATATTCCGCCGCGGGGTCGGTTTTATAAGCTTCACCGCATCGAATCTTGCGGAGTTCCCATCCGGTAGCCCTGGACAGCACGGGCAATCCCAGATCAAACCCCCATGCGTCGTTGGGCCACCAGCCGCTGTCGAGTTCTCCATCGATAAACGGCCCGCCGGTGTCCAGCTGTAAGATAAACGCCACGCCGGTCAATCCCATAATCCGGTCATAGCTGATATTCGTGCCGAGGTGGGAAAGCACAGCCGACATTCCACGTGCATAGGTATTTCCTGACGCATCGGAAGGAGCGGGCATGTCGATTCGTTTTTGCGTTATTTCCCCAGCCGGAGTTTCCGTTTCCGATGCAGCAACGGTAATCGGCTGGCCGGGATTGGACGTTCGTTCCACCTTCACGCCCTCCGCTGCCAGGGCCTGTTCCATTTCGTCGGCGGCGGCGGCGAGTTCGGCTTTGACCGGTTTGAGAACGTGTTCGATATGGGCCTTCTGTTTGGCCGGGTTGCCCATGAAGCGGTCGTAGTTTTCGCCGCCCTTACCGGTGATCGCGGGGCTGAGAAGCTTCACGATCCGGTCATAGTGCTTCGCGGCGGCTTCGAGATGCGGCCGGGCGCCTTCCGCGAAGGTGTCGGCCCGTTTGCGGAGATATGCGGCCGCGACTTTGGCGCCCTCGTAAGTCGGCAGGGCGGTTTTTTTAGCCTGGTCCGCACTTCGGTCATTTCCCTCCCATTGCTCCGTATCGTAGGGCACGGAATTCATCTGGTGAATCCACGCGTCCATGGCGGCCAGGCCGAAAACGACGCCCTTGCCCGATTCCGGCCCCGGGGCAAACCGCTCTGAACCATGAATGCGGTAAAAGGCCAAACGAAGCATCTCCACGTCCGCGTCGTGGGCCGAGATCGTCGATTCACCATTGGAGAGAACCGGCACGGAAGGCCCGATATGGCTCATGCGGTTGTCTTTCTTGCCGTTGGTGGTCGCCCCGATCAGCGTCCCGTTGTCGCGGGCCTCCAGAATGATTCCCCAGTCGCACCAGAAGGCGTCGCGATAGTCCCACACCCGGTCCGTGATGATGACTTCACCCGCCGCCAGGGCCTGGCGGACCGGCTCGACGAAAGGCAGACGATAGTATGTGCGGAGCCACGCCTCACGCTGGGCGGGATCGTCGGGCGCGGGCGGGGTTTTGCCGCGATCCGGCTGCGGGAGCATGTGGACGTTCAACCCGATTCGCCGGGCGACCAGGTCCAGGCATCGCCCTCGGCCCTGGACCTGCCAGTGGCACTTGGTCGGCTCATCCAGACGAATGTCCGGCGCGAAGGCGTTCGTCGAGAGGGCGTAGAGCGTTTCGTAATCCACGTCGCGCCCGTACAACCGGGCCGCCGCCTGGACGACCAGTGAAAATGCGTCCTGCGTTTCATGGTTGCCCTTGAGTTCCAGCTTGCTGTAGTTGATGTTCACGGGTTGTTTCTCCTTTGCGGGTGAGGAGGGTTGTTCCTGCGAGTCTGCTTTGCGTTCCGCGGTGGTAGGCAGGCCCAGGCAGCCCAGCAGTATCAGCGCGACGACGGCGAAAATGCTGAGGATCAGCGTCCTGCGGCCTCCCCGGCCGGTCAGAATGCGCCGCACGCGCCGGGCGAGATTGCTCTCGGCAGCGGCGAACGTGTTGACGAGCAGCCGGCGGGCAAGGTTGTGATGCGTCTCGGCGACGCGCGTCAGGCTTTCGGCGTATTCGGCCGACAGGCCGTAGGCCCGCAGCACGGCGTCGTCGCAGGCGTTCTCGGCCTCGCGCCGCATTACCCAGCCGCACAGCCAGACCACCGGATGGAAGAACAGCAGCATTTCCGCTATCCGCTGGAGCAGCAGCACGAGATTGTCCCAGCGGCGGACGTGGGTCAGTTCGTGGGCGATCACCAGCCGCACCTGCTCGGCGGGCAGTTGTTTGGGCAGGGCGCGGGGCAGCAGAATCATCGGTCGAACGATCCCCGCCAGCACCGGCGCGTGCGAAACGCCCGACAGCGCCACCCGCGCCCGCGGGTGCATGTGTAATCGCCTTGCCGCCTCGATCATCGCCTCGCCCAGCGGCGTGTCGCGACCCTGCACCTCGGCCGTCTTCCGCAGGAACGACACGTAGATGAATCCCACCAGCAGCCGCAACCCCAACGCAGAAGCGACCACCACCCACACCACCGCCGCGACGCCGTAGACATCGACGAACGACCAGGCGGAAGGTGTTTGTACTTCGACGGGTGCGGATATTGCACCCGTCCGCCGCGGGAAATGCCCTGGAACATAATCCCGCTGTGGCGTCGGCATTTGTGCAGGCGCGGGAGAAACGGCCACGATGCGCGGCGGCGGACTGGGCGCGGGCGCCGCCGGCTGAAGGAACCAGTACAGCGAAATCGGCGAGGCAATCAGCAGCGTCGCGACGGGCTTGGCCAGCACCAGCAGCCAGAAGGCGTGGCGCACGCGCGGCGAACGGACGCGCAACAGAAACAGCACCGCCAGCACGATCCCCGCCAGGATCAGCAATTCGATACTGAGCTGGCGAAGGTTCTCCACCAGCCACGCGCCGAAGTGATTTATTGTTTCGATGAAGATTTGCATAACGTTTCTCCCTTGGTTTTCGCCCTTGTCTTGCGGCGCAGCGTGGTATTGATTTCCTCACGAATGGCCTGGATTTCCGCTTCGTCCAGCGATTCGGTTTCCAGCAACTGGCTGACCAGCGCCCGGGCCGAGCCGGCGAAGAATCGCTGCATGAGGTCGCGCAGATTGCGGCGGGCCATGTTTTCCTTCGACACGAGCGGCCGATAAACGTCCACGCGACCCTGACGCTCCGACGCCAGAAATCCTTTCTCCCGCAGGATGCGCATCATCGTGAGCACCGTGTTGTAGGCCATCGGCTTTGTGGATTTCAGACGCGCCTGCACCTGCCGGACGGTCGCTTCCGAAAGCCGCCAGACGGCGTCCATGATGACCGACTCCAGAGAAGTGAGTTTCCCGTTTTTCCCGGCCATGACGTTATCCTTTCCATAAAAACTAAATGTTTAGTTGAATTATAATGACCTTTCGGAATTCGTCAACTAAAAATTTAGGTGAATGGGAAAAATTTTCGCCGGCCTTTTTTCGACGTGTGATTTCCGGTTCGATGTGCTCAGGGAATAAATGCGCGGTGGAGCACCTGCTCCGCCGCGTAAAAGTGATTTGCATTAGTGGATTAACATGGTGGAGCAGGTGCTCCACCATGCAATGACATAAGTGCGCTTGGTGTGATTTCCGACTTGATGTGCTCAGGGAGAGGGAACAAGCGACAATGTATTATCGCAGTCCCACGTGCAGGCCGGCGCGGTGAATTCCGTACGTTTCCCGCAAGACGCGGGCTTCCCAGAGTCGCGTCGCTTCGTCGGCGGCGGGGGTGAGGGTCGGCAGCGTCGGCGCGACGGCCCGCAGAACGTCCCCGACGGCCTGGTCGATCAGCAGGGGGGGCACGTCCTCCAGCGGCACGGGCAGGTTCCAGTTCGCGTTCCACAGCAGCCAGTCCAGCGCGGTTTTGTCGCCGGCGGTCAGCAGGGCGATCAGCGCGCGGGCGGCGGGGAAATCCTCCATCTCCAGCAGCAGGCGAACGTTTGCCAGTTGCCCGGCCTGCCCCGCCGTCAGCAGTGCGCATTGAAACGAGCCGGACGTGGGATATTCCTCCCGCTCCAGCCGGCGGGAAATTTGCTCGACGGCTGCGCGACGCTGCGGATCGGTCTTTGCCGCCAAAGCCAGGATCATCGCGCCGCAGGCGCGCACGTCGGGGCTGTATTCGGGATGACGTTCATCGCTTCCGAGCAGAAACGTCAGGCCGACGGCGGCGGCTTCCGGCAGGGGGCTCCGTCCGACGTGCCAGGCGACGTAATCCCCGGCTGCGGGGTCCGCGACGGCCGTCGCCTCGCGGACGTAAAACAGGCTCGTTTTGCTCTCGACGATTTTACGAATCGACTCGCGGTCGAGGGCGCCGTCGTCCGGGGCCGCGAATTCGCGATCGGCCGGCGTCAGGCGCCACAGCGCCACCGCCGCGGCGGCGGAGGACAGCGGCGTGGTGATCGGCTTGTCCTCCACGGCCAGGGAATACTGCGCCGCTTCCCGGAGCGTCCCGATGCACTTGGCCCGGCTGGGCGCGCCGGGGAGCTGACCTTCCAGGGCGGCCTGGGTTCCCAGCAACGTAGCGGCCCGCGTCAGCAGCGCCGGCTGATCGGGCCTCCACAACGTGCGACACAGTTCGTACGCTTCGGCCCGGCAGGGATACTCCGAGGCGGAAAGAACCTCTATCGCACCCAGCGCCTGGGAAACGGTAAGGGGTTGTTTCTGTTCCACGGCGTTGCGGAGCGTTTCCAGGGCCACAGCCGGTGCGGCTGGAAGCCCCAGGCGACCGGCCACCACCAGCATCACGCCGTCGACGGGCTGATGGTTCCACCGCCGGATGTGCAACATGTCCCGCACCGCCTGCCGGGCGGACTCGTTATTGAGAACGGCCAGCGTCGGCAGAAGGCGATCCCGCACCTCGGGCTGATTTTCGCTCGCCGCGGCGCGGCAGAGAAGCTCGCCGCTTCCCCGCGGGTCCAGCATCGCCAGGGCGTGGGCTTGCGAGGCAGTCCGGTCGATTTCGGCGGGCTGAAACGGGCCGGGCAGGTCCCGGCGAGACTCGAATTTCCGGCGAATCCGTTTCTTCAGGGCGCCTCGCCCCGCCAGGCCCGCGTCCAGCGCCGCGACGGCGCTGACTTCCACGTCCCGGTCGTCCAGCAGATCGGCCAGCACGCCGTCCTCGCCCAACCGGGCCGCCAGGGGGGCCGCGGCTTCGCGGACGACGGCGAACGAATCGCCCGCCGCGGCGAAGAGGGTTTTGCGGATGTATTGGTTGTTCCGCTCGGAAAGCAGCGCCTGGATTGTCATTCGGCGGCGCATCTGGGCGGTGGGCGGAACGTCCTGACGCGAGGAATCCGCCGCCTCCGCCTCGCCGGGGGCGAAGGTGGCGCGAAACTCCAGCAGGCGGTAACGATCGAGCCATTGCGGGTCGAAGCCGGGCGCGTCGATTCGCCCCAGCCGTTGCAGCACGAAGTACAGGGAGCGGAATCGGCCTTCGTCGGGCGTATCCAGCGCGTCGAGGAGTCGGCCGATCAGTTCCTCCCGCTTTTGGCCCAGAAGAATCGCCTTCTGCACGGCGATTTCACGCTGCCGCGGGTCGGCGGAACCGAGTTGCTCGATTAGGCGCAGATCGGCCTGGCGACGCTGATACCACAGGTAGGCGGGGTACGTCAGCCGGCCGATAAGACTCCCGACGATCACGACGAGGATCACAATAATCACCCGCCGCTGCCAGGGGTGTTGCTTGCAGTACTTTTTCCAGATTCTTATACGCATGGTAAAGGTCCGGCACGACGGCTAAGGAAATTATTAAAACGTTGTTAAACAGAAATTTTTTGCCACAAAGGTCACAAAGGACACAAAGGTCTCAAGGCAAAAACAACAAAACAAAAAGGTTTTGGTTTTTCTCTTCTTTGTGACCTTTGTGTCCTTTGTGGCTGATTTTTTTTGTTTTGTTTTCCATGATTTCAACAGAGCAAAATATTTTCTCCGAATTCCCATGCCGGTGCGAGTATAATGCCTCGTTTTACAAGGAACGTCCAGATGGAAGCAAAAGAAAACACGCAACCCGGACCGGGCGGGGAGATTTGGATTCCCGCCGGTGCGTTATACGGCCCGCAGACCGCCCGGGCGATCGAGAATTTTCCGATCTCCGGCTGGCCCCTGCCGCGACGGTTCTTAGCGGCGCTGGGATACGTCAAACAGGCCGCCGCCGCCGCCCACAAAAACGCCGGCCGGCTTGAGGCGGACCTGGCCGACGCGATCATCGCCGCCGCGGCTGAGGTCGTGCGCGGCGAACTCGACGGGCACTTTCCCGTGGACGTCTTCCAGACCGGCAGCGGCACGAGCACGAACATGAACGCCAACGAGGTCATCGCCGGCCGGGCCTGCCAGATTCTCAACCGGCCCGCCGACGCGGTGCATCCCAACGATCACGTGAACATGGCCCAGAGTTCCAACGACGTGATCCCCACGGCCATGCAGGTGGCGGCGGCGGTGGCGCTGCACGACGAACTGATCCCCGCGCTGCGAAAACTGCGCGACGCCCTGCAGGCCAAGGCGCAGCAGTTCGACCACGTTGTCAAGATCGGGCGCACGCATCTGATGGACGCCGTGCCGATTCGCCTGGGGCAGGAATTCAGCGGGTACGCCGCCCAGATCGAAGCGTCCCTGGCGGCTTTGCAGGTGGCGATGAGCGCCTTGTGCGAGCTTCCCATCGGCGCGACGGCCGTCGGCACGGGGCTGAACTGCCCGGTGGGCTTCGCCGCGGACGTGTGCCTGTTCCTGGCGGAGGAACTTCGCCTGCCGTTCTGTGAGACGGCGAATCACTTCGCCGCGGCCGGCGCGCGGGATTTGGCCGTCCAGGCCTCCGGTGCGCTGCGACAGACGGCCCTGGCGATGGGCAAAATCGCCTCCGACATCCGCCTGATGGGCTCCGGGCCTCGCTGCGGACTGGGCGAACTGCACGTTCCGACCCTTCAGCCGGGCAGCAGTATCATGCCCGGAAAGGTCAATCCCGTCCTGTGCGAATCGGTTATCCAGGTCGCCTGCCAGGTCGTCGGGTGCGACGCCGCCGTCGCCGCCGGCGCCACCGGAGGCGTCGGGAGCATTCTGGAGCTCAACGTTGCCATGACGATGATCGCCTGGAACCTGCTGACGGAAATCCAACTGCTCAGCGGCGTTACGCAGGCGTTCCGCGAGAAGTGCGTCGTCGGGCTGGAAGCCAACGAGCAGCGCTGCCGGCAGTTGATTGAGCAGTCGCTGGCGATGATAACGGCCCTGGCGCCGAAAATCGGATACGACCGCGCCGCGGAGATCGCCAGGCGCGCCTACGCCTCCGGCCTGACCATCCGTGAGGTCTGCCGGCGCGAGGCCGTTCTCCCCGAGGCGGAACTGGACGACCTGCTCGACGCGAAAAAACAGACCGGGGCGTGAACGAAAAAACTATTTTACGCCGTCCGATTTTTATTTTTACCCTTCGCGTTCTTCTTCGTATAATCACCTTCGCCGGTGGAGAGAATCCCGCCTGGCGGGATCGCCGAAGGGGCAAATCCTTTGGAATAAAGGATGAAACTCTCAGGCAAAAGGACGCCGGCGCCGATTTAAAAAAACCTCTGGAGAGTTCACCGGCCCGGACGGATACGCCCAGGCCGACGCGAACACCGACGGGGCAAGGCCTGGCCGACGTGCCGTCTTCGGCGCCTCGGAAGGCCTGATCTCTCAGGTACCGGGACAGAGGCAATGGATTGCAAGCTCCCCGCGGGGAGTGTCCATAGCCGTATCGAAAGCCTGAGGAACACAATGCCCGAATCTGAATCTTCATCCCCTCGCGCCACGCCGCTGCAGGAAAAGCACGTCGCCGCCGGCGGGCGCATGGTCGATTTCGCCGGCTGGCTGCTGCCGATCCAGTACGAGAGCATGCTCGGGGAGCATCGCCATTGTCGCGAAGCGACCAGCCTGTTCGACACGTCGCACATGGGGCAGTTTCTGATCGCCGGCCCGACGGCGGCGGAGGAGCTTTCCCGTGCTCTTACGCAGAACGCCGAAATTCTGCCCGTCGGACGCGGAAAGTACGGCTTTCTGCTCAACGACGCCGGCGGCGTGATCGACGATACGATTCTGTTCCGCCTGGGGCGCGACGAATTCCTGTTCGTGGTCAACGCAGGTCCCGCCGACGGCGACGCCGACGTGATGCGACAGCGCCTCTCGAAAGCGAAGCTGACGATTCAAGGCGGCTGGGGCAAGCTCGACGTGCAGGGCCCGACCAGCCGGGCCGCCCTTGCGCCGCTGGTGGAGGCGGACCTTGGCGCACTTCCGTACTTCGGCTGCTGCCGAACTCGCATCCACGGCCGGCGGGGTATTGTCGCGCGTTCGGGGTACACCGGCGAGCTGGGCTACGAGGTATTCCTGCCGGCGGAGGACTTGCCCGCGCTGTGGGATGAATTAGTAAAAAATCCCGACGTCAAACCCGCCGGCCTGGGCGCGCGGGATTCGTTGCGCCTGGAGATGGCCTATCCGCTGTACGGCCATGAGCTGTCGCTTCAGATCAACCCCATCGAGGCCGATCTGGGGAGGTATGTCGATCCGTTCGGCCCGTACGTCGGGGCCGAAGCGCTGCGAAAGGTCGCTCAGGCCTGCCTGACGCGGAAACTCGCGGCCTTGAAAAGTTCGCAGCGCCGGCCTTTCCGCACGCACGACAAAATCGTTGCCGAGGGAAAGGAAATCGGCGAGATTAGCAGTGGCGCGTTTTCGCCGTCATTGGAGGCAGCCGTCGGCATGGGCTTTCTGCCGGCCGGTTTCGCGGACATCAGCACGGAACTGATCGTAAAAACCGCACGGGCCGAGATCCCCGTGACGGTTGTGGAAAAACCGTTCTACAAAAACGGCACCTGCAGAAAAAAACAGTAGAAGTCAGAAGTCAGAAGTCAGGAGTCAGAATTTACTATTCTGTCCGCTGAATGCTGAAAGCTGATCGCTAAAGAAAGGATGTAAAATGATTCCGGAGAATCTGAAGTACACGAAGGAACACGAGTGGATTCGCGTCGAGGGCGACGTGGGCGTGGTGGGCATTACCGATCACGCGCAGGAGGCCCTGGGCGACGTGGTCTTCGTCGAACTGCCCAGCCCCGGCAAGAAGGTCGCCCAGGGCGAAGAGGCCTGTTCCATCGAGTCCTCGAAGGCGGCCAGCAGCATCTACGCGCCGGCCGGCGGAACGGTCAAGGACGTCAACGAGGACGTGACGGCCGACCCGAGCCTGGTCAATTCCGATCCGTATGGCAAGGGCTGGATTTATACGCTGGAATTAAGCGACCCGGCGGAATTGGGAAACCTTTTAACGCCGGAACAGTACAAGGAATTGTTATAGTACTGTCATCCTGAGCGAAGGTCCGAGTGAAACGAGGACCGAAGCCGAAGGATCTTACGTCTATCTTTCGATTAGGTTCTTCGACTTCGCGGCTCGTTGGCACTCGCCGCTTCGCTCAGAATGACAATATCTATTCTTTCACGGAGTTCCTTATGCCATTCATCGCCAATACGGATCAGCAGCGGGAAGAAATGCTCCGCGAGATCGGCATGAGCGCGGCCGATCTTTTCGCCGACGTGCCGGCGGAGTTGAAATGCGCCCCACCGAACCTCCCCGCCGGTATGAGCGAGCAGGAAGTCGGCGCGCTCTTGCGGGCGCTGTCGGAGCGGAACCACACGCACTTGACGAGTTTCCTCGGCGGCGGGTTGTACGACCATTACATCCCCGCCGCCGTCGGCGAGCTTGTCGGGCGGAGCGAGTTTTACACCGCCTACACGCCCTATCAGCCGGAACTCAGCCAGGGCACGCTCCAGGCAATCTACGAGTTCCAGTCCTGCATCTGCCGGCTGACGGACATGGAGGTGTCCAACGCATCGCTCTACGACGGCGGCACGGCGATGTACGAAGCCGTCACAATGGCCCTGCGCGTCACGGGCCGGGATCGCGTCATCGTCGACGACACCGTCAGCCCGATTTATCGCACGATCCTGCGGAGCTACACGAGCAATCTCGGCATTGAGCTGATCGAAACGCACAGCACGGAGGGCATTGCCAACCGCGCGGAGATCATCCGGCACATGAACGATTCGACGGCTGCCGTCGTTGTCCAGACGCCGAACTTCTTCGGCTGCATCGAGGATTTTACGGACCTGGCGACCATTGCGCACAGCCGCGGGGCGCTGCTGGTGGTTTCGTGTTACCCGATCGCGCTGGGCCTGATCAAAACCCCCGGCGCGATGGGCGCGGACATCGTCACCGGCGAAGGGCAAAGCCTGGGCCTGCCGCTTTCGTTCGGCGGGCCGTACCTCGGGTTCATGGCCACCCGTATGAAATACGTTCGCAAAATGCCCGGGCGCATCGCCGGACGCACCGTGGACCGCCTGGGACGCGACGGATTCGTCCTGACGCTCCAGGCCCGCGAGCAGCACATCCGCCGCGAGAAGGCCACCAGCAACATCTGCACCAACGAAGGACTCTGTGCCTTGACCAGCCTGGTCTACATGAGCCTGCTGGGCAAGACCGGTCTGCAAAAACTGGCGCGCCTTTGCGCGGACAAGGCCTGGTACGCCCAGCAGAAATTATTATCGATTCCCGGTGTGCGACTTCATTTCCCAAGACACTGGTACTTCAATGAGTTCGTGCTGGAGCTGCCCACGCACGTCGATCGCGTGATCCGCGAGTTGCTGCATCACGGCATATCCGCGGGTTTTCCGCTGGTGCGATATTATCCGAAAATGACCAACGCCCTTCTGGTGGCGGTGACCGAAAAGCGGACGAAGAAGGAAATCGACTTTTTCGCCCACGTTCTGGAGAACGCGTTATGAAGCTGATTTTCGAGAAATCCGTGCCGGGTCGTCGCGGCCTGTCGTTGCCTGACCCCGGCGTGAACATCCAGGCGGAAATTCGCCCCGACCTGCTGCGCGAAAAACCCGCCCAACTGCCCGAACTGAGCGAACTGGACGTCGCCCGCCATTTCACGGAACTCAGCCGGCGAAATTTCGGCGTGGACACGGGCTTCTATCCGCTCGGCTCGTGCACGATGAAATACAACCCGAAGATCAACGAGCGCATCGCCGCCTTGGCGGGCTTTGCCGAGCTGCATCCGCTCCTGCCGCAGCTCTCGACGGGCGAACGGCTGGTGCAGGGCGCCCTGGGCGTGCTGCACGAGATGGACCTCGCGCTGCGCGAGCTGTGCGGGATGGCGGCCTTCACGATGCAGCCGCTGGCGGGCAGCCACGGCGAGCTGACGGGCGTGATGATGATGGCGGCCTATCACAAGGACCGCGGCAATAAAAAGACGACGATCCTGATCCCCGACAGCGCCCACGGCACGAATCCCGCCAGCGCCGCGATTGCGGGTTTCGGCGTCAAGACCGTCCCGTCGGACGCGAACGGTGTGATGGACCTTGACGCGCTGAAGTCCATGCTCGACGATTCCATCGCGGGCCTGATGCTGACCTGCCCCAACACGCTGGGGCTGTTCAACCCGCACATCGCGGAGATCTGCAAACTCGTGCACGACGTGGACGGGCTGATGTATTACGACGGGGCGAATCTCAACGCCATTCTCGGCCGCGTTCGGCCGGGCGATCTGGGCTTCGACATCGTGCACGTCAATCTGCACAAAACGTTCAGCACGCCCCACGGCGGCGGCGGGCCGGGCTCCGGGCCGGTGGGCGTCTGCGAGCGGCTGACGGAATTTCTGCCGATCTCCGTCGTCTGCCGGAACCGCGACGGTTCGTACTTTCTCGACTACGATCGACCGAAGTCCATCGGCTATATCGCGCCGTTCTACGGCAACTTCGGCATTGTGCTGCGGGCGTATGCATATATCCTGATGCTCGGCCGCGAGGGCGTGCTGCGCGTCAGCGAAAACGCCGTGCTGAACGCCAACTACGTCCGCCAGAAGCTCAAGGACGTGTACGACCTTCCGTTCGACCGCGTGTGCAAACACGAGTGCGTCTTCAGCGCCGCGAGGCAGATGCAAAACGGCGTGCACGCCATCGACGTCGCCAAGGCCCTCATCGACCGCGGCTTTCATCCGCCGACGGTGTACTTCCCCCTGATCGTGCCGGAGGCGATGATGATCGAACCGACGGAAACCGAATCCACCGAAACGCTCGACGCCTTCGTCGCCGCAATGCGGGAAATTGCCGAAGTGGCTCAAAACGACCCGGAATCGTTCAAGGAATGTCCGAAAACCACACCCGTATCGCGCCTGGACGAAACTCGCGCCGCACGCCAGCCGGACGTGGCGTCATTGGTGTAGGAAAAACCAAGAAGCCGATAGGGTGGGTGACTTTGTTTCCCACCAATTATCTGTTTACGTGAACAGGTAGGACAATCTTGCATACAAGGAGTTACGCATGACTAACGGAGCTGCAGCCGGCGCCGCAAGCGCCAGTGGTGCTGCCGTGGCAGCGGCGGCAATAGCGCAGGCAATTCGTGCCTCCGGTGCCATCGTTCGCGTCCAACCCCCGGATTTCCTTTCCGTGCTGGCGAGGGCTTCGCAGCCGGTCGTTGTGGTCGCTACCGGCGGATTCTGGTCGAAAAGCTACCAGTACCTCACCAGCTACAAGGGCCTAGCCTTTTATACCAAGTCGCCGTTGCCTCTGAACCTTCCCTTGGATATCGACCTGGTCGAGGCGAAGAAGATATGGATACCATAGATAAGTCAGTGTCCTGGGGAAGGTTGATGAATGATGGATGGCGGGTGGCATGCCCTTCCTTTAGGGATGGGCATGAATTCCACGGTAGGGTGCGTAACTTGTTACGCACCAAAGAGGACTGTCCGATGCCACACCCGTGTCGCGTCTGGACGAAACCCGCGCCGCGCGCCAGCCGGACGTGGCGTCCTTGGGATAGATACAGTTTCATGAAATAAACGAGGCCGTCCAGAAATTCAGGCAATCAAAATATGGATGGAGCTTCCCCGAAATTTTGTTGTTTTTTCTTCGTCCCGAAGGGACAGAAAGCATTTGGCCGGGGGTGAGCGAAGCGAACCCCCGGAAGAAGGCTTA
>JAFGEJ010000108.1 GCA_016931655.1 Phycisphaerae bacterium
GTTCCTTCGGCAAGCTCAGGACAAGCCTTCGACTCCGCTACCGCTCCGCTCAGGATGACAGTTCACAGTCTTAGATGTGACAGAATATTATGGGACAGGTTTCACGAAAAAATACGAATCACACGAAGAAATTGTAGTTTTTCCTGTTTTTCCCCCATCCTTTGACGCATATTTCCCGGTTTTATCATTCATTCCCCATGTTTCATGACCGGGGTTCGGCCTTTCCTTTTTAAGGATTCCATTCGAGTAATTCGTCTTTATTCGTCTTATTCGTGTTCTCTTATCGTGTTCTCTTCCGGAGGCTGACAGGAAAAATCGGAAAAAACACAAAACAAAATTCCCCTGTTCGGACGATAAGACACAGGATCACTGGGAGTGAGGATTAGGATTCGCAGGAGAACCCTATGATGGATCGGGTGCACCGACCTGTCGTGATGGGCTTATTGGCGCTGTCGTTTTGTGCGTCGATGGCCTGGTGCGCAGAGGACGATCCGCCTTCCACAGTGCCGAATCTGGCGGATCTTCTTAAGATGGCGGACCAGGCGCGCCAGGCGGCTTCCCAGAGGCAGATGGAGGCCGCTCAGGCCCTGCAGGAGGTGGAAAGCGGCGGCGCGCCAGTTGCCCGTCCCGCGGCGCCGGCTGCTCGAAAGTCCCTGGCGGATAAAATGCGCGGCGGAAAGAAGAAATCCGCCGACAAGAAGGAAAAACCCAAGGGATTCACCGACATTCGTGTGACGGTGGAGGGTTCCTTTGACCTGCACGTGCAGGACGCCGACGTTCGGACGGTTCTGCGGCAACTCAGCGCCCAGGCGAAAACGAACATTGTGACCTCCAGCCAGGTTGACGGTACGGTGACGGCCGACCTGTACGGCGTGGAGTTTCAGGATGCCCTGGACGCCGTCATTGAGGCGGCGGGGCTGGTCTACCAGAAGGAGGGGGAAGTCATCTACGTCTTTACACAGGTGGAAATGGCGCAGAGACGCGAAGAAATGCCCATGGAAACGCGGGTGTTTACCCTGGCGTATCTCCAGGCCAGCAGCGCCAAGGATCTCATCAGCGGCATGCTCTCGCCGAACGGCAAGGCCACAATCACGCCGGAAGAGCACCAGCACATCAACATCGAAGCCTTGCCCGCCCCCACGTGGGATCAATATCGCAGGCGAAACGGCGCCACGGACGTGTTGGTGGTGTACGACTACGAGTATATTCTGGAGAAAGTCGAGAAGGTCATTAAGAAAGTGGACGTCAAGCCGGATCAGGTTCTGATCGAGGCGACGATCCTTTCGGCGGCGTTGGACGACGATAATGCCCTGGGCGTGGATTTGCAGGGATTGATCGGATCGAACTTCGACGTCTTCGGTGCTCAGAGTACTCTGACAAACCTTACCGTTCAGGCCCCGCCGGCCGGCGGCGTGGATGATTTCGGGCACTGGCAGTCGCGGGTGAACACGAATTTCACGGGGAACATGCCCAACACGTTCGGCCAGCCGTTCACGTTCGGCATCGTGTACGAAAACGTCGGCGCGTTCATCCACGCGCTGGAGTCGGTGCGCGACGTGACGGTGCTGGCGAATCCCAAGCTGCTGATCGTCAACAAGCAGCGGGGCGAGATGCTCGTGGGACGGTCGGACGGATATCTCACGACCGTCGTGACGGACACGTCCGCGATTCAGCAGGTGGAGTTTCTTGAGACCGGCACGCGCCTGATCGTCAGACCTTTCGTCGGCGCGAACGACAACATCCGCCTGGAAATTCACCCCGAAGACTCCAGCGGTTCGGTGACGCCCGCGGAAGCGGGCGGACCGGCCCTTCCGCGAAAAACCACCACGGAAGTCACCACAAACATCATCGTGCGCGACGGAAAAACCGTCGTAATCGCCGGCCTGTTCCGCGACGAGGTGGAAACCGTTCGCCGACAGATTCCGATTTTGGGCGACGTTCCCTGGCTGGGGACGGCGTTCAGAAGCACCGTCGATTCCACCACCCGTTCGGAAGTGATTATCCTGATCACGCCTCACATTATACGCGACGCCTCCCAGGAGGCGATCGGCGAGCGAATGCGCAGCGTGGCGGAACGATATCGCATCGGCGCCCGCGATGGGCTGCGATGGTGGGGGCGTCACCGTCTCAGCGCGAATTATCTCAAGTGGGCCAACCAGGCCTGGACGGAAGGAAACCCGGACCACGCGCGATGGTGGCTCGACCTGTGCCTGTCCCTCCAGCCGGACCTCATCGAGGCGATGTTGCTGAAGGAGCGAATGACCGATCAGGCCAGTTGGGCTCATCCTCCGCAGTTCACCGACGCCCGGTATCTTGTGACGCGCATGCTCATGCAGGAAATCGGACGGGACGTGGACACCATTCTTCCGCCACGCCGCCCGCTGCACGACGAGGATCTTCGCCCCGAGGTACGCAAGGCGATGGGCGTGGAACTGAAACCCACGGAATCCGGTGTAACGCCTCGCCGAGAGCGTTTTACTCCCGTTCCCCGGCCAAGCTCGTCCGTGCCGGGCGAGATCGACATGATCCCCGCCAAGGCCCCCGCGCCGCCGGCGAAGCCCAAACGCCCCAAAACGGACACGAAGGCGAAGGCCCCCGACCCCCAAAAGGCTCCTGAACCTGCTGAAGCGCCTCGGGCCCCGGAAAAGGCCTCCACGCCGGCAGAAGCCCTCAAACCGGCGCCGCCTGCGCCGGAACTAAAGGAAGTTCCGCTGCCGGCGGAGGAACCCGCGCCGGAACCGGAATTTGAGCTTGAAGCGGAACCCGAATCTGCCGCCGAGCCTGAGTCGGCCGCCGAGCCTGAGTCGGCGGAAGAGCCTGACGTTGCGGACGAGCCTGAGCCGGCCTACGAGTCTGAAACAGCCGATGACGAGTCCGAGCCGGTGGAAACGCCGGAAGAACCCGCCAAGCCCAGGCTGGCGCCGATTGAGGACGAACCCGTCTCTCCCACGCCCGAGCCGAGCATGAATCCGGACGCCGTTCGTGTCACCAGGCCGGCGCCTTCCCCGCCGGCTGAACCGGTGGATATCAGTTCGCCTCCGCCTCTTTCGGACACGCTGACGCCCGAAGAGCAAACGCCTCATCCGAATGACGCAAACAACGCGCCCGCGTCGGACAAAGAGAAAAAGGAAACTACGCCGGAGAAGCCCGATGCGGAGCCGGATCGCCGCCAACCGCTGGAAGAATACAAAAGCCCGACGCGGCGATATTTGGAAACCGGAACCCTCTCGGCCTTGCTGAAAAAGGTCAGAGGAATGTAGCACCAGCACGGAAGCAAACCATGAAACGCATCATACCGATGGTAATGGGGTTGTTGTTCCTGGCCGCGGGATGTCAGCAGCCGTCCGTCAAGGAAGCCAAGAAAGAAGTCTACGGAAAGTGGTCCGTTTCGCGGGCGAATGTCCTGTATTCGCTGGCGAGGGATCACCTGGCCGGCGGACACGTGGACAAGGCCTGCTCCAATGCCGAGGAAGGCCTGTCCCTGGACCCCGAAAGCAAGGATCTCCGCTTCCTCCTGGCCCGCATCTATATCGAAAAAGGCTACTACAGCCGATCCATCGGCCTGCTCCAGTTGCTTGTCCAACAGGAACAACAGGACACCCAGGACAAACACCCCGGCCTGCTGGCGGAAATGTATTACCTGCTGGGGGCGGCCCAGGAGAAGGAAGGACGGCTGGAGGAGGCCCTGGCGTCGTACAACCGTTCCGCGGAGCTGGACCGTTCGACCATTGCACCGATCCTGGCTGCGACGGAAGTCCTCGTCGCCATGGGAAACGTCGAAAAGGCGCAGGATTTCCTTGCTTGCCAAACGGGCCGCTATGCTCCCGAACCGGCGGCGGCGGAATTGGCGGGGCGGCTGGCTATGATGCGGAAACAATACGTCCGAGCCGCGAAGCAATTTCAGTTGGCCTGCGACCTGGATTCCGAAAACAAGCGATATCCCGAACTGCTCGCCTCGGCACAGTACGCCGCCGGCGAGTATGCCCAGGCCGGCGAAACGCTCAACCGGCTCCTGCGACGCAAGGGCTACAAGGGGCCCGCCTGGGTGTATACGCTTCTGGGCGACTGCATGATGGCCCGCAACCGTTATGAGCCGGCGGAAAAGGCCTATCAGAAGGCCTGCCTGGCCCGGCCTGAGGAACCCGCCGCCTGGACGCGCCTCGCCAAGGCGGCCCTGGCGATGAACCATCTGACCAAGGCCATCCGGTCCGCCCACCAGGCCCGCAGCCTGGACGCGAATCACCTGGACGCCGCTATTTTGCTGGGCTACTCTCTCCTGCGCGTCGATAAGCCCGACAAGGCTGTGGAAGTGCTTCTCGACGCCGCCAAAGCCCACCCGAACGACGAAATCGTGCTCTGCCTCCTCGGACGGGCCTACGGGAAAATGGGACGGGACGACCTGGCGAAACAATTCTACGAAGCCGCCGGGCGCATTCGCCCCGACAGCCCGCTACTGGAAGGTCTGCTCGCCGTCGCGAAATAAAGAGCAAATTCAGATTCTGACCACAGAGACACAGAGGTCACAGAGTTTTTTCATCGTGTTTTCTTAACGCTATTCATAACTCCAAATTCATAATCCATTATTTCTTTCTCTGTGCTCTCTGTGTCGGAGTTTACCCCTTAGGGGTGGTAAAAAACTCTTCATGCTGATTGATGCGCACGCACATTTGTCTCACGGGAAGCTTTTTCAACAGGCCGACGCCGCCGTCGCCCGCGCGCAGGCGGCGGGGGTGGGGGCGATTCTTTGCGCCGCCGGCGACGTGCGGGAGGCCAAAACCGCCCTCGGCCTGGCGAGGCGAATCCCTTGCGTGTTCTGCACCGCCGGCGTCCATCCCCACGAGGCGAAACACGCATCCGAGGGCTTCCTGTCGCGAATCGAGGACCTGCTGAAGCAGCCGGAATGCCTGGCGCTGGGCGAGATCGGCCTGGACTACCACTACGATTTTTCCCCGCGCGACGTGCAACGCCGCGTCTTTGCGGAGCAACTGGCCCTGGCGGCCCGCCTGGACTGCCCGGTCGTTATCCACACGCGGGAGGCCTTTGACGACACAATGATCCTGTTGGCCGAAAGCGGTGTGGACGGCGGAAGGGTTGTGTTCCACTCCTTCACCGGCGGGCCTGACGAGGCCGGGCGAGTGCTGAACTTCGGCGCAACGCTGAGCTTCAGCGGCATCGCAACCTTCAAAAACGCAGCCGACATTCACCGGGCGGTTCTTCTCACGCCGGACGACCGCATTCTCGTGGAAACCGACTGCCCATATCTTTCCCCCGAACCCGTGCGGAACATGAAAATCAACGAGCCGGCCAACGTCGTGCACGTTGCCCGACGCCTGGCGGAACTTCGCGGCTGTGATTTTGAAACCTTCGCCCGGCAGACCACCCAAAACGCCCTGGGCCTCTTTGAAGGCCTGACGGTGGAAAACGAATGATACATGGAAACGCCCTGTTGAGGGGATACGTCGGCGTTACGTTTTCCGTTCAATGGACACGGTTCCGCCCGGCAGCATGTCGAGGTGCGACCAGCCGTTCATGTCGATTTCGTATTTGGCGGCCTGGTTTCCGAAGCAATCGTGCATTGTGACGTCGGCTCGGGTCGGCCTGGAAGGGATGACGAACAGATCCTTTTGGAACGTGCCGTTCAAAATCAGCGCCGACTTGTCGATTTCCAGACGGCCGCCCTGGTTGACGAGGAAATAATAATCGACGGAATCGGTTTCGAGTCGGATCACGTTGTTGTTTCCATCCAGCGGCACGCGGTACTTCATGAAATCGTCCACGTGCTGGTTGTACCACGTGTTGTACCGCCGCAGGACGGCTTTGTTTTCGTACGGCAGGCGGTCGAAGTCGATGCTGTAGGTGGGAATCCCCGCGGCGATCATCTTGATGACGACGCAGGCGGCTTCTTCCGGCGAATCTTCCTGCGTGATGGTCTGGTAATCGTTGATCGAGAAGGGCGTATACGCCTGGACGTAGATCGTCCTCGCGAAATTGCCTTCGTTGTTGTAGGGCGTGTCGCCGGCCCGCGTCATCGTGCCGTAGCGCGACAGGAACGGCGTGGCGTAGTTCTGCTTCAGTTCGACGATGTAGTCTTTCTTGCGGGCGAAACAGCGCTCCGCGATTTCCTTCAGCGTCAGCTCGAGCCCTTCCATCATGCTCGTCACGTCGTGCTCGTGATCCGGATTGCGGCAGGGTTCGTTGGGGACGCAGTTGAACAGGTCATATTTTGCGCCGTCGAAATCCCATTGCGTAATGAAGGATTCGCAGATGTCGGCCATGATCTTCCGGGCGTCGGGACACATGAAACACAGCGAATGGAACTTGTTACCCGTGAGAACCAATTCGCCGTCCGCGCCACGGATGAGATAGGCCTTGCGTGCCTCGAAACACTTCGCGCCGGGCGCCACGGCATGGGGGGCGCACCAGATCATCGGCGCTCCGCCGAGTTCCTTGATTTCTCTGACCAGGGCGGGCATGTCTTTGATCTTGGCGGGGTCCGGCTGCCAGTCGCCGATGTTCAGTTCCACGTCGAAATCGTTGTCCAGCCCCGGCCCGAACCAGCCGTCGTCGATGATGAAATTTTTGATCCCCAGCTCCAGTCCCTCGCGGACGTTGTTGAGGATCACCTCGTCGGTCACGTCGTCGGAAAACCAGTCCGTCCAGCTGCACCACAGCGGGGCCATTGAACGCCTGTTCGAGACGTCCGGGATGTCGTATAGTTTTTTCTGGAACTCGGCGAATTCCCGCAGCGTCATCAGCCACGGTTGGCGCGGCGTCTGCCGGCCGCCGCGGAAATACAGGTGCTCCGTAATCGAGCCGTCCGCCCTGGCGCGGGCGACACTGTCCGGGATGGGATACGATTCCGTCCCGCGCCGGATGCGAACGGACAGCCGTCGCATGAACGCGATCAGGGCACGGTTCGTCCGCGGTTCCAGCGTGCGGAACTCCGTTTCGTAAGGCCGGCCCACCACGCCGAAGGCCATCGCGGTGTTCATGTCCTGGCCCAGGAAAATATACAACGGCATTTTGAAATCGTGGACCGTCGCCTCCTGCCGGAAAAACCAGAAATCCACCAGCGCCGTCCTGTGGGAATAGGCCCTTCCGGAGTCGGGAACGATGACCTCGTGATAATTCCGCATGTCCGTGAACAGGTCGTATTCAATGCTCGCGATCGGGTCGGCTGGATCGTTCGGCGTGACGGTGACCGGCGCGGGAAACGCCTCGCCCACCGTCAGCGCAATGCCGTTCTGCTTTGCGGTGTAGGCCTTGCCGTATTCGATTCCCTTGAAACTCTCCGCCGCCCCCGACCGAAGAATGACCGTTATTGTGATTTCCGTTGACATCCGCAGTCCTTATTTCGCCCTTGTTTCGATAACGTGTTTCGGTAACTCGGCCGGATGCGTTCCGGGGCCTGCAAAAGAGTGCCTATGTACCAGACATCGCCGCCGTTTTCCATCCAATCCTTCATTTTTTTGCCTGAGTGAGCGACCGGATTATCTGGTCGCGTCACAAATTTGTCATTCTGAGCGGAGTCGCTTGTGAGCGAAGCGAACATGCGACGAAGTCGAAGAACCTTGATTTCTGAGGTTTTTAGGTCCTTCGACGGGTTCGACGTTGCTCACCGCAGGCTTCGGAGCTCGCTTTGCTCGCTCCTTCGCTCAGGATGACACTTTGGGGCGAGATGCCAGAAAAAAAGGTCGCTCACTTGCCTGAAAGGCATATACATACCAGCCCAGGGCGAAGCCCTGGGAAAACAGCCGTAAAAAATCCAAAGCCCTGTAAGGGCGCGACAAATCGTATGTCTCGCCCTTACAGGGCTCTGATTAAAACAACGCTCTCACCCGGGGCGTTGCCTCCTTGGGAGCCTGAGGGCCCGGGCTGGTATATCTCAGCCCATCGGGCTGAAAGATAAATGAAGCCGTCCAGGAATTCAGGTAACCAAAACATGGATGAAGTTTCCTCGAAATTTTGTTGTTTTTTCTTCGTCCCGAAGGGACAGAAAGCATTTGGCCGGGGGTGAGCGAAGCGAACCCCCGGAAGAAGGCTTA
>JAFGEJ010000109.1 GCA_016931655.1 Phycisphaerae bacterium
GATGAACAGAGCGGAAATCACGATCAGGAGAATCGCCGCGAAACGGATCGGTACGGGGAAGAACATCAAAATCAATTGGATATGCGGAAACAAAATCGCGCAGGCCGCCAGCACCGCCAACACGCCGCCCGATGCGCCGAGGAGCAGGATGTACGGTGACTGATGAAAAAGGAAGGTCAGGGCGACATTCGTCAGGCCGGCGATCACGCCGCAGGTGAGATAAAACACCAAAAACCGCTTCGTTCCCCAGGCGCGTTCAAGATACATGCCCAGGAAATACAAACCGATCATGTTCATCACGAGGTGCCAGGGACCACCGTGCAGAAACTGGAACGTGATATACCGCCAAGGTTGCCACCACAACACCGGGACGGCTGCCAACGAAACCGTAAGAGAAGGAATCAGTTGTTGCAGGATAAACATCGCGACATTGGCAATGAGCAGCCACAGTACCGCCGGGGTTGGTTTGGGCAGGCCCATGCGCATACCGCCGCCGTAGCGTATACCACTGCTGTAGTAGCCTTCCCGGCTTCCCTGCTCCCCCCGCCAATATGGCCGATTGCCCAAACTCATACAAACACGCCACATTGCCTGCAATAATGAACAGTATTCTTCATCCGTCATCCCGGCATCAAATCATCCACGAATTACACGGATTTCATCATAAGGATTTCACGGATTTTTTTATCTACAAAATCCTTTTCCGTGTAATCCTTCTTTCATCCGTGAAATCCGTGGAGTATTTTTTTGAAAACCGCCTTGTTTTCACGCTTTTGCGAGTTTCTTAATCCAATACATCCCCAGCGTCGCGAGCGTCTTGCCGTCGGTGATCTCGTTTTCCGCCGCCATTCGGCGTACCTTCTTATCGCTCAGCACCTCGACAAGGATATCTTCGTATCCCTCCAGGTGCTGCTCGCCAGCCGTCAGGTCCGTCGCCAGGTAGGCGTGAATGATCTCATTACTATAGCCGGGGCAGGAATAGAATTGTCCCAGCTTTTCGATTCGCCCAGCTGTGTAGCCGCTTTCCTCCGCCAGTTCGCGGGCGGCGCAGACTTCCGGCGTTTCGCCTTCATCCACCGTGCCGCAGGGCAGTTCCCACAAATACCCTCCCGCTGCAAAGCGGTAGTTGCGGATCATCACAATCGACCCGTCGGCCAATACGGGCAGCACCAGCGCCGCCCCGCGATGGTGGATCAGGTCGCGATCATATTCCCGCCCGTCCGGCAACTGCAAGCGAAGCCGTCGCACCTCGAAGAGGTAACTGCGGTGCACGAGCACGTTATTCAAAATCGTCCTGGACATAATTGAAAAGAGAAGAGAACACGAATAAAACGAATAAAGACGAATTACGCGAAGAAAAGAATACATATTAGGAAGAAGCCACAGAGAGCACAAAGGTCACAAAGTTTAAATCTTATCTTCTCTGTGCCCTTTGTGTCCTTTGTGGCGAAATGACTTTTCGTTATGTTTATATTCCATAAAATATTCCTCAAAACATTCGTGTAATTCGTTTCTTATTCGTCTTATTCGCGTTCTCTTTTGGATACGATGATTAATACCGGTAATGGTCCGGTTTGTAGGGCCCTTCGACGGGATAACCGATGTAGGCCGCCTGCTGGGGCGACAACTTCGTGAGCTTTGCGCCGAGCTTGCCCAGGTGCAGGCGGGCGACTTCCTCGTCCAGCTTCTTGTCCAGCCGATACACGCCGATCGCCCGGCCCTGGTTTTTCCACAGGTCAATCTGCGCCAGCGTCTGGTTCGTGAAGCTGTTGGACATCACGAAGCTCGGATGCCCGGTAGCGCAGCCGAGGTTCACCAGCCGGCCCTTGGCCAGCAGATAAATACAATGGCCGTCCGGGAACGTGAAGCGGTCTACCGCGCCTTCGCTTTCCGGTTTGATGACTTCGTGCTTGATTCCCGGATAGCTCTCCAGGGCCGCGACCTGGATTTCGTTGTCGAAGTGGCCGATGTTGCAGACGATGGCCTGGTCTTTCATTTTGGCCATGTGCTCGATGGTAATCACGTCGCAGTTGCCCGTGGTGGTGACGTAGATGTCGGCGTGGGGCAGGGCGTCCTCGATGGTGACGACCTTGTACCCGGCCATGCACGCCTGCAAGGCGCAGATCGGGTCGATTTCGCTGACCCAGACCTGGGCGCGTTCGTTCTTCAGGGATTCGGCGGAGCCTTTGCCCACGTCGCCGTAGCCGCAGACCATCGCCACCTTGCCGGAGATCAGCACGTCCATCGCCCGCTTGATGCCGTCCGTCAGCGAGTGTCGACAGCCGTAGACGTTGTCGAACTTGCTCTTGGTGACCGAATCGTTAACGTTGATCGCCGGCACGAGCAGCTCGCCGCGCTGCATCATCTGGTAGAGGCGGTGCACACCGGTGGTGGTCTCCTCCGAGACGCCCTTCCAGTCCTTCGCCAGCCGATGCCAGAACTGCCCGTCTTCCGCGAGCTTGGCCTTCAGCGTGGCGTTGATGATCTGGAGTTCCTTCACCTCCGTCGGCGCATCGAGAATCGACGGATTGTCCTCCGCCTGGTATCCGCGATGGAACAGCAGCGTGGCGTCGCCGCCGTCGTCGACGACGAGGTGCGGGCCTTTGCCGTCCGGCCAGGTCATCGCGCGGAGCGTGAACTCCCAGTATTCCTCGAGCGTTTCGCCCTTGTAGGCGAAGACGGGCACGCCGCGCTTGGCGATGGCGGCCGCCGCGTGGTCCTGCGTGCTGTAAATGTTGCAGGTCGCCCAGCGAACGTCCGCGCCGAGTTCCACGAGCGTTTCAATCAGCACCGCCGTCTGGATCGTCATGTGCAGGCTGCCCATAACGCGGGCGCCGGCCAGGGGCTTGGAAGGCCCGTATTTCTCGCGCGTCGCCATCAGGCCGGGCATCTCGTGCTCGGCGATGTCCAGTTCCTTTCGGCCGAATTCCGCCAGGGACAGGTCCTTGATTTTGTACTCCACGCCTTCGGCTGCCGTATCCTGCATTGTGGTCATGCTGTAAAATCTCCTGCTTAAAGTTGGGGGAATCACATTCGAGCAAAGCATTGTAGCCGAAACGGACGGGGATTGTCCAAAGAAATGCCTTGCTGGGTCACGTCGGGCTTTGTCAGAAAAAATCTTCGTCCCTATACGCTTCCCGCCCGGGGAATCCGTGGACTCCCCAGGCGGGAACTTCGCCCCCGACGCAAAACAGGAAAAATACTCCTGTACTTTTTCTGAAAAACGCCCTATCTCTTCCGCCGCCGCAGGATCAACAGGCCGCCAAGCAGCAAAAGCCCCACCGTCGTCGGTTCGGGGTTGATTGCTGCCGGAACCAACATGCCGTTGTTGTACAACGCACCGCCGCCGGAGATGAGTGTGCCCTCGATCGTGCAGTTCAGGCAGTACACATTCAGGCCGTTGAGGTCCAGCGTGGAACCTTCGTTGAGGATCAGGTTTTCGACGTAGAGAACTTCGTCGCCGTCCCAATCGAGTTGGTTGTCGAAGGCGTCGATCAGTTGCAGACACGCATCTGCTTCTTCACTGCCGATCTGAAGGGTATCCAGCGCGAAGTTTTCAAAAAAGCCCGCATATCCCACGCCGCGATCCTCACCCGCTACTTCAAGAGCCGCAACAGACTCCAGGCCGCATTCGAAGATCAGCGTAAGGTTGCTCAATCCTGACATCGCGGCTGGGTCTGAATTCCGAAATTGCACTAATGGCCTTCTGGTGGGAGAATGATAATTCAGATCCGCTTCTTCCAGTGCTTCTGTGATGTGGATCGTCGAACCCGGAACGGCGACAAAGCTGCTTTCTTCATAAAAAGTCAGGAATTTCGTTTTGATTTGTGAATCGGAATCACTGCTGTCCCAACGTTTGGGTTTTAGATTTTCTTAACTGACTAATATCAATGTTGTTGTATCAAAAAACAACTCGGATCGAC
>JAFGEJ010000110.1 GCA_016931655.1 Phycisphaerae bacterium
CTTCTCGCAAGCCGAGGACAAAACCGAAATACATCAAAATTGTATCCAACTGGAACTATTCAATTTATGATGGGACAGCAGTGGTTTGGAGATAAAAACAAATAATGACAAACCGTCAGCATTTCGCTGATCTGACGATTATGTAGAAGGCAACGTGGTCCTTCGACGCCGTTGTTGGTTTTTTCCCCGCGTTTTTGAAACGAAAAACATTTCAGGTTTCTTCTTGTCGAGGCGTATAGCATAAGCTATACTTTAATGGATGCCGAGCGACAGACCCTTCCGCGAAGTGGAAAGACTGCTGGAAAGCAAGAGATATCTCCTGACGCGAATCAGCGGTTCACACCACGTATTCACGAAACCCGGCGCTCGGCCGTTTCCGGTTCCTGTCCATCACGGAAAAGTAAAATACGCGTATGTCCGAAAGATCATGAAGCTGGAGTAGTTATGCCCCGGAGCACGGTAAAAAAGAAAAATATCTCGGCCCCCTTCGCCCCGGAGATTCTCAAGGCGGCGCGACGGATCGCGGAGGCCTACGATATTGTCCTGCGATTCGAGGACGGGGAGTGGTATGGGCACGCCCTGGAATATCCCGAAGCGATGGGCGACGGAAAGACGCCGGCGGCCTGCATTAAAGCCACGCGCCAGGCCGTTATGGCGGGCGTGGCGACGATGCTGGAAGCCGGGGAAACGCCCCCCGCCGCTGCACGCGAAGGCGTGCGGTCCGAGCAAGTCAACATTCGCATGACGGCGGAAGAAAAAGCCCTTCTGGAAACCACGGCCAAGCAAAAGGGCTTTCGCGGCTTGTCAGATTTCATCCGAACCGGCGCCATGGCGTTTTCTCGATAGTCCTGTTTTTTCCCACGTTATTTTCCGCCTGACGCGGCAAGGGCGAGCGTGCGCGCGTTGCGTTTTTGGGATAGTGTCTTCCCGGGGAAATTTCTACAATGCCCCCATGCCGACGCCGACGCGACGCATTCTGCTGATCGAGCCGCCGTTTCATCGCCTCTTTAAGGACGAGTATTCCCTGGAGCGGTATCCGCTTTCGCTGGGATATCTTGCCGGGGCAGTCCAGGCCGCCGGCGGCTGGGAGGTCAAAACGTACAACGCCGACTTCAGGCCGCACGGCGAGCTAATCCGCGTGAGCTACCTGGCCGGGGAGGGATACGAACATTTCCGTCGCAATCTGGAAGAACCCGTTGCACCGGTGTGGGATCAGGTTCGTCGCGTATTGGCGGACGTGAAGCCGGACGTGGCGGCGATTTCCACCAAGACCCAGACGCTTGCCTCGGCGCGGATGACGGCCCGGCTGGTGAAGGAGCAGAATCCCGACGCGACGGTGCTCGTGGGCGGCCCGCATCCGACGATTCTACCGGAGAAGGTTCTGGAGTGCCCCGATTTCGACGTGGCGATGATCGGCGAGGGCGAGGCGACGATCGTCGAGTTGCTCTCGGCAATTCGCGCCGGCGAGGATTTCAACGACGTGGCGGGCATCGCGTTTCGCCGCCGCGGCGGACGGGTCGTCCGCACGCCTCCGCGCCCGCTGATCGAAAATCTCGACGAACTGCCCTTCCCGCACGCCTCCGCGCCGCAAACGCTGATCGACTACGATCAATACCCCCCGGGCGCGTTTCGGTTCGTCTTTGCCGTGCGCGGCTGTCCGTACAACTGCGTCTTCTGCGGGTCGCGGCGCATCTGGACGCGCCGCGTGCGGTACCGCTCGCCGGGAAACGTGGTCGCCGAACTGAAATCGCTGCAAAAAATGGGGCTGAAGTTCGTGCACTTTGACGACGACACGTTCGGCGTCGCCCCGTCGTACATTCGCCGGCTTTGCGAGGCGATGTCGGCCCTCCGTCCCCGCCTTCGCTGGAGCTGCGAACTGCACGTGAAGCTCGTGCGAGACGACCTGCTGGCGGCCATGCGCAGGGCGGGATGTTACATGGTCCAGGTGGGCGTGGAGTCCGGCAGCGACGAAATCCTCCGCGCGATGCGCAAGGGGTTTACTATCGCGGAAGCGATGGCCGCCTGCCGGCGCATTACCGCCCATAAAATCTGGCTGCAGACGTTCTTCATGGTCGGCTTTCCGCAGGAAACCGAGCAGACCCTTGCCGAGACGGCCCGCGCAATGCGGAAGATCGCCTCCCATCGCGTGATGTACAGCATCTTCACGCCGTATCCGGGCACGGAGGCGTATGAATTCTGCTTTCAGCACGGCCTGGTGGACGAACGTCGCGACGCGTCGCTGTATTACCACCAGAACCCGGAGAACTGCTTCTGCCTTCACATCGCTCCGGAGCGATTCCGCCAGTTGGTGCAAGGTCTGGAGCGGGCCGTGGATCGCCGCAACGCTTTGGGGCGCATCCGCGAAATGGCGTCCCTCAACACGCTGCGGCGGTTGGGGGAACTAAGCCCAGCCGACGCCCTTCGGAAAGGCTGGCGCGTTCTGCGGGGACGATAATCCATAAAAGTCTTACAGCGTGTATGAAAAGTGTCTTTTCAAGTGTCGCGGGCATCTTGCCCGCGCGTTCCGAGGGCATCTTGCCCTCGGAATCATCTTGTTTTCGCGGGCAAGATGCCCGCGACACTTCTTAAACGGGCTGCTAGGAGATTCTTTCGGAGGCCGGGAGAGGTCGTTATCGTCTCGTAAGCAGTTGTGGCGGGGCAAGCAGGCCGCAGGATACAAGGTTGTATCCGTCCATCCAGTCGTCTTTTGGCATTTGGAACTCGCTCGGGCCGACCCAGTTGGGTTTGTTTTTCAGGTGCAATGGGCCGTGCGAGTTCCGCCGGTGCCCCAGCACCTGGATCGCCAGTTCGTTTTGCCCGGCCTGAACGAATTCGGTGATATCCAGCTCGTTGGGTTCCCACGCGATCACGCCGGCTGATTGGCCGTTCACGAACAGACGCACGCCGATGCCTTTGTATTCCGGTACGCGAACGAACAGTTTCTGCCCCTTCGCCAGGCCGCTCTGGAACGTCCGCCGGTAGGAAACACAGCCGGAGTAAAACGCCAGCCCCTGTTTCGTCCAATCGCCGAGTTTAAGCGTTCGCGGCGTGGCGGTCATGATCACGTTCGTATCTTTGACCTTCACGCCGAAGTCGCCCAGCAGGTAGATGATCTCCAGGCCGGGGTGGTCGGCGTCGAGACGGCAGCGTACGTGCACTTCGTTGGTCCCGGCGTGCAGCAGGGCCGGGTCCACGGGCAGCTTCCGTAGCGAACGGTCCACCCACCAGCCGCACTCGGCGTCGGTGTCGATTTTCTGTTCGTTGATGCGCACCTCGTACAATTCAGGCCGTTCGATCGCGAGGAACAGTTCGCCAGCCGGCGCGTCCTGAACGTCAAACGTGTACGCCAGTTCCAGGTCCGTGGATATGGCGCTCTTTGCCTTCGTTCTCGCCCAGGGTTGGACCATGCTGCCGCCGCGTGCGGGCAAACCGACCTTATTGCGCGCTTCCCAGTCCACGCTGAGGATATCGCGATGGACTTGCCAGCCGCCCTTGCCGACCTTCCATCGCGGACGGTCCAGCACGAGATTGTTGCTCTCGGAGAGTTGGATGTCCCACCTGTCCGCCTTGAGCGTCCGCGTACGAACAGTTTTAAGAGGCTTTGTTGCCGGAAGACGTTTGCTGCTCTTATGTTTGGGGATCACAAACAGCCGGCTGGCGAGTTTCGGCAGCGAGGTGCGAATCGTCCACCGCCCGCCGGTACATTTCGCGTCGGCTTGGTGCATTGCGCCCGTGTCCGGGTCAAGTTCAATGGGCGTTCCTTTGCACTCGCCGAAGCCCAGGATTCGCACCCGCGGGAATTCATCCGTTCGATCCAGCACCCACGGTTCGTTTCTGTCCGGTAAGCCAGGCCGTGGCTTGGAAAAGTCGTATCCCACATTGCAGACGAACAGGTAGAAGGCTTCTTTGTCCTCGCGCAGCAGGTGCAGCGTCGGGCGGATTTCGTTCCCCTTGGCGTCCTGGATATGTACGCGCCGGCAGGCGGCCTCGACAGCCGCGGGTAGTTTTGACCCTTTCGCGGGCGCCTTGCCGCACTGCGCCGCAAACTCCTTCACCTCGTTCGAGGGTTCGGCGTCGATATATTCCGGAATCGCTCCGGCGAAGACAACCGTTCCGCCGCCGGCGAACTTCTTCAGCAGATCGAGCGTCGTTCGGCGGATCGTCAGCAGCGGCGGCACGAGAACGGCCTTATAGGGAGCCTGGTTGACCGTCAGTTGGCCGTCTTTTCGCACCTTCCCATGCCGCGCGAGAATATCCTCGTCGCCGTAATCAAAGTCGATGTTCGCCGCCAGAAGCGAATTCCGCGTTTGTACGAACATGTCGTCGTATTCCTTGATTTTCGGATCGTTCCGCCAGCCGATGTTGAACAGCATCCACATGCTCTCGACAGGGTGGATCACCAGAAGGTCGCGGACTTCCTTCCCGCGCGTCATCACGGCGTGGATGCGGGCGAAATAATCCTCCACCTTGCCGTAGGATTCCCACCACGGGGACTGGTAGAAAATGCTCGCGGGGTAATCGCGTTTCGCCTCGCCTGCCATGGTGTACCACGAAAGATGCGGGCAGCGCAGGTTGATGCCCAGCGCCGCCTGCCAGTCGCCTAACGCTTTGTGTCCCGCGAAGGGGAAGTCCCAGCCCGTGCAGCCGTAGGTTTCGGTCAGCCGCCATGTTCGCCCGAACTGCCTCGCCGCGGAGCTGACCTGCTTGGCCGTGTCGTATAACTGGCTGACTTCGCGCAGCAGGTCCATGCCCGGGGCCTGCATGTGCTCGTAAAACCGCATCGTCGCGCTGGCACGCGCCTGATGGGAAAGACAATCCTCCGCCAGCGTATGGCCGGTGAAGAACAGGTTGTTCTTTTGGCACCACTCGCCGATCTGCCGTGCAAAGGCATCGCAGAACAGAAACGTCAGACAGTCGTGGTAGTGGTAGCGCTCGCGGTGCATGTTTTCGCCGTCGACGTCAAAAAACAACTTCGTAATATGCGGCAACAGGTTGTAGCCGTATCGCTTGCGGAAATGCTCGGGCAGGTTCGTCGTCCAGGGAATGGAGATATCCTTTACGCCGCTTTCGTCGCCAAATAACCACTGATGGTGCGGTTCGTCGGTGAATATTCCCGGAACCGTCCCGCCGAAGTCCTCGCGGATCTCGCGGCGGTAGGCTTCGTGCGTTATTTTGATGAATTCCCGTACGGCTTCGTGGCTCATCGTATCGAGATACGTTTGGCCGTTGTACCAGTCGGAAGGTTTGGCGGTAATGACGCGGAAGGTCAGCAGGGTTTCGCCCCTGGCCAGCGGGCCGGGGCGCCGGCCTCGCGGAACATTGCGGACGTTGTGGGCTTCGTGGCCTTGAATCGTCACGACAGCCGCGGCGATGGTGTCGCCGTCCCAGGTGAGTTTCTTCCCGTCCCTCGATGTACTCATTGCCAGGAAATGGGAACGGTACTTTGGATTCTTCGTCACCAGTCCGCCGGCGGCGCCGCTGGGCCAGCGGTCCTCGTCGTACAGCCAGGCCTCCATGCCGAGGGTCCCGGCTTCGTCCACGCAGGCGCGGATGCCGTCGAACCATTCGGCGGAGAGATATTTCGTCGCCAGGCCCACGCGGGAGTGCATGAAGAATCCGCCCAGGCCCATACGGTGCATGATCCGAACCTGCCGCCGCAACTCCTCCGGCTCCAGCAGGCCGTTCCACGCCCAGAACGGTTTGCCGCGATATTCGTTTCCCGGATTCGCAAACTCACTCGGTACAAGGCTCATCGGATTTCTCCCGGATTAAGGAACGGGTTTCTTCATCATTCCGACATTATCCAATGCCGTAAAACAAACGTAAATTCATTGATATGGCTACATACTATCGTGTTTGCTCTGGAGTTCCCTTGACAAAAGCGACAATTTTTAGCATAATAACGACAATGAAATCTTCCGTTCCTTCCTATCCCGGAGGCCATTATTTCCCGCCGGGGCAAATTCCCCTGCGAATCCATCCTCCCCAACGTCACCGCCAAACGGAACTCCATTCGCATGGATTCACGGAGCTGGTGGTGATCCAGGCCGGTCGGGTCGTGCACGTGACGGAAGAAGAGGAATATCCCGTCGAAGCCGGCGACGTGTTTGTGATTCACGAGGGCGACGCCCACGCCTATCGCGAGGGGAAAAAGTTGATCCTGTGGAATATTCTCTATGATTCGCGGCGGTTGCTTACCTCTGCCGACGCGGTGCGCAAAATCCCCGGCTACCACGCGATGTTTCACATCGAACCGCGATTTCGCAGGCGTCACGGCCCGCGGGCGCGGCTGCGACTGAATCCGCACGATCTGGACAGGGCGCTGGAACTGATCGCGGCCATCAAAAAGGAACTGGAAAATCAAGCCGCCGGATACGAACTGCTGGCCACCGCGTTGTTCCTGCAACTGGTGG
Organism: Phycisphaerae bacterium; assembly: GCA_016931655.1. Classification (GTDB taxonomy): domain Bacteria; phylum Planctomycetota; class Phycisphaerae; order SM23-33; family SM23-33; genus JAFGEJ01. The sequence continues at coordinate 6,414 of JAFGEJ010000110.1, forward strand.
GATTTCTCTCCCGCAGTTACAGCCGGGATCAAAACACAACCTCAACAAGCCTGTTGCGGATGGGAGACGTCATCAGTTTTATCGAGGAACACTACGACCGCCCCATCGGCCTGGGGCAACTGGCGGAGATGGTTCACATGTCCCCGCGACACCTGCTGCGGACGTTCCGCGAAGCGACCGGCCTGACTCCGATTGAGTATCTGCTCCACCGGCGAATCGCCCGGGCGACGGACCTGCTGCGGAACGAAACCATGAACGTCACCGAAGTTGCTTTCGCCGTGGGATTTACCGACAGCAACTACTTCAGCCGGCAGTTCCGAACCATCACGGGGCAAACCCCGACCGCCCTGCGAAAAGCCACGGCCTGAATAGAGGTAACCCCTGTTGCCATCATCGGTTAGCCCGTGATCCAGGTGGTTGAGTGGAGAAGTGTGCGACAACATTTTCTGGCATATGTCTGAATTGTCATCCTGAGCGTAGCGAGTTTTCGAGCGAAGTCGAAGGAACTCACGCC
>JAFGEJ010000111.1 GCA_016931655.1 Phycisphaerae bacterium
GGCGTGAGTTCCTTCGACTTCGCTCGAAAACTCGCTACGCTCAGGATGACAATTCAGACATATGCCAGAAAATGTTGTCGCACACATTCTTTTCATCGTTTAAACCATTCCTTTTTTTCCCCCCGGTTTTGTGGTACACTGTGGAATTCTACCGTTATGGCAAAACCCAGAAACACATCCCAACCCGCCAAAGAAGCCGGCGGGAGCGAACCTTCCGAACGCAACGGCCGGGATATCGTCGTGCTCGGCGCGAAGGAGCACAATCTCCGCAACATCTCCGTTCGCATTCCGCGGGACAAGCTGGTGGTGATCACCGGCCTGAGCGGTTCGGGCAAAAGTTCGCTCGCGTTCGACACGATCTACGCCGAGGGCCAGCGGAAGTACGTCGAAAGCCTCTCCGCCTACGCCCGCCAGTTCCTCGAACAGCTCTCCAAGCCGGACGTGGAACACATCGAGGGCCTGCCGCCCACCGTCGCCATCGAGCAGCGATCCGGCGGGTCGAATCCGCGTTCGACCGTCGCGACGATCACGGAAATCTACGACTATCTCCGCCTGCTGTTCGCCCGCGTCGGCGAGCCGCACTGCTGGGTCTGCGGGCGGAAGATCACCAGCCAGACCGTCAGCCAGATGGTCGACGCGATTATGACCCTGTCCGAAGGCACGCGCTTCATGGTCCTCGCCCCGGTCATTCGCGGGCAGAAGGGCCAGCACGCCGAACTGCTTTCCCACATCGCGCGGGAGGGCTACGTCCGCGTGCGGCTGGACGGCGAGATTCACGACCTGAAGAACCTGCCCGAACTGGCCAAGAACAAAAAGCACACCATCGAAGTCGTTGTGGACCGGCTGGTGCTGAAGGAGTCGGTTCGCATTCGCCTTGCCGACAGTCTGCAAACCGCCCTGGGCCTGGCGAACGGCCTGGTGATCGTCACGCACGAACCGGCCGCCAAAGACGCGGCGGCGAAGGAGGAGAACCCTCCCGGCGAGACCAACGGCCGAAACGGCAACGGCATCGACTACGGCACGTGGAAGGATCGCCTTTTCAGCGCCACCTACGCCTGCCCGAAGCACCCAGCCGTCAACCTGCCCGAACTGGCGCCGCGAATGTTCAGCTTCAACAGCCCCTACGGCGCCTGCCCCGAATGCGACGGCCTGGGGACGATCCTCGAATTCGACCCGGACCTGATCGTGCCCGATCCCTCGCTTTCGCTGACGCGCGGCGCCATCGACGCCTGGCGCCACGGCGGAAAGCGGATGAACATTTTCTACAGCCGGCAGATTCGCAAGTTCTGCCGCGAGTACGGCGTCGCGCCCACGGCGACGTTCCAGGAGCTTTCGCCCAAACTCCGCAAAATTCTGCTGCACGGCGACGAGAAATGGGAGGGCGTCATTCCCAACCTCACCCGGCGATGGAAAAAGACCGACAGCGAATACGTCAAGGCCCGCCTGCACGGATACATGTCCGAGCAGCCGTGCCCCGCCTGCGAGGGTGCACGCCTGCAAAAGGCCTCCCTGGCCGTGACCGTCGGCGGCGTGAGCATTGCCCACGTCGTGAACCTCTCCATCGCCGACGCGCGGGAATTTTTCCAAACGCTGAAACTCGACGAGGAAAAAACGCAGATCGCCCGGATGATCCTCCGCGAAATCCTGCATCGGCTGACGTTTCTGGAGGACGTGGGGCTGGAGTACATCTCGCTGAATCGTACAGCCGCCACGCTCTCCGGCGGCGAGGCACAGCGTATCCGCCTCGCCACGCAGGTCGGCAGCGGACTGGTGGGCGTCTGCTACGTGCTGGACGAGCCGACGATCGGCCTGCACCAGCGCGACAACCAGCGGCTGATCCGCACGCTGACGCGCCTGCGCGACATGGGCAACACGGTCATCGTCGTCGAGCACGACGAGGGCACGATGCACGCCGCCGACCAGATCATCGACATCGGCCCGGCAGCGGGCAGCCACGGCGGCCGCGTCGTGGCACAGGGGACGCTGGAAGAAATCTGCCGCGCCGAAGAGTCCATCACCGGGCGATATCTTTGTGGCCGATTGAAGATCGACACGCCCAAACAACGACGTACCCTGTCCAAAAAAGAAAGCGTCGAACTGCGAGGCTGCCGCGAGCACAACCTCAAAAACCTTTCCATCCGCTTCCCGCTGGGCGGCATCGTGTGCGTCACGGGCGTATCGGGCTCGGGCAAGAGCACGCTGGTGAACCAGACGCTTCTGCGCGTGCTGAAGCGGCGGCTTTATAATTCCAAGGACAAGCCCGGCGAATATGACAAAGTTCTCGGCGTGGGCAATGTGGACAAGGTTATCGAGATCGACCAGTCGCCCATCGGCCGAACACCGCGCAGCAACCCGGCGACGTACACCGGCATATTCGACCTGATCCGCCAATTGTTCGCCAAGACGCGCGAGGCGAAAATCCGCGGCTATAAGCCCGGGCGCTTCAGCTTCAACGTCAAGGGCGGGCGCTGCGAGGCCTGCCAGGGGCAGGGCGTCAAACGCATCGAAATGCACTTCCTGCCCGACGTCTACGTCACCTGCCAGGAATGCCACGGCGCACGCTACAACCGCGAAACGCTGGAAATCAAGTACAAGGGCAAAACCATCGCCGACGTGCTGGCGATGCGCATCGAGGAGGCGCTGCACTTTTTCGAGAGCTTCCCGAAGATCAAGCAGCTCCTCAAGGCCGTCAGCGACGTGGGCTTAAGCTACGTGGAACTCGGGCAGAGTTCGACCACGCTCTCCGGCGGGGAGGCCCAGCGCGTGAAACTGGCGACCGAACTGGGCAAAACCGCCACCGGCCATACGCTCTACGTGCTCGACGAGCCGACGACGGGCCTGCACTTCGCCGACATCCACAACCTGCTGAACGTGCTGAATCGCCTGGCCGACCTGGGTAACACGATCCTCATCATCGAGCACAACCTCGACGTGATCAAATGCGCCGACTGGATTATTGACCTGGGCCCGGAAGGCGGCGACGCCGGCGGCACTCTCGTCGCGGAAGGCGCGCCCGAAGACATCGCCGCCCACCCCGCCAGCTACACCGGGCAGTTCCTTAAACATCACCTCAATGGGGAAGAGAATTAGCCGCGAACAAATCCGAACAAGACCAGATGAATCGAAGAAAAATGAGATCCTTAACGAGCCGGGCCTGTTAAGGCCCGGATTTTTTCCAACAACGCCGAGCGGCAAACCGACGCTCGCAGTGGCTTGCCGTTCGTCGCTGTTATGTTTTCATGAAAACAAGAGAGGCCCGACGGTCTCTTTAGACCGTCGGGCCGACGCCGGTTGCCAGGCCGGCAAGTGGTTACCCGAGACGGCGACGAAATGAAATATATGAGTCCATCATCGCGGCGCGGCGAAGGGCCGGAGCGACTCCCCCCAAACCGATGCGGAAGTTTTAACGGGGCCCCAGTCCCTCCATCTACCGGAGCCCCGGGTCATGTTACTTCAGACGGCGAGGAAGACCGCCACGCGTGCGTCCTCTCGGCCCTCTCTCAGGCGAAGGAGTTTGCCCATATCACATTGCCGTAATCTCGCCTGGAGACACGATCCTTCCATAGTCTCGGTTTCCCAAAAAAGTCGCTCCTGAACTTGTCAAGGCTTCCTTGCCGCTCCTCATTGTCTATCTATTTGCAACCTCTATGCCAATGGGGAATCAAAGAAATCCCGATATCCAATAATTTTCTATGCACTTGAAATCGAATAGGTTATGAAAAGACAAATCCTAGGCCGGGGAAAAACGTTTCTCTTATGGACAATGGATAAATGGAGAAAATGGACATTATTATCCACTCGAATTGGACAATAATATCCATTTGGCCACTTTTCCGCTTCGGACAATCATTTTTTTCTCCACGAGGCACTTGACTTTCCTATCGAAGGGAACTATACTTTATTCTGCATTCGGATGCAGAACATAACTCGTTATATATATTGGCATTAAAAATTCTATATTCTTATTTATGGCAACCACTTATGACATTGCGAAGCTGGCAAGCGTGAATCAGAGCACAGTTTCGCGCGTGTTGAGTGGTTCGCCGCATGTAAAGCAGGCCACCGCGCGGAAGGTTTGGCGCGCCTGCCGGAAGTTGAATTACGTTCCCAACGTCTCCGCGCGATCGCTTCGGACGAAGCAGGCCCGGGCCATTGCGGTACATCTGCCCCTGGGGTGGGAGTTGGCCTTGGCGGACCCGTTTGTTTCGATGTTCCTGGCCGGCGTACACGAGCAGGCGGCCCGGCGGAAGTACAGCGTGGTCTTGAACGGCGAGCCGGCCGAGACCGCCGCGAACGAACTGGTCGAGGTCGTGAAAAGTCACCGGGCCGACGGCGTGATCCTGACGTCCGTGCGCCGGGACGACCCGCGCGTGGAGGCCTTCGTTCGCGAGGGCGTTCCCTGCGTCCTGGGCCGGCATACCGGTCCGTCTGGGCCGACGATGGTTTGCGTGGACATTGACAATCGCCTCACGGGCCGGCGGGCGGTTCGATTTCTGCATCGGGCGGCTCATCGGATAATCGGCCTGGTCAGCGAGGCCGACGAATGGACGCCCGGCGAGGAATTTCGCCGCGGCCTTGAACGGCAGGCCGAGGCGCTGGGCGTGAGCGTGACGGTGCGCAAGGCGCCGCCGACGTTCCAGGCCGCCCGCGCCGCAGCCGGGGAGATTCTCGCGGAACGCCCCGACGCGACCGCGCTGATCGCCACGACGGCCCTGACGGTCTTCGGCGTGATCGAAGCCGTTCGAGCCGCCGGGCGGAACGTGACGGTGCTGGGCGTCGATTCGCCCCTGTTGCGCAGTCTGCATCCGCGCCTGCCGCGCATCGTTGCGCCCGTCGAAGAGATGGGCCGGGCGATGGTCGACGCGCTGATTGATCTGATCGAAACGGGAACACCAGCCGAGCCGAACTATCTTCAAACCGAGCTTAAGGAGCACGCATGAACACGAAACATATACGCCTGGCCAGTTCGCCGTGGGGCTTTCGCCAAACGCCCCTGGAGAACCAATGCGCCTGGCTGGCCGAGCAGGGATTTCAGTACATCTGCGGGCAGTTTTTCGACGCGCCCGGCTGCTTTCCCCTCAACCCCACGCCGGAAGAACTCGCCGCGGGAAAAAAGCTCACGCAGTCGCAAGGCCTGTCGTACGCCAGCGTGAACGTCAACGGCGATTTCACGGTCCACGAAAACGTGGACGCCCAGATCGCCCTGGCCTGCCGCGATGTGGACAACGCCGCGACGCTCCAGCCGGAAGTTCTCATTATCTTCGCCGGGTGGGAGAATCGCGACGACCAGGCCGTCTACGACCAGGCCTCCGCGGCGCTGAAACAGATCGCGCAATACGCGGCGAAATACAAACTGCCGCTGGCGCTGGAGAATCACGGCGGGGTCACGAGCACCATCGAGCAGTGCAACCGCCTGCTGGCGGGGGCGGACGAACCGAACCTCGGCCTGAACTACGACCCGGCCAATTTCGCCATGCACGGCGAGGATCCGCTGCGGGCGCTGCAGCGGCTGGAGCATCCGATCGTCTTTACGCACTTCAAGAGTCTCAAGCGCGTCGGCGGCAAAAAAGAATACTGCCGCCTCTGTGAAGGCGAAATCGACTACCCGCCCATCCTGCGGCTGCTGCGCGACAGGGGCTACGACGGATTTTACACGCTGGAATACGAGGAACCCTCGGACGTCTTCGCCGGAACGCTCGACGACCGGAAGAGCCTCTTCGGGTGGTTGGAGAAAATCTAAGAGAAGAGAACGCGAATGACGCGAAGGAGTAGAAGTCAGCCCTGCTCTGCGACTCGTGCTTCGTAGCGAAGGCTATTTCGCAGAGTAGCAAGCCGCTACGCAGGGCGAAGCAGAGGAGTCAGAATATAAAATAATTGAGGCTGTCCAGAAATTCAGGTAACCGAAACATGAATGGAGTTTCCCCGAAATTTTGTTGTTTTTTTCCTCGTCCCGAAGGGACAGAAAGCATTTGGCCGGGGGTGAGCGAAGCGAACCCCCGGAAGAAAGCTTAC
>JAFGEJ010000112.1 GCA_016931655.1 Phycisphaerae bacterium
CACGTGCAGCGCCAACCAGGACGCCGAAATCGGCAAGATGATCGCCGACGCGATGGACAAGGTCGGCAAGGACGGCGTGATCACGGTCGAAGAGGGCAAGGGCCTGGACACGCACGTGGACCTCGTGGAAGGCATGCAGTTCGACAAGGGCTACATCAGCCCGCACTTCATCAACAATCTCGAGGCCCGCGAGGTGGACCTGGACAAGCCGTTCATTCTCGTCCACGAGAAGAAAATCACCGCGATCAAGGATCTCGTGCCGCTGCTGGAGAAAATCGCGCAGTCCGGCCGGCCGCTGGTGATCATCGCCGAGGATATCGAGGGCGAGGCCCTGGCGACGCTCGTGGTGAACAAGCTGCGCGGCACGTTCCAGTGCGCCGCGGTGAAGGCCCCGGGCTTCGGCGACCGCCGCAAGGAAATGCTGCGGGACATCGCCGTCCTGACCGGCGGGAAAGCGATCATGGAAGACATGGGCATCAGCATGGAGAACATCCAGGTCGCCGATCTGGGCACGGCCAAGCAGGTGCGCATCGACAAGGACAACACCACGATCATCGAAGGCGGCGGAAAGACGGCCGACATCAAGGGGCGCATCGAGCAGATCCGCAATGAAATCGCCGCGACCACCAGCGATTACGACCGTGAGAAGCTCGAAGAGCGCCTGGCGAAGCTCTCCGGCGGCGTGGCGCAGATCAACGTGGGCGCCGCGACGGAAGTGGAGATGAAGGAAAAGAAGGCCCGCGTCGAGGACGCCCTGCACGCCTGCCGGGCGGCCGTCGAAGAGGGCATCCTGCCGGGCGGCGGCGTGGCCGTTCTGCGCTGCCTCAAGGCGCTGGACAAGGTCAGGACCGACAGCGACGACGAGAAAACCGGCGTGGACATCGTCCGCCGGGCGCTGGTCGCCCCGATCAAGCAGATCGCCGAGAACTCAGGTCTGGACGGCGCAATCGTCGCGGCGAAGGTCATGGAATCCGATCTGCCGAACTTCGGATACAACGCCCTGACGGGCAAGTACACCGACCTGGTGAAGGACGGCGTGATCGTGCCGACGAAGGTCGAGCGGTCCGCCCTCCAGAACGCCGCCAGCGTTTCCGGCCTGCTGCTGACGACCGACGCGGTCGTCTCGGAAATTCCCGATAAAAAGAAAGACGCCATGCCCACCGGCGGCGACATGGACGACATGTATTGAGAACAGGCAATAGGCAGCAGGGAATAGGCAATAGGAAGACAAAGCGAAATAACCAGCAAAAGGCGCGGCGAGCAGAAATGCCCGCCGCGTTTTTTTTATTTTTATCCAAACAATCCCTTCATCCCACCCTGAATTTCATCGAAGGGGACAACATCGATTTTTTTATCAACCGAATACCGGCGTTTACCAGGATAGATAACAGCAATGCGTTTCAGCTTTAAAACTTCCAGGGCACTTTTCATGGAAGGGGTCATGGTAGGCGCATCGGAACGTTTAATTTCCACGCCGTACATCCATCCGCCCTTATTGAAGACCAAATCCATCTCCGCACCCTGATGAGTCGCCCAAAAATAAGGATGGTCGATTTCCAAAATCCTGATCAATTGCTCCAGGACAAACCCTTCCCACGAAAATCCACACAACGGATGGCGCAACACCTCCGCCCGTGTTTTTAGCTCCAACAGCGAATGCAGTATTCCCGTGTCGCGCAAATACATCTTCGGCGATTTCACCTGGCGCTTTTTGATATTCACGTGCCAGGGAGGAAGCTGACGCACCATAAACAGTCCGGTAAAAATATCCAGGTATTTCCGCACGGTCGGCTCGGAAATACCTAACGAGGCCGCAATCGGCGCGGCATTCCATATCTGTCCATGACTATTCGCCAGCATGGCCCAAAAACGATGCAGGGTCACGGAAGGAATATCCACTCCCTGGTCCCGCAAATCGCGCTCCAGGAATGTCTTAATAAAACTCGAGCGCCACTTGAAACTGTCCGCGTCATTTTTGGCCAAAAAAGATAAGGGGAATCCTCCTCGTAACCAAAGCGGAAATTCTTTTTTTGCCCCAACCTCCGTGATATCAAATCCCCCCATTTCAATTAACTCCAATCGTCCGGCCAGGGATTCGGAGGACTGCCGCAAAAGTTCCTGGGATGCGCTTCCGAGAATAAAAAACCTGGCGGGCAATGGACGGCGGTCCAACAACACACGCAAAACCGGAAATAACTCGGGACGTTCCTGAACCTCATCAATAACGACCAATCCTTTCAAGGGTTCAAGAACACTTTTGGGATCGGCAAGGGCAATAACACTGCTTTGATCTTCAAGATCAAAATAGTTGGGAGAATGAATATCCACCAATTCTCGGGCCAATGTCGTTTTGCCCGACTGACGAGGCCCTAAAAGAGCGACAGCCCGGCTGCGACGAATTGCTTTTTTAAGACATTCAATATATCCGCTTCGTTTTATCATGGCTCAATCATACCATGAAATTCCAAAATCGCAATTTCTTTTTTCATGGTATAAAAATTGGCATAAATCCCCATACAGGAATCTTCCGCTACGTCAGCCGCGAAACGGGAGCATAATCCACGCGGGAAGTTCGTAATAGATTCCGTGTTATATTCGCTTCAGGAGTTCGGCGTTCTGCTCGTCGGTTCCGATGGTGATTCGCAGCTTGTCCGCCAGGTCGGTGTGCTGGAAGTACCGCACGAGTATGCCGCCGGCTTTGAGGGCTTCGTACACCTCCCGTGCGTTGCCCCGCGGCGGGCGGGCGAGGATGAAATTCGCCTGGCTGGGCCAGACGGACCAGCCGAGGGCCTGCAGGTCGGCGGCGAGTTTTGCGCGGGATTGCCTGATTTTCGCCGCGTTGGCGCGCATGGAGTCCTGGTCCCGCACGGCTGCGGCGCCGAGCTGCTCGGTGAGGGAACTGACGTTGTAGATTTCCTTGGTCTTCCAGAGTTCTCGCAGCACCCCCGGCTGAGCGACGGCGAATCCCAGTCGCAGACCCGCCAGGGAATAGCCCTTGCTCAGCGTGCGGAGCACGACGACGTTTTCGTATCGCGCGGGCAGTTCGATGGCTGTCGCCTCGGCGAAATCGACGTAGGCCTCGTCAATCACGAGCAGCCCGACCCCTTGCAGGCCCCGGGCCAGCGTTTCGAGCTGTTCGAGACTCGCCGTTGTGCCGGTGGGACTGTTGGGATTGGCTACAAACGTCACCGCCGCCCGTGCAGCCAGAAGGTCTTGCAGGGGAAAGGCGTAATCCGCCTCGAAGGGAACCTCGACGATCTCAGCCGCTTCCACCAGCGCCTGGGTCTCGTAAAACGGGAACGTCGGCCCGGGATACGCCACGCGCCGTCCCGGCCCGGCTGCCGCGCGGGCGATCATCACCAGAAGATTGTCGCTGCCGTTGCCGGCCTGGATCCTGTCCCGCGGAATTCCCAGCACTTCGGACACCGCCTGAACAAACACTCCCGCGCGCGGATCGGGATACACCCGCAGCGCGTCGAAGGAAAATTCGCGCAGACGCCTCGCCACCGCCGGCGAGGGCGGATACGGGTTCTCGTTCGTGTTGAGCTTGATGACGCGCTCCCTGCTCGCCGGCTGCTCGCCGGGAACGTAGGCGGCCATCGCCTCGATGTTGTCCCGAAAATAACTCATGGTTTGTTTGCGCTTTGCTTGGCGGAGCACCCGCTCCGCCAAGTTCGTTCATACCTGGTGGAGCAGGTGCTCCACCAGGCGAGGTACGTTAAAGATCGTTTCACGATTCTACCGTATCGCCGCGGCGCAAGTCGAGAATCTTCAGGCGTATTGACTTGCCGCGGCGATTGTATAATACTGACCCGCATGACCCATGAATATCTCCGGGCGGAGATTTCCACCTCCGCGATCCGGGAAAATCTTCGACGGCTGCGGCAGTGTACTGAACCGGGCGTGAAGTTCTGTCCCGCCGTCAAGTGCAACGCTTACGGCCACGGGCTTGAGCCGGTTTTGCGGGCGCTGACGGGGCAGGCCGACGCGCTGGCCGTCGCCACGCCGGCCGAGGCGCTGGAGCTGCGCCGCCTGGGCTACGACGGGCCGGTATTGCTGTTCCTGCCGGCTGCCGCAAATGACGACGCGAGGGACGTCCCGGCCTTGCTGGAGGAATTGTTACGGCGGAACATCATTCTGACGGTCACCCGCCCGGAGCAGGTCCAGGCCGTCCGGGCCGTCGCGGCGCGTCTGGGCGTCGAGGCGCCGGTGCACGTGAAGGTGGACACCGGCATGACGCGCTCGGGCGCCCCGGTGGAGCAGGCCGCCTCGCTCGTCCAGGCCGTCCGGGCCACGGCGCCCGTTCGCCTGGCGGGGATCTACACGCACCTGGCCTGTGCGGACGAAGCCGACAAAACCTCCGCCCGCGATCAACTCGCCCTCTTCGAGAAGGTCCTGGCGGAGTGCGACATTCGCCCGGGCGACGGTGTCGTTCGTCACGCCGCCAACTCAGCCGGCCTGATCGACCTGCCCGAATCACACTACGACATGGTCCGCCCGGGCATTTCGCTGTACGGCTACCAACCCGGCGAGGAAATGCACAACCGCCCGCCGCTGCGCCCCTGCCTGCGACTGGTCGGCCCGTTGATGCAGATTCGCCGCGTTTCGCCGGGAACCCGTTGCGGTTACGGCTTGACGCACAAGTTCACCCAACCGGGCGTCGCGGGCCTCGTGTCCATCGGATACGGCGACGGATATTTCCGCGCTCTGGGCAATCGCGGCGTGATGCGCATCGGCCAAAGGGACGTTCCCATCCGCGGGCGCGTGAGTATGGATCAAACCATCATCGACCTGACGGACGTGCCGGACGTGCACGTCGGCCAGGCCGTCGAAATCATCTCGGCGAACCCGCGGGCGGGCAACAGCGTCGAGAGCCTCGCCCGGCTGGTCGGAACCATTCCCCACGAAATTACCACGCGCCTCGGTGATCGCGTCGAACGAATTCTCGTGTCGTAGATTTCATTTTGCTTTGTTGAAAAGATTTTTTTGCCACAAAGGACACAAAGGTCTCAAAGGAAAAATAACAAATCTATTGCGACTTTCTTCTTCCTTTTTGACCTTTGTGTCCTCTGTGGCTGATTTTCTTTGTTTTGTTTTCCATGATTTCAACAGAGCAATTTCATTTCTTCGCGCGGGATTACCGGGCTTCAAGGCAATTGCGGATGTATTGATCATCAACGCCGGCGACGAGGAATTGCTTGCGGGGATTGGTCTGTCCGTGCACGAGCGTCACGGAGCGGCGGGGCACGCCCAGCGCCTCGGCCAGGGCGCGGGCGATAGCGTCGTTGGCCCGGCCTTTCTCGGCTGGGGCGCTGACGGCTACCTTGACCGCGTCGCCCAACACGCCGACGACCCTGTCGCGCGACGCGCCGGGAACGGCTTTGACGACCACCACCGCACCGTCGGGCGTGCTCAGGATGTCGATCTTTTCGACGTCTTTCACTTAACTATTGCATGGTGGAGCACCTGCTCCACCATGTTAATTCCTTGCTATAAGTTGGCTTTACGCGGCGGAGCAGGTGCTCCGCCGCGCGAAATTCTTTCGCAATGCGTATTATTTCAGCATGCCCACCTGGCGGGCGAAGTTGAACACGCCGCCGGCGCGGAGAATCTCGGCCGCGTCGCCCAGGGGCTTGAGTGTGTATTCCGCGCCGGCCGTGAGGTCCCTCAGCACGCCGGCGTCGAGGTCCACTTCCACCTCGTTGCCGGTGGCGATGGTCTCGCAGAGCCGCCGCGCCGGTTCCAGCGGTGCGAGATACCCACCGTTGATGCTGTTGCGGTAGAAGATGCGCGCGTAGCTTTCGGCGATCACGATGCGGCAGCCGGCCTCGGCGATCGCCAGCGGGGCGTGTTCGCGCGACGAGCCGCAGCCGAAGTTCGTTCCGCCGACGATCACGGCGAATTGGCTCGTGAAGGATTCGCCCTCAATGAAGGGAACGTTCCCCTCCGGCAGGCCGGACTGGGCCGTCGGCACGCCGCTCATGGCGTATCGGCCGAAGTATTTCCGCTCCCCGGCGTCGGCGGGATTGTAGCTTAAATACTCCGCCGGGATGATCTGGTCCGTATCGATATTGTCACCGACGACGAACACGTTTCCGCGAATCACGCAATCCATGGTCCTGCTCCTGTTTTTCGACGAATGCTCGATAACCTGCTCTATTGAAACCACGAAAAAGAAAAAATAAAAGACAGATAGCCACAGAGAGCACAAAGGTCACAAAGGAAAAAGAAATCAGAACCGCTTTGTTATTTTTTCTTTGTGACCTTTGTGTTCGTAGTTTACCCCATAGGGGTGGCAAAAAAATTTCTACAAAGCATCTGCGCGTTTACTGCCGGGAGCGGGAATCGAACCCGCACGACCCGAAGGTCAGGGGATTTTAAGTCCCCAGCGTCTGCCATTCCGCCACCCCGGCGGGGGGAATTCGCGGGTTTTGCCACAAGCCGCCGGGGGCATCCTATCAGGAAAATCCCGGCGCGGGCAAGATTCTTCTTGCGCGAAGGCGGGAAAGGGTGAGTGATCGGATTTCCCGGCATAAAGAAAAAACAGAAAATCCGACACAGAGTTCCTGAGAGACAGAGAAGATATAGAGGTAGGAAAAAACAAAAAAATCTTCTCAGTTCCTCTGTCTCTCTGTGTCGTGTTTTTTGCGCGCCCACAGGGATCGGATCGATCACCAAATTGCCGCCAGAACAAAAGTCGGTCACGTGGGGAAGCGGGGAAGGGAGCTTCGCGTACAGCCGGCCGGGCCAACGGGCCGATATCACACGTATCTGATGAGCATGAAAAGGCCATTTCGGAATCGCCTGGCGGTGATGTTCCTGGCGGCGGGAGCGGCCGCCGCCGGCTGCGAAAAGGCGCTGAAATTCCAGGTGCAAACCGATCCGCCCGGCGCGAAACTCTACTGGAACACCCAGCCGGCTGGAACCACGCCGTGCACCGTCCTGCTGCCGAAGGAGTCGGAAGAGTTTCCCGAAGTGCACGTCTTCGAGGCTCGCAAAAGCGGATACGAACCGAAATTTTATTATCTCACCTCGCGTCCCAAACCCTCCATGTTCGGCAAGGCGGAGATCACGTTTTGCCTGACGAAGCTGCCCGAGGGCGTATCCGACGCCGACGTGCCGGCTGCCCTGCCCCGCGGGGCGTATCGCCGGCGGAAAAAGGCAAGCCCGTACGAGGGATATCTGGCGTGCGAAGCCAGGCTGGTGCGCGTCTCCGACGGACGCGTTTTGGCGCAGGCGTGCGGATTCGCCGCGCAGAAGCATCTCGATCAATGTGCCGAGTCGCTGGCCGAGCAGCTTAAAGCGAAGCTGCCGCCCGGCCGAAAGGGCGAACTGGCAGTGGCGACCACGCGAAACCGCCGCGAAAGCGAACCGGGACAGGCCCTGGCGAAAAAAATGACCCTTTACCTTCAGCGCGAGATGAGCTTTAACAGTCCCCTCGGCCTGGTCAAAGAAATGGACTTCAACGGCCTGGTGCGGGAGGACATGAAAGACGTGTCGTATATTCTCCGTGACCCGGACTTGGCGGCGGAGCTTCAGGGCGCACGCTATATCGTCCTGTCCGGCCTCGCCGAAAGCGTCGATCCGTAATTCGCACTTCAGGCCGCGGGAATCGCCGGCGGCGTCAGGTCGCGGTGAAAGTCCGCCATCGCCAGCCATTGAAGCATACTAACGGGGATGGACAACACCCCGAACAAAAGCCACAGCAACAATGCAAACTGGCTGTGAGAGGGATCGTTGAGATCGATCCCGGCGTTTATGACAAACGCGAGAATCACCCAGACGGGTAAAAATACGATTAACGCGATCAGAAAAATCAGCAGGCCCAGGCCGAACAGACGGGCCTTGTGGCCCCGCATCATGTCACCGCTGAGTTGAACGGCCTGCTTAATCCCCAGATTCGGCCGATAGGTAATCAGGTAGATTGCCTGGGAATATCGCAACGCCGCGATAATGCCCGGAACGATCAGCAGCAGGCTCCACAACAGAACCAGCAGTCCCATCCACAACTGCAATCCGATCGCCTTGCCGAACATCCGAAATCCCGAAAAAACCGCGTCCATACCCGTCGGCTGGCCACAAATGACGCGCAGCGAAAATGCACTGGCGCCCAGTGTCATCGGAAGCACGATACAAATCGCCCAAACGAGATTAAAAAAAGAAAGCAGAACCGCTGCTGGTTCCCCGGGACGAGGAGAGGCCACTTTCTGCAGAATATCGGGAACGGAATTGACCAGGATCACCAAAACGACGGCCCCCAGCAGGAGGGGAAATTTTCGCCCCATCATCCGAAATGCATTTCCCAGAATGTTTCCTACTCCCGCCTGCCCGCCGGAGCCGTCGGTCGGCGGCTCGGCCAGTCGATCCGCGACGGCTTCGTAGGCAATCGGCGGCGGAACGGAAGCTGCAAACAATCCCGGAACCGTCCCGGCGGCCTGCCACTGGGCCATCCCCTCGCACCAGATGAGTTGCTCCCGGCTGACGCGCCCCTCGGCGATCCATTGGCGAAACGTCGCGTCGTCCACGGGCCCGGCCTGCCTGCCGTCCTGAACATAATACCACTGCGTCATGGCCTTTCTCCCTATTAAAAAAAGCATCCGGCTGGTTGGCGCGATGGGTTGCGTTATTGCATGGTGGAGCACCTGCTCCACCATGTCAATGCGTAAATCAACATACCGTGGCGGAGCAGGTTCCGCAGGAATGCCATAGGTAGGCTCCGCCACGCAATTGCCGCGCCCATAACCCGCCGGATGCGTATTATAAGGCCTTGAAAAATAGGCCCAACCGAATTTTCCGTACTTTTATTTCTTCACGGATTGCTGAATGAATCCCCGAATCGCATCGGCGATGTGGGTGTTTTCGTATTTCCCCTTGAACGCTTCGCTGCCAACACCGACGGCCGTCGTCGGCACGGGGTCGCTCGTGTGCCCGCCGGATGTCCAGGTGATCCCGGCCTGTTCATTCATCAAGCGAACGACTTCCCTCACCAGGCCGTCGTCGCCTTTGATTTTCTTCTTCCTGTACAGATCGATCAGAATTTTCTGGTCCTTCTGGGAAATATCCTCCAGCTCGATCGCATCTTTGATGTTTGTAATGAGTTCCTCATCACTGGGTTTGAAAGCAACGACGTCATTGACGATGATTTTTTCCACGTCGCGCGGGTTTTTGACCTTCAGCAATCCCCTGGGATCCAGATTCTTATCGACGATGGTCAGGCCGCCGCACTCGTGGTCGGCGGTGGTGATAATCAGCGTGTCGTTGGGATGTTTCTTTTGGAAATCCAGCGCGACGCGCACGGCGTCGTTCATGGAAATGGTTTCATTTATCGCACCGGCAAAAAAATTTCCGTGGCTGTGTCCGTCAATATGGCTGCTTTCCAGCATGATGAAAAATCCCTTCGGGTTTTCCAGCATCGCCAGGGCGGCCTGGAGAGTATCGGCCATGGAGCCCATTTCCAGATTCGCGCAGGGCATTTTCGGAGGATTAGCCGAATCAATTTTCCCCTTCACAACGTTGTATCCTCCTTCCCGCAGGATTTTGTCAACGTCTTTGCCTTTAAATCCACGCCCGGCAAAGAAATCCACGTCGGATTTGGCGGCTTGCTTGAGAATTTCGTCGTACATGTGCCGGCTTTTCGTGTGGGCGTAAAATCCCCCCGGCGTGGCGCCGTTGAGCCAATCCGTAGTAATGATGCCGACCTTCCAGCCGGCTTTTTGGGCGTCGTCCGTAAAGTTGTCCCCGGGCGTATGGTTCTGCTTCATGCCTAACATGCCTCTGCCGGTCTTCACGCCGCAGGCCAACGCCGTCGCCGCCGCGGCGGAGTCGGTGGTTTCTGTAGCGCGGCCCTCCTGATCAAGACAATTCGTTTTTGCCTCGCCCCGAACCGGAAGGTGGTTCATTTCCAGTTTGCCCAGGCCTTTGACTTCGGAGACCTTCTCCGCGAGAATGCGATGGTTCGCACCCATGCCGTCGCCAATGAACAGAATAATATACTTCGGCGTCTGGCCCAATGCGCCGGAAACCAGGAAGATCAGGGAGACAAATACACTCAACAGGATCGTTTGGGTTTTTCGCATGATTCTTCTCCATTAGAATAAACGTGTGGTATAGAAAATTCTGTCCGCGCAAAAACACACACATCCGGGTGGCGCTTCAGTATAAACGCATGTCACAACATTATATTACACCAAAAGTAAGCAATTTGAGTTTTTACACCGCGGAAGAAACCGCCAAGCCGCGTTGGGCGGTGGTGAAATTCCCTTCTACGCAACCGACTTGACCCGCACGGCGCGTTTTCGATGTCGGCCGGCGGCGAGGATCTGGACGACCAGCCCCGCGGCGCTTAAGCCCACGACGCTTAAAAGCAAAGCCGGCTGGTGAATGCGCAACGTCTGCCTGAGCGGTTCAGCGATGTTCTGAACCTTAAACAGCAGACACAGCAGGCCGCAGGCGAACATGCCCGCGCCTTGCAGGCTGGTGGCGAACATCACCGCGCCCTGGAACAGCAATACCGCAAGCAGCGCCAGGAACAATCCGCCGACGGCGGCGCCAACCCAGGCATAGGGCAACAGGTTGCCCCGGCCGAGGGCGGCAACGATGGACTCGAAGGCGGAAAACCCCAAGGCCGCGCCCAGCGCCCCTCCGAACAGCGCCACGAACAGTTTCATCATCGGCCAGGCGACCAGCCCCAGCACAATGCCGCCGGCCAACAGGCCGATCCACCAGTATTCGCCCGCGCCCAGTTGTACCGCAGCCGAGGCGCCCAGAACGGCGCCCAGGATCGCCGCGTTGAGCATGACCAGGGGCTTGAAGAGCTTCCACCCGATGAACAGGTAAAACAATCCCGCCGCCGCCAGCAGGATGCCGTGTCCGACGTGCATCGTTGTCAGCGAGGCCAGCAGTTCGTCGAGACTTTGCGGCACGTTCCGCCAGTGGGACTGGAAAAATTCGCAGAACTGCTTCTGGAACTCGTCCCAGGAGGCGGGGTCCACCGCCGGTACGTTTGCCGGAAGAGAGGTCGGAATGGGACTGATGATATCCATATCTTTATTACATGGTCCATCGAGTAAGAGAACGCGAATTACGCGAATGAAAACGAATAACACGAATGGTTTTATTCTAAAAAATCAGAAACGTATTCGCGACATTCGCCTTCATTCGCGTAATTCGCGTTCTCTTTCTTCGTAATGTAGTGTTGCATCGCGGTTACGCTTTCAGATGTTTTTGCACGTTCGCCAGGTCTTCTTCCGCCATTGTTTTCTTGGTTGGGTCGTCCAGAATTTCCAGGGCGCGGGTCAGACACGTCTCGGCCTGTGGATACTGGTGTAGATATCGGCCATAGAGAAGTCCGAGCATCAGGTGGATGTCGCCGAGGAATTCATATCGCGGGAAGTGCTCGATGAAGCGTTCGTAGGCCCGGGCGGCCGCGGCGTAGCGTCGTTCCGCCATCAACTGATTGGCGGCGTCGAGTTGCTGTTGCTGTGGCAGAACGGGGGCCTCGGCGACCTGTTCCAGTTGAAGGTACAGATCGGCCGCCCGGGGAACGTCGTGTGCGGCGCAGGCCGCGGCGATGTCCCGGCGGAGCTGAAGTTCCTCCGCTGTGGCGGTAGACGCGGGTGCGGTCTCGATGGTTTTGACCTCCACGTTTCGTGCGGTGGACGTTCGCGGCGCAAAGGGGTCGAATCCGCCGCGGGCCAGGCGACGATATTGCGCTCGCCGTCGCCGGGCCTTGAGCAGATGCAGCAGGTCGAAGTCGTCCCGCGGCAGAAGCTTCGTCGCCAGCAGACCCGCCGCAATCAGGACGCCGAAGGCGTATCCCGTCGCGTGGGCGGCGTAGGCCACGCCGCCTGTACCCGGCGCGGTGGTGTTGTAAAGCGTCATGAACGAATCGAACAGGAACTGGAACAGGATGAAATACAGGCTCGAAACGTCCACGGGCAGCAGTATGTACAACAGCCAGACCAGCAGCGTGACGTTTGTCGCCGGCAGGAGCACGAGATACGCTCCCGCAACGGCTGCGATCGCGCCGGAAGCGCCGAGCACGGGTGCGGTTCCCGCCAGCAGAAGATACCCCACGCCCGCCAGTACTCCCCCGGCGAGGTAAAACGCCAGGTACCCCGCGTGGCCGAACTTGTCGTTGATCGCGTTTCCGAATACCCACAGGAATATCATATTCCCCAGCAAATGCCACAAATCCGCGTGCAGGAACATGCACGAGAAAAACTGTTCGATCATCGGCGAGGCCGGTTCGAGCATCCAGGCGGTGATCCGCGCCTGATGGGCCGGCGTCGAAGCATTGTACCCCAGCGTGTACAGCAACACGTTCGCGGCGATGATCGCGTAATTGACCCACGGCGTGCGGTGAAGTCGATAACTGGTTCGCAGGGGGATAATCATGGTGTCCTCGGCGAGAATTCTTAAGGAGTTCCCGGCAGATATAACACGGCGCGGGCTTCGTTGGCAACCCAGGAAATCCGCGGCGGAACATTTGCTTTCTTTCGCCACCACGACGGGCCGGGGAAAAACAGGTCCCCGACGGGCTTGCATTGTCCCGGAGGGGTGCGTAGGATTCGTGCCTGTTGTAGCGGCGGAAGGAAAAACGGCGCCGGGATCCATTGGCCGGCGGCGGAAACCCGCAAAAGACCATTCAGAAAAGGAAGGCAATCATGGCAAAAGCGAATCCCATTCGGCTGGGCATCGTCGGCCTGGGACGAGCCGGCTGGAATATGCACTGCAGGGAATTGGCCGGGCGCGAAACGAAATTTCAGATCGTCGCCGGATGCGATCCGATCAAAGAGCGTCGCGCCCTGCTGGCGGAAACGTACGGCGCGAAAACCTACAAAACCCTCGACGAAATGCTTCGCGATCCGAACGTGGAGATGGTGGATATCGCCAACCGTCAGCAGGATCACGTCCCGGACGCCCTCAAGGCCCTGCGGGCCGGGAAGTATGTGTTCCTGGAAAAGCCCATCGCCCCGTCGTACAAAGAGGCGTTGAAACTCAAAGCCGCCAAAAACCGCAAAAAATTGTTTATCCGCCACAACCGCCGTTTTGAGCCGGCCTTTCAGCACATCCGCGAGATCATCGCCTCGGGCATGTTAGGCAACGTGTACGAGATCAAGCTCCGCCGCAATAATTATCAGCGGCGCGACGACTGGCAGACGCTTAAAAAGTGCGCCGGTGGGCAACTGCTCAACTGGGGCCCGCACCTGGTCGACCACGGCCTGCGGTTTCTCGAATCCCCGCTGGCGGAGATGTGGCGCGATCTGAAGCTCGTTGCCGCCGTCGGCGACGCGGAGGATCACCTCAAGATCATCCTGGTCGGCAAAAATCGTCGCCTGATCGACATCGAAATCAGCGGCGGAGCGGCTTTGAGCGAACCGGTGTACATCGTGCTCGGCTCCAAAGGCGCATTGACCAGCGACGAGAAAACCATCCATCTGAGATACCTCGACCCGAAAAAGAAACTCGCCCCCCGCAAAGCCAAAACCGGTACGCCCCCGGTCAGTGGATTCGGTTCCTCCGACGATCTTCGGTGGATGGAAAAGACCGTTCCGGTCGCCCCAAAGGCCAAATGCGACATGGACGATATCTGGGACCACCTGTATTCCGCGGTTCGTGAGCGAAAACCGTTTCCCATTACGCTGAAAGAATCACTGGAAGTCATGCGTGTGATTTCCGAAGTGAAAAAGGGAACCCCCTTCAATTCGGCGCCCCGGCGAAGGACAAAAAGGCGGTAACGGGTTTTTCCGCGCGTCGGGCGGCGATTTGCCTCGAAGGCAATGTGGATTTTGTGAACGGTAGTGAACCGGACCATTTCGGCGCGGGGCGCGACAGGAGCGATACATCCGCCGATCGCGGCCCCTGTGAAGTTTCCACGCTGTGCGGAAACGTGGTGGACGTAATCGGGGGAGAAGTTTTCCCCGCCACATTACACCTGCGCGACGGGCGAATCGCGGACATGCAGCGCGGCGGCGGGCCGTTCGATACGTTCCTCCTGCCGGGATTCGTCGATTCCCACATCCACATCGAGAGTTCCATGCTCCCGCCACGGGAGTTTTCGCGCCTGGCCCTGCCGCACGGTACGGTCGCGTGCGTCAGCGACCCGCACGAAATCGCCAACGTCCTGGGCGTCGCCGGCGTGCAGTTCATGCTCGCCGAGGCGGCCCAGACGCCCATGACGATTTCGCTGGGCGCGCCGGCGTGCGTGCCGGTCACGCCGTTTGAGACGGCCGGCGGACGCCTCGGTCCCCGCGCCGTGGCCAACCTGCTCGACGACCCGCGCATCGGATATCTCAGCGAGGTGTGCAACTATCCCGCCGTTATCGCGGGGGATCGCGACACGCTGGCGAAAATTTTCGCCGCCCAGGCGCGGGGCAAACCCGTGGACGGCCACGCTCCGGGCCTGCGCGGGCCGGACGCCGCGAGCTACGCTCAGGCGGGCGTTTCCACCGACCACGAGTGCATGGACGCCGACGAGGCCTACGGCAAGATCGCCCTGGGCATGCACGTGCAGATCCGCGAAGGCTCCGCCGCCCGCAACTTCGCCGCGCTGGACATGCTGATCGACGCGTATCCCGAACGGTGCATGTTCTGTAGCGACGACAGGCATCCCGACGACCTGTTGCGCGGGCATATCAACGCCCTGGTCCGCCGGGCCGTCGCCGACGGACTCGACCTGATGAACGTGCTGCAAGCGGCGTGCGTGAATCCGGTGCGGCATTACAACCTTCCCGTGGGTCTGCTGCGGCTGGGCGACCCCGCCGACTGTATCGAAGTGGATTCGCTGGAAACCTTCGCCGTGCTGCGAACCATTCTCCGCGGGCGCGTCGTGGCACAGAAGGGACAATGCCTGCTGCCCTTCGCTCCGCCCGCGGAACGCCCCAATGCCTTCGCCGCCTGTCTCAAGGCGCCGGCGGACTTCGCCGTGCCGGCCCGCGGGGGGCGCATTCACGTGATCGAGGCGATCGACGGCCAGTTGGCGACGAATCGCCGCATCGAGGCCGCCCCGGCGCTGGGCGGAATGCTCCTGAGCGATCCGAGCCGGGATCTGCTCAAAATCGCCGTTGTGAACCGCTACGCCGACGCGCCGCCGGCGATGGCGTTTATTCGCGGCTTCGGCCTGCGCGACGGCGCAATCGCCTCGTCCGTCGCCCACGACAGCCACAACGTCATCGCCGTGGGCGTCGGCGACCGGGCCCTGGCCAGGGCGGTGAATCTGATCATCGAACATCGCGGCGGACTGGCGCTGGCAACAGATTCGCGCGAAACGATCCTGCCGCTGCCGATCGCGGGCCTGATGAGCGATCAGCCGGGCAATGTTGTCGCCGAAAAATACGCGAATCTTTCGCGGGCCGCGAAGGACCTTGGCTCTTCCTTATCGGCCCCCTATATGACGCTGAGCTTCATGGCCCTGCTGGTGATTCCACAACTGAAACTCTCCGACCGGGGTTTGTTCGACACGAACACGTTTTCGCTTATCGATTTATTTGTCTGACCGGAGAGAAATATTTCAGGCGGGGGGTTGTGTCGCGCCGCGCCGCGCGGTGGAATACGGCGACTGTGAAAGGCTGTTGTCCATCCGATTCCTCTTCCGCCAAAACCGCGACCGGTCTGACGAAATCTCAGCAAGTCGTCGGAATGCGCCAGACGGTCTGGGCGGCCTGCACCGGGTCGGTGTTCACGATGCTCCTGACCGGATCGGCCGTCGGGGCGCTGCTGATCAAACAACTGGGCGGAACGGACTTTCAGTCCATGCTGCCCGCCTCGATACTGCTGCTGGCCCAGACCGTGCAAATTCCCGTCTCCCTGCGGATTCCGCCCGGCCGGGGCAAGGCGTTCATGCTGCGCGCCTGGCTGGCGGCGCTGGGAATCCTGACGGCGGCGTTCTTCCTTCCAGCGTTTCTGTCGGGCAGGGGCGGGGTAACGATTTTCCTGGTGGTCCTGGGCGCGGGGGTGCTGGTCAACGGAAGCGGAAGCACGTTCTGGTTCCCCCTGCTGCACGATCTCGTGCCCGTGCATCGGCGCGGGCGGTTCTTCGGCCGACTGCGGGCGATCTGGAGTTTCGTCAGTTTTTCCGCCATTCTGGCGGCGGGTTTCTTCCTGGGGAAAAATCCCGCCGTCTGGCGGTTTCAGGTTGTCTTCGGAGTCGCCCTGGTGCTGTACTTCGTGCGAATTTTTTTTGTCGCTCGAATCCCCGCCGGGAACAGCCTTTCGGGCGGCCTGGACTTCGAGGACTGGCGGCATTACGTCCGAAACCTTTTCCGCCAGCGGGCGCTGGTGGTTTTCCTGGCCTATTACGGCGTGCTGGGATTCTGCATGGGATTCCTCAGCCAGCCGCTGGTGCTCTACATGAAGGCCCGCGGATTTCCAGCCAAGGACAACGTCATTATTTTCAGTTTTCACACGCTGGGAACCGTGCTGTCATATCTGATTTCCGGTTCGCTGGTGGATCGGTTCGGCACGAAGCGGATTTTTCTCGTGGCGCACCTGGTTCTCTGCCTGACGTGCTTCGGCGTGGTCGGCATCGGCATGGGGCCGAATGAATACGCGATGTTTCTCCTGCCGGCGGCGATGATCGTCGCCGGGGGAATTATCGCCGCGTCGGGCGTTGCCTGCACGGCCCAGTTGTTCCACCTGATTCCCAATCGAGGCAGGGCGTTTTATCTCAGCCTGGCGATGATCATCACGTCTGTGGGGGTGGCGGTTTCGCCCCTGCTGGTCGGGTGCGTTCTTGACGTTGTCGGCGACGGCTGGCGGCGCGACTTCGGGCCGGTTACTCTGGATATGTTCCAGGTGCTTCTCCTGATCGCCGGCGTGCTGTCGCTGCTGGCAATCGGAATCCTTCAGGCGGTGCCCAACGTGCATCCCAACAGGGAAACGGCGGAGAAATAAAAGGAAGCCTGACAGAACGATGGCGGAATCTTCCATGACGAAACATGCGATGGTCCTGATGCTCGGCGCCGGGTTCCTCGTGGGAGTGTTTGTATGGTTCTGGTTTCCCGGCGCGCACAACGGAAAGACGAACATGAGCGGCAAACAAAAAGACACGTCCGTCGCAACGTTGGTGGAATACACGGTCACAAAACGCCCCGCTCCTCCGCCGTCGGGCGCCGCCTGGGACGGGGAGTACTGGCGCGACGTGCCGGTGCTGCGGGTGGACCAATTTCGCCCGGAAGGTTCGGATCATCGGCCCGTTGTGGAGGCCAAGCTCGCCCACAGTTCCGACGCGATGCACGTGTTTTTCCGCGTTCAGGATCGCTACGTCCGGGCCGTCGCGGAAAAACTCAACGACATGGTCTGCCGCGACAGCTGCGTGGAGTTGTTCCTTCAACCGCCGGGTCGCGGGGAATATATCAACTTCGAGGTCAACTGCGGCGGGACGATGCTGGCGAGTTTCGTGGAAGACCCGACCCGGCCTGACATGCACTCGCCGATGGCGAAAAGCACGTCCTTAACGCCCCGGCAGGCGGCGCGGGTGAACATCGAGGCCTCCTTGCCGAAAATCGTCGAACCGGAAATCACCGAACCGACCGAATGGACCGTGCGGTATTCGATTCCCGTGGCGCTGTTCGAGGAATTCTTCGGGCCGCTGGGCGATTTGAGCGGCCGGACGTGGCGGGCGAATCTGTACAAGTGCGGCGATCAGACGTCGCATCCGCATTGGGCGAGCTTCTCGCCCGTCAGCGGTGCACTGAATTTTCATCAGCCCGCCTGTTTCGCGCCGCTTCACTTTGAGAAATAAGAAAAACATGAATCCGGATATTCCACCACAGAGACACAGAGATCACAGAGAAAAAAAGATAAATAATCTCTGTGTCTGTGGTATGAATCATTGAGATATTATGAAAACCTATTTGAATTGCATTCCCTGTTTCGTGCAGCAGACGCTGACGGCCTGCCGGTTTGTCACGGACGATGAATCCGTGCACGAATCGGTTTTGCGCGACGTTCTGGCGATGTTGAAGGATATCGACATGCACCAGACTCCGCCGGCTATGGCGATGCGGGTGTATCGGCTGATTCGTCAGCGTACCGGGCGGGAGGATCCGTACCAGGACGTGAAAGACCAGACGACGCGCGAGGTGTTGCGCCTGCTGCCGGACCTGCGGCGGCAGGTGCGGCAGGCAGCCGATCCGTTCACAATGGCGGTTCGCTTCGCCATCGGCGGAAACACCATTGACTGCGGCGTCGGGCATGAGATCACTCTTGCCACGGTGGGCAAGGCGTTTGAGCACGCCCTGGACGGCCCTCTGGACGGCGACGTGGGAGAATTCCAGGCCGCGACGCGGGCGGCGCGGTCGATTCTGTACGTCGCGGACAACGCCGGAGAGATCGTCGCCGACCGCCTGTTGATCGAGCAGCTTCCCGCGGGGCGCGTCACGCTGGCCGTCCGAGGCCGGGCGGTTCTCAACGACGCCACGCGCGCCGACGCCGAAGCCGCCGGCTACGACGACAGAATCGAAATCATCGACAACGGCTCGGATGCGCCGGGCACGGTTTTACAGGAGTGTTCCGACGCCTTCCGCCGCCGTTTCGCCGAGGCGGACCTGATTATCGCCAAGGGGCAGGGCAACTTCGAGACGCTCAGCGACGCGGAGGGAAACATTTTCTTCCTGTTCAAGGTCAAGTGCCCCGTGATCTCCCATCACACCGGCTGTCCGATGGGGCATCTTCTCGTGCGGAAAAACGCCGCCGCGCCACGGTAAAATTTCGCCTACGCAAGCGTTTTGCCCGTGGAGCCGGCGGTCAGCTTCGCGTACAGCACGCCGCGCTGACGGTGCATTTCGTCGGCCAGTCGGCGAATCTCGCCGGCCCGGCCTCGGACCATAATCATCTCCGCGCAGTGGTGATGGTCCAGGTGAATGTGCGTGGTGGCGAGAATCGCGCCGCGAAAATCATGTTGAAGTTTTGTCAGCCGCTCGCTCAGGCCCCGCTGATGGTGGTCGTACACCAGGGAAATCACCCCCAGCAGGTCGTCCTGGCTTTCCCACTCCCGCTCGACGAGATGGTCGCGGATCAGGTCGCGCAGAAATTCCGAGCGGTTGGTGTATCGGCTCTCGGCTACGAGTTTTTCGAGCTTTTCGTACAGCGGCTTTTCGATGGACATGCTCAGGCGCACGAGGTCGGACATGAGGGTTTCTCCTGTCGATGGAACACGTTCATCGTACCGGCGGGCGTGTGGATGTCAAGTTCGGTAAATTTTTCCGCCGGGCGAGGGAACCTTTGCCTCCCAGCCGCGTCCAACCTACAATACAAAAACTGCCAGCGGTATGGCCGTCTTTGAAAGTAGCCATCCCTCAGGGATGGGAAAGTGAAAGCCGTTATATACAAAGAGTCCCGGAGGGACGATTGAAATTTGTTCTCTGAAATTCAATCGCCCCTTCAGGGCTCCGAAAAACCTCAGCGCCATCGGGCCCACGGGCTTGTGCCCGTGGCTACTATCAGAAGACAAAATATCATAACGAAAAGGGTTTTGGGATCCGATTCGTCGGGCCGAAAGGAACACACCATGCGAAGCGTAACACAGATCACCGTTTGTTTCGTTTTGTTGTCCTCGCTGTGCCTTGTCCCCGCCGTCGCCGAGGACCACACCGCCGAGATCCCCGTCCGCCGCGTCGTGATGTTCTCCAGCGGTGTGGGATTTTTTGAACACACCGGCGAGGTCCAAGGCGCCGCCACGGCCAGGCTCATGTTCAAGACCGAGGAAATCAACGACATCCTCAAGTCGATGGTCGTGATGGACCCCTCCGGCGCGAATCCGACCGTGCACTACGCCTCGCGCGATCCGCTCGTGCGGGCGTTGCGCAGCTTCGCCGTGGACTTGTCCGGCAACCCGGACCTGGCGGGGATCCTCATGCAGATTCGCGGCGCCAAAGTGACGCTCCAGGCCCCGGAGAAGGTGGAAGGCACGATCCTCAGCCTGGAGACCAAAACCCGCAAGGTCAACACGCCCGGCGACACGACGATCCTCCAGGAAACCTTTTTAAATCTTGTAACGAACGAGGGGATTAAATCGATTCCCGTCGCTACAATTCAGAATCTTTTCATCGAGGACGACTCCCTTCGCGGCGAGATCGAAAAGGCCTTGAAGCTCATTCTCGCCTCCAGCGACAAGCAGCGCAAGGGCGTGGAGGTGCGATTCGGAGGCAAAGGCAAACGTCCGGTGCGGATCGGCTACGTGACGGAGACGCCCGTATGGAAGG